>NZ_CP020694.1:2758500-3065000 GCF_003611275.1 Sulfitobacter sp. D7
GGGTCTCCTATCTATCTGCTGCCCCCTGTGTATCCTGCCCGGTGGAAGGTGCAATAGCGCGGCGTTTCTCAAGGATCACCAAACCAAAAGGGCGCGCCCCTTTCAGGACGCGCCCAAGTCAATCAGGCCAAAACCTGTCCTTATTTCATGGTGATACGACCGTCGGTATAGGGCTTGTATGTGCCATCCTTGGCCAGATACTCGGCCGTGACATCCGCCAGATCGGGGCCGTAGTCATAGGCATTGGCGGCGTCCTTGAACATCGCATAGCCATCGCCACCGTTGCGAACGTAGTTGTTCGAGACGGCACCATAGGTTTTCTCAAGGTCAATCGGCGCACCCGCGACCATCACGTCGCTGATCCGGCTGCCAGCTTCTGCCTTGGGATCAAAGGCAAAGGACATGCCCGCCACTTGGGGGAAACGCCCTGCGCCCTCTTCATGCTGGCTCACGCCGTTTTCCAACGCCTCGATCAGTTGCGCGCCGGTGACTTGGAAGGTCGACAATGTGTTCTGGAACGGCAACACGGTCAGCACTTCACCCATCGTCACCTCGCCCGCGTCGATAGAGGCACGCAGCCCGCCCGAGTTGGCAATCGCCACGTCGATGCCCTGATCCTTCACCCGGTCAAGCATCGCGTCGGCCACAAGGTTGCCCATTGAGCATTCCTGCGCGCGACAGTTGCCGCGCTCCCCGTCGATTGCCTCGGCTGTATCGGCCACCACCCGGTTGCGGATTTCCTCAAGCGGCTTGGCAGCTTCGGCGATACGGTCAACGGTGTCCTGATCTTCGGTCACGGCAGCGTCCATGATCAGCGGCTCGCCCTCGGCCTTGGTGATATTGCCCTCATCGTCAAAGGTCACATTCAACTCGCCAAGGAATTTGCCATAGGCATAGGCCTGCACGATTGCCGTCTCGCCCACCATCGTCGGATAGGGACCCTCGGCACGCTCGTTCGTATTGCTGAGCAGCGTGTTGGTATGGCCGCCCACGATCACATCGACCCCAGTGGTTTCCGCCGCCACTTTCTGGTCAACGCTATAGCCTGAGTGGCTGAGCACGATGATCTTGTTCACGCCCCTAGCAATCAGCAGATCAACCTCGCCCTGCACGGCGGCAACAGGATCAGAGAAGGTGATATTGTCGCCGGGGCTGGCCAACTCATGCGTGTCTTGCGGCGTCAGGCCGATCAAGCCGATCTGTTCGCCTCCCTTTTCGATCACGGTCGATTTGGCCAGCTTGTCGGCCAGAAGCGGCTCCGCCGTAACATCAGCGTTGGACATCAGCACCGGGAATTCCAAGGCGTCCATAAAGCCGCGCAGCACTTCGGGGCCATCGTCGAATTCATGGTTGCCCACGGTCATCGCGTCATAGCCCATCTGGTTCATCATCTCGGCGGCCAATGCGCCCTTGTACTGGGTGTAGAACAACGTGCCCTGAAACTGGTCACCGCCGTCCACAAGGATGCTGTTGCCTGCCCGCTCGCGCGCCTCGGTGATCGCGGTCATCAGCCGGCCAGAGCCACCGAAACACTCGCCTGCTGTATTGTCTTCGGCACCGCAGGGACCGTCATATTTGCTGATCGGCTCAAACCGCGCGTGAAAATCATTGGTGTGCAGAATGGTGAGGTTATATTCAGCTGCCGCCATGCCACTGGTCAAAGCCAGCGCTGCGGTCGCGGTCAGGAATCGTTTCATGATAGTTCCCCTGTTGGTTGTTATGCCGGTATCGTGGCGCGGGGTTTGATCCGTGTCAAAGGTCATATCACCTGCCCTATGGTCACCCGCGGGTCTTGACCCCGCCCCGCCCGGCGGGCATCACAAGCCATGCTGATTTTCAAGATACTCCGCGCAGACGAATGGGCTGCGCTGCGCAAGAACGGGGTCTCAGACGGGGCGCCGATTGATGTCACCGATGGCTATGTGCATTTCTCCACCGCCGAACAGGCCGAGGAAACCGCCGCCAAGCATTTCAAGGGCGAAGAGGGTCTTTTCCTGCTCGCTCTTGAGGCCGAAAGCTTGGGCGATGCGCTGGAATGGGAGCCGTCGCGGGGCGGCGCGCTTTTCCCGCATCTCTACCGCCCGCTCAAGATCGAAGACGTGGTCTGGGCACAGCCCCTGCCCTTGGTGGATGGCGCTCATGAATTCCCCGCCGGTCTGGGCGCAGCAAGCGCATGATGCCGGTGATCGAAAAAATGGGCCTTAACGCGCTGCACCGGATTGACCCCGAAGCGGCGCATGGGCTGGCGATCCGGGCTTTGCGGGCGGGCCTGGCCCCGGCCCCCGGGCCGCAGACCTCTGCACGCTTACACACAACGGTTGCTGGGCTGGATCTGCCGAACCCCGTCGGGCTGGCCGCGGGTTTTGACAAGAACGCGACCGCGGTCGCCCCGCTTTCCCGCGCCGGTTTCGGCTTTATCGAAGTGGGCGCCGCCACGCCCCTGCCCCAGCCCGGCAACCCGCGCCCGCGTCTGTTTCGCCTGACCGAAGACCGCGCCGCGATCAACCGCTTCGGCTTTAACAACGAGGGGATGGAGGCGATCTGCGCCCGGCTTTCGCGCCGCGGCGCCGGTGTGCCGGTGGGGCTGAACCTTGGTGCGAACAAGACCAGCCCAGACCGCGCTGCCGACTTTGCCCGGGTGATGACCGCCGCGCGCAATCACGTCGATTTCGCGACGGTCAATGTCTCCTCCCCCAACACCGAGAAGCTGCGCGATCTTCAGGGCAAGGCGGCGCTTTCCGCCCTGCTCGAAGGGGTGATGGACGTGCGCGGTGCCACGCCCGTTTTCCTGAAAATCGCCCCCGATCTCAGCGAAGCCGAGATCGAGGACGTGGCCGAGGTTGCTCAAAATTCAGGCGTCGCTGCCATCATTGCGACCAATACCACGCTCGACCGGACAGGTCTTGCCAGCGCCCATGCGGCTGAGGCGGGCGGCCTCTCCGGTGCGCCATTGTTTGAGCGGTCGACTCGCGTCTTGGCGCGGCTGGCGGGGCTAACGGATATTCCGTTGATCGGCGTTGGCGGGGTGTCGGATGCGCAGACCGCCTATGCCAAGATCTGCGCCGGTGCCTCGGCGTTGCAACTTTACACCGCGCTGGTCTTTGGCGGTCTTGGGCTGGTGCGTGAGATCACCACGGGGCTCGATGCGCTTTTGGCGCGCGATGGTTTCGCCACCGTGGCCGAGGCCGTGGGCAGCAAACGCGAGGATTGGCTATGATCACCCTGTGGCACAATCCGCGCTGTTCGAAATCGCGGCAGGTGCTGGCCTTGATCGAAGAGGCGGGCGTGGACGTGAGCCTCCGGCGTTACCTCGAAGACGCCCCGACGCGGGATGAGATCATCGCCGCCCGCGACGCTCTTGGCCTCCGCCCGATTGAGATGATGCGGACCGGCGAGAAGGTGTTCAAAGAGATGGGTCTGACCAAGGACAGCCCCGAAGAGACGCTGATCGACGCCATGGCCGCCCATCCGATCCTGATCGAACGCCCCATCGCCTTTGGCCAAAGCGGCGCCGTGATCGGGCGCCCGCCGGAAGCGGTGCAAAGGCTGCTCTAGCCCGCCGCGCGTTCCAGTGCCGGATAGCGCAGCGCCAAGGTTATGCCCCGCACCACGAAGGACACCAAGAGCGATATCCACAGCCCGTGGTTGCCCAAGCCCGGCACCAAAATCAGCGCCGTCACGGCATAGACCAGAAATGACACCAGCATCATATTGCGCATGTCGCGCGACCGCGTGGCACCGATGAAGATGCCGTCAAACATATAGGCCGCGCAGCCCAGAACCGGGGCCGCGACCATATAGGGCAGATAGACCCGCGCGAGGTCTTGCACCTGTGGCGCCTTGGCCATCAGATCAATGATCCCCCCGCCCGAAACGGCAAAGACCAGCGCCAGCGCCAAGCTGACCAGCAGCGCCCAAGCGGAGGTCAGCACCGCTCCGCGCCGCAGGACATCACGCTGCCCCGCGCCGTAGGCCCGGCCAATGATCGCCTCGGCGGCAAAGGCGAAACCGTCCAGCCCGTAGGAGGTGATCATCAGGAATTGCAGCAGCACCTGATTGGCCGCCAGCGTCACATCGCCCAAGCCCGACCCCATGAAGAGGAACGAGACAAAGATCGCCTGCAACAGCAGTGAGCGGATCAGGATGTCGGTATTCACCCGCATCATGCGCGTCCAGCGCGGTCCGTCAAAGACCTGCGCCCAGTCGCGCCAGGCTACCCCGGCAAAGGCCGCCCGGCAGAACCACAGCCCCAAGACCGCCCCGCTCCACTCCGCGAGGAAGGTGGCGATGGCCACGCCCTCGACACCCCAGCCGAGGCCCAGCACGAACCACAGATCCAGCAGGATGTTCAGCCCGTTCATCCAGACCTGCAACACCAGCACGGCACGGCTGCGTTCCTGCGCGATGAGCCAGCCGGTGATCGCATAGATCGAGATGGCAGCAGGCGCGGACCAGATGCGGATCGCCATATATTGCCGCGCCAGCCCCTCTACCTCCGGTGATCCGGGGGCGAGTTGAAACGACGCCCAAAAGAGCGGCAGTTGCAGCGCCATCAGCACCAGTCCGGCGCCCGCGCCGATCAGCAGCCCGCGTGTCAGCAGCGCCGCGACCTCGCCCTCTTCGCCATTGCCCGCCGCCTGCGCGGTCAGGCCCACGGTGCCCATCCGCAGAAAGCCGAAAATCCAGTAAAGCGCCGACAGGATGATCGCCCCCAGCCCCACCGCGCCGATGGGTGCCGCGGCCCCCATCTGCCCGACCACGCCGGTATCGACCGCGCCAAGGATCGGGACGGTGGCGTTGGAAATGACAATGGGAACGGCGATCTTAAGCACGCGGCGATGGGTCACCACATCGCGCGCCACCAGCGTGCCACGCTTAACCGCGCGCACTTCTGCCTCGCTGAGCGGCTCGGCTTCGGCTTTAAGGTCAGCCACGCCGCTGCGGCATCAGGAAATGGCCCGTGGCCTGAGCAAAAATGCGGCTGCGGTTGTCCTGCCACGCCTCAACATGCACAGAGGCATAGCGCCGCCCCGACCGGTTGATCCGCGCCCGTGCATAGGCATCGCGCGGCAGACCGGAGCGCAGGTAATCCACGGTGAAATCGATCGTTTTGGGCAGCCGGGGCAAATGATCGGCATCCAGATTGTCCAGATCAAGCGCGCCGCTTTCCATGTCCTCCCAGATCAGTCCCCAGCTTAGGGTGATGATCGCGGTCACCTCCAAGAAGGCCGCCGTTGCACCGCCATGCAACGCAGGCAGGATCGGGTTGCCGATCAACTGTTCGGAAAAGGGCATGATGCCTGTCAGCTCATCCCCACGGCGCTCAAACTCGATGCCCAGAAAGCGGATATAGGGCACACCTTCGACCATGGCGCGCAGCACCCCGTCGCGGCGTTGCTTGATCACCTGAACCGGCTCTGGCTTGCGATGTTTGGTCATTTGTGGCCCTCCACGGTGAAGGTTCCTGTGGCGGTGGCCACGAAATTCTCGGCGTCCTCATCCGTCGCCGTGGCGCGCACAAAGGCGACCGAGCGGGTGACGTGATAGCAGGTCGCGCGGGTGGTGATCGTTTGGCCCGGCGTGGCGGCGCGCAGGTATTCGATCCGCAGATCCATGGTGGCGGTAGCCGAGGGATTGCTGGGGTGGCTCATCACCGCCGCGCCACAGCAAGTGTCCATCAAGGCCGAGACCGCCCCGCCGCTGATCACTCCGGTTTTGGGGTCGCCCACCAGTTTGTCATCATAGGGCATGGTGATCACGGCAGAGCCATCGCCCAACTCCTGCAGCTCCATCCCGAGCGCCATGGAATGGGGCAGCGCCTGAATGAACTGTCGCGCCATTTTCAACTTATCCGACATGCAGCCCACCCCTTTGCGTCTGGTTTTGACCTTTATCATGGGGGGATGGCGAAAGGGCAAGACCACCTGTTGCGCATCCCCGCGCGTGACCATAGTTTGCCTGAAGGGAGTAGATGCTTTGGACGATGAACGCCTGACATTCAAAGAGATGTGCGCGGCATTTGACGTGACGCCACGGACGTTGCGCTATTACGAGTATATCGAATTGCTGCAACCGCACCGCGAGGGGCGCTCGCGCTTCTATGGCCCGCGTGAACGGGCGCGGATGAAGCTGATCCTGCGCGGCCGCAAGTTCGGCTTTGCGCTGGAAGACATCCGGCAGTGGCTGTTGATCTATGAAAAAGAGGGGACCGAGGCGCAGATGCGTACGTGGGTCACCATGGCAGATGGTCAGCTAGAAGAACTGGCCGAGCAGCGCCGCCAGTTGGACGAAGCCATGGCGGAACTGCAAAAGCTGCGCGACGACACCGCCGCGGCAATCGCTTCGAACGAGGGCTGACCCGCAGCCTCAGCGGCCGCCGGACTGCGACAACTGCGCGATCAGCATCTGCAAATCCGCGGTGATGCGGATGAGGTCTGAAACCACATCTGGGCTCGCATCGCCCGCCAAATCGAATGCGCTGTTCTCGATGGTTTCAGATGCGGCTTTCAAATCCGCGACCACGCGTACGCGGGTCTGCGCGTCGGAACCGTTGCCAGCCCCATTACCAGTCTGTTCTTGTTTTTGTGACATGCTTCGAACCTCTTTGGGTGAAGGACCCGCACCTACAGCCGGTCCGACGCAGGGTCATGTCACGCAGTCACGCGACAATGACGCGGGGTCAGCATACCGCCTAGGGCGGCCCTTCTTTTGGACGGCGCAGCAGCCCCGCGCCCAGACCCCGGATGGCGGCGGTGGTGCGGTCATTCACGTCAAGCTTGGAAAAGATCCGCCGCACGATCGTATCGACCGTATGAGGCGAAATCCCCAGTATTTCGGCAATGACGCTGTTGCTCTTGCCGGTGGCGATCCACTCCAGCACCTCAACTTCACGCGGAGAAAGGCCGAAATCGCGTGCCGATTGGCTTTCGGCCAAGGCGCAATAGCGCAGATGCGCGATTTGGGCCGCGCTGAGAAGTTTGTACAACGCCCCCGGCGACAGACGCGCCTGTTTGGCGGCAAACCCCAGCCCCACAACGGCGGAATCCCCGCCCGGGCCATGCACTTTGAGGGAGATGCCGTCATTCGGGTAGCGCCGCATCAACCCTTTCATATAGACGCTTTCCGCAGGGGTCAGCCGCGCCGCGCCCGCCACATCCGACCAATAGAGCGGCATCACCTGTTGTCGGGCCAGCGCTTCGACAGGGCTTTCGCGCAGCTTCTCTACATCCAGAAATTGCGAATGCCACTGCGGCCCCTCCGCGCCATTGCCGTTGAACTTATAGAGGATCGCAGGTGCGCCGGGGCTGTCCCCGTGATAGCTGACCAGATCGATCCCAAGCCCTTGATAATAGCCTAGACCGCAGGCCAAAATACCCGCAGCGGAGGTGGCGTTCTGCGCGCAGTGAACCAGTTCGTCCAGCGTTTTCGGCCCGTTTTGATCGAGGTTTGCCATCTCCTACCCACTTTGATGCTCAAGCCCATCGGGGGCGGGGGCGCCCCACCTGTCCCAACCTACAGGAAATCCCCCCGCGTATAAAGTGACGCAACGTATCGCTTACGTCAACGTCAACTCCCGTTGTATCAGCAAGGTCAGCCCCCAACTGAAGTCTCGAAACGACGATTGGAGAGTGAAGAGATGACCGCCGACACGCTGACCATTCGCCAGATGTGCGACGCTTTTGAAGTGACCCCGCGGACCCTGCGGTTCTACGAAGCGAAAGAGCTGCTCTTTCCGTTGCGCGAGGGCCAAAAACGCCTTTTTACCAAAAGCGACCGTGCCCGGCTCAAGCTGATCCTGCGCGGCAAACGCTTTGGTTTCAGCCTCGAAGAGATCCGTCAGTTGCTCGACCTCTATCACATGGGTGACCAGCAGCAGACGCAAATCGCCGCAGCCTATGAAATCGCCCGCGCCCGTCTGGCCGACCTCGAATCGCGCCGCGAAGAGCTGAATGAAGCAATCGAAGACCTTAAAGACCAGTTAAAATGGGGGGAAAAGATGATTTCCTCCATGAACCAACCCCGCCGCGCCGCTGAATAAACGCAGCCGAACAACCCCGGCGGCAATGCCTGCACCCACATCCATAAAAAGACGACCCGGAGAGCAAAGATGCCCAGTTACACAGCCCCCACCAAAGACCTGCAATTCGTTCTGCACGACGTGCTGAAAGTGACCGAAAGCAAGACCCCCGGCTATGATGAGCTGGAGCCTGATTTCACCTCCGCCATTCTTGAAGAAGCAGGCAAGCTGACCTCCGAAGTCCTCGCCCCGCTGAACGCCGTGGGTGACCAAGAAGGCTGCCGCTTGGAGAATGGCGTGGTCTATACGCCCAAAGGCTTCAAGGAAGCCTTTGAAAAGGTGAAAGAAGGCGGCTGGACGGGCCTCGACATGCCCGAAGCTTATGGCGGGCAAAACATGCCCTATGTCCTCGGCACCGCTGTGGGCGAGATGTTCTCTGCCGCGAACCAAGCCTTCACCATGTATCAGGGCCTGACCCACGGCGCGGCCTCGGCGATCCTCGCCCATGGCACCGACGCGCAGAAAGATACCTATCTGCCCAAGATGGTGTCCTGCGAGTGGACCGGCACGATGAACCTGACCGAGCCGCATTGCGGCACCGATCTGGGCCTAATGCGCACCAAAGCCGCGCCGCAGGACGATGGCAGCTACAAGATCTCCGGCCAGAAAATCTTCATCTCGTCGGGTGAACACGACATGGCCGACAACATCATCCATCTGGTGCTGGCCAAGATCGAAGGCGGCCCCGAAGGCATCAAAGGCGTGTCGCTCTTCATCGTGCCCAAGTTCATGGTGAACGAAGACGGCTCCTTGGGTGAGCGCAACGGCGTCTCCGTCGGCTCCATCGAAGAGAAGATGGGCATCCACGGCAACTCCACCTGCGTGATGAACTACGACGGTGCCACCGGCTATCTGCTGGGGACCGAGCACAAGGGCATGCGCGCCATGTTCACCATGATGAACGAAGCCCGCGTCGGCGTCGGCATGCAGGGTCTGGCACAGGCCGAAGTCGCCTATCAGAACGCTGTGATCTACGCCAACGACCGCCTGCAGGGCCGCGCCGTGACCGGTGCCGTGGCGCCTGAAAAGCCCGCCGATCCGCTGATCGTCCACCCCGACATCCGCCGCTCGCTGATGGACCAAAAAAGCTTTGTCGAAGCCGCCCGCGCCTTCATCCTTTGGGGTGCGACAATGATCGACGCCGCCCACCGCGCCGAGGATAAAGACGCCGACGGCCTCGTGTCGCTGCTGACCCCGGTGATCAAAGGTTTCTTGACCGATCAAGGCTACGATATGACCGTGAAGGCCCAGCAGGTCTACGGCGGCCACGGCTATATCGAAGAATGGGGCATGTCCCAGTTCACCCGCGACGCCCGCATCGCCCAAATCTACGAAGGTGCCAACGGCGTCCAGGCGCTCGACCTCGTGGGCCGCAAACTGGCCCAAGACGGCGGCAAACATGTGATGGCGTTCTTCGATCTGATCAAAGGCTTCATCAAGGACAACGCGGGCCAAGATGCCGAGTTCGACGCAGCCTTCCTCGACCCGCTAAAGGCGGCCAGCAAAGACCTTCAATCGGCGGGCATGTACTTCATGCAGAACGGCATGAAGAACCCCAACCACGCGCTCGCAGGCTCCAACGACTTCATGCATATGTTCGGCCATGTCTGCCTTGGCCTGATGTGGGCCAAAATGGGTCTCGCGGCAAAAGAGGCGTTGAAGAACGGCAGCGGCGACGCCACGTTCTATGAGACGAAGTTGGCCACCGGGCGCTACTATATGGCACGGCAACTGCCCGCCACGGCGCTGCACCTGACCCGCATCCAATCGGGCGCGGATACTGTCATGGCGCTGGAGGCCGCAAACTTCTAAAACGGGTGGTGGGGGCCTGTCCCCCACCCTGCCCAACACCCGGAGAGACCATGCCAAAACGCTTCCGCCTGACCCGCCGCTTCCCCGTCGCCATGACCGAAGAGGGCTACCGCAGGCTGAAGAAGTTCAGCACGGATGCAGGTCTTGATGAAGGGGAAGCACTGTCGTTCCTGTTCGAGAATTTCAACTCGGTCATGAACGAAGAAAACCTGACCGCGCGGCTGCGCCTGTTCAACGCCGAACTGGAAAGCCGCAAACGCTGAACCCTGGGGAGGGGCGGATGACGCAAGGCAAGACATCCAGCTGGATGACCGACGAACACCAGATGATCGCCGATATGACGGCGCAATTCATCGACGCCGAATGGGCGCCCAAGTTCGAGAAATGGCGCAAACAAGGCCAAATGGACCGCGAGACTTGGGCACAGGCGGGTGAGCTCGGCCTGCTCTGCCCCTCGGTGCCCGAAGAATATGGCGGGGCCGGCGGTGATTTCGGCCACGAAGCCGCGATTCTGATCGAAGGCTCGCGCGCCAACCTCGCCTCTTGGGGCCATGGCATCCACTCGGGCATCGTCGCGCATTACATCCTCGCCTATGGCACCGAAGACCAGAAAAAACGCTGGCTGCCCAAGATGGTCTCGGGCGAGTTGGTCGGCGCGCTGGCGATGACCGAACCTTCCACCGGATCGGACGTGCAGCGGATCAAAACCAAGGCGATCCGCGACGGCAACGCCTATAAGCTCTCTGGCCAAAAGACCTTCATCACCAACGGCCAGCACGCCAATCTGATCATCGTCGCGGCCAAAACCGACCCCAAGGAAGGTTCCAAAGGCGTCTCGCTCGTTGTCGTCGAAACCGACGGCGCACAGGGTTTTCAACGCGGCCGCAACCTCGACAAGATCGGCCTGCATGCGGCGGACACCTCAGAACTGTTCTTCGACAACGTCGAAATCCCACCAGAAAACATCCTTGGCCAAGACGAAGGCCAAGGCTTCTACCAAATGATGCAACAACTCCCGCAAGAACGCCTGATCATCGGCTGCGGTGCGGTCGGCGCGATGGAAGGCGCCGTGGCGCGCACGATTCAATACTGCAAAGAACGCGAAGCCTTCGGCGGCCCGCTGACCCAGTTCCAGAACACCCGCTTCCAACTGGCCGAAGTGAAAACCAAAACCATGGTGGCCCGCGCCTTCCTCGACGAATGCATCAGCGAACATCTGCGCGGGGAGCTAACCGTCGATAAGGCCGCGATGCAAAAATACTGGCTGACCGACACCCAAGGCGAAGTGCTTGATGCCTGCTTGCAACTGCACGGTGGCTACGGCTTCATGCAGGAATATGCGGTCGGCGAAATGTGGGCCGACGCGCGGGTGCAGCGCATCTACGGCGGCACCAACGAGATCATGAAGGAACTGATCGCGCGCAATCTCTGACCGCGCGCCCAGCCCCGGCCGCCGCGCAGAGGTATTTAAGAAAGGATGAAAATAAGGGCGCAAGACCCCCTCTTCATCCTTTTACCAAATACCGTCCGACCGTGCCGCGAACGATGACAGATTGAGGAGGAATGATACGTGACCATCCAGCTTTACTGCTTTGGCGAATCCGGCAACGCCTATAAGGCCGCGCTTGCCTTGGAACTCTCAGGCTTGGACTGGAAGCCGGTGAAGGTCGACTTTTTCGGCGGCCAGACGCGGCAGCCCGACTATCGCGCGCAGATCAACAACATGGGCGAGGCCCCGGTGATGATCGACGGCGATCTCCGGCTCACGCAATCGGGCGTGATTCAGGATTACGTCGCGGAAAAGGCGGGCAAATTCGGCGGCGGCGACGCGACGGAACGGCGTGAAATAATGCGTTGGGTGCTATGGGATAACCACAAGCTGAGTGGTGTTGCTGGGATGACCCGTTTCTTGATGAATTTCCTGCCCGAAGACAAACGCCCCGCCGAGGTTATTGCCTTTAGCCAAGGGCGGCTCAAGGCAGCCTACGGCGTGCTGAACGACCATCTCGACGGCCGCGACTGGATCGTGGGCGACGAATTGACCAACGCAGACCTCAGCTGCTGCGGGTATCTTTATTACCCCGAGCCTTTTGGCTTTGACCGCAGCGACTGGCCCCATATCGACGCGTGGCTCACGCGTTTGAGCGAAACACCGGGCTGGAAGGCCCCATACGACCTGATGCCCGGCAGCCCTGCTGACCGCGCCTGACCCTCGGAGGACATGAACATGACCCAAGACGTTTACATCTACGACGCGATCCGCACCCCACGCGGCAAGGGCCGCAAGGACGGCGCGCTGCATGAAGTCACCTCGCTGCGGTTGTCGGCACAGACATTGAACGCGCTGAAAGAGCGCAACAACCTTGAAGGTCATGCCGTTGAGGACGTGATCTGGGGCAACGTCACGCAAGTGATGGAACAGGGCGGCTGTCTGGCACGCTCAGCGGTGCTGGCGTCCGATTTGGACGAGCGTATCCCCGGTTTGGCCATCAACCGTTTCTGTGCCTCCGGCATGGAGGCCGTGAACCTTGCTGCCAACCAAGTCAAAGGCGGCGCGGGCAATGGTTATATCGCTGGCGGTGTCGAGATGATGGGCCGTGTCGCGATGGGCGCTGACGGTGCCGCGATTGCCGTGGACCCGACGCTGGCGATGGAGAAATACTTCGTGCCGCAGGGTATTTCGGCCGATATCATTGCCACCGAATTCGGTTTCACCCGTGACGAGGCCGACCAGTTGGCCATGCAGTCCCAGCAGCGCGCGGCGCGGGCTTGGGAAGAGGGCCGCTTTGACAAATCCGTCATCACCGTACGTGATCAGAACGGCCTCGCGATCCTTGACCGTGACGAATACATGCGCCCGCAAACCGACATGCAGTCGCTTGGCGGCTTGAACCCGGCGTTCCAGCAGATGGGTGAGGTCATGCCCGGCTTCGACAAGGTCGCGCTGATGAAATACCCGCATCTGGAGCGGATCGACCACATCCACCACGCGGGCAACTCGTCGGGCATCGTCGACGGTGCTGCGGCTGTTTTGATCGGCAACAAAGAGTTCGGCGAGCAGCACGGGCTTAAGCCCCGCGCCCGCATCCGCGCCACCGCCAAGATCGGCACCGATCCGACCATCATGCTGACCGGCCCGGTGCCGGTGACCGAGAAGATCCTGAAGGACAACGGCATGACCATCGGCGACATCGATCTGTTTGAGGTCAACGAGGCTTTTGCCGCCGTGGTCCTGCGCTTCATGCAGGCCTTTGATGTGGACGACAGCAAAGTGAACGTGAATGGCGGCGGCATCGCCATGGGCCACCCTCTGGGCGCCACCGGTGCCATGATCATCGGCATTCTGCTCGATGAGATGGAGCGCGCTGACAAGGAAGTGGGGCTCGCCACGCTCTGCATCGCCTCCGGCATGGGTGCCGCCACCATCATCGAGCGCGTGTAAGCCGCGTAAGGGAGCAAGAGAATGACCGATTTTACATTGAATAAAGACGCCGACGGCATCGCCACGATCACATGGGACGTGCCGGACAAAAGCATGAACGTGATGTCCTTTGACGGGTTGCGCGATCTGGAAAAACATATCGACGACGCGCTGGCCGATGACGCCGTGAAGGGCATCGTCATCACCTCGGGCAAGGAAGGGTCTTTCGCCGGGGGGATGGACCTGAACCTGCTGGCCAAGATGAAGGAAGACGCGGGCGACGATCCGGCCAAGGGGCTTTTCGAGGGCACGATGCAGATGCACGCTCTGCTGCGCAAGATCGAGCGCGCGGGCATGGACCCCAAGACCAACAAGGGCGGCAAGCCCGTGGCCTGCGTGATCCCCGGCACCGCCGCGGGCATCGGGCTGGAACTGCCGCTGGCCACGCATCGCACCTTTGCGGCGGATAACCCGAAGGCGCGGATTGGCCTGCCCGAAATCCTTGTGGGCATCTTCCCCGGGGCCGGTGGCACCACGCGGATGGTGCGCAAGCTCGGCGCGATGGCGGCCTCGCCCTTCCTCTTGGAAGGCAAAATGGTCGCCCCTGCTGCTGCCCAGAAGGCCGGCATTATTGATGAGGTCAGCGAAGACCCGATGGCCGCGGCACGCGACTGGGTGCTGAATGCCAAGGACGCCGATATGGTGAAGCCGTGGGATGCCAAGGGTTATAAAATGCCCGGCGGCGCGCCTTATCATCCGGCGGGTTTCATGACCTTTGTTGGCGCCAGTGCGATGGTGAACGGCAAGACGCAGGGTGTCTATCCGGCGGCCAAGGCGCTTTTGTCGGCGGTCTACGAAGGCGCGCTGGTGCCTTTCGACACGGCTCTGAAAATCGAAGCGCGTTGGTTCACCAATGTGCTGATGAACCCCTCCTCGGGCAATATGATCCGCTCGCTCTTCCTTAACAAAGAAGCGCTTGAGAAAGGTGCCGTGCGCCCCGAAGGCGTGCCGGACCAGCGCGTGAAGAAACTGGGCGTGCTGGGTGCGGGCATGATGGGCGCGGGCATTACGCTGGTGTCGGTTCAGGCGGGCATCGAGGTCGTGCTGATCGACCAAACCCAAGAAGCCGCCGACAAGGGCAAGGCCTATTCCGCGAGCTATTTCGACAAGGGCATCGCCCGGAAGAAATCGACCGAAGAGAAGAAGGCCAAAGCGCTCGACTTGATCACCGCGACCACCGATCTGGATGCGCTCAAGGGCTGCGACCTGATCATCGAAGCGGTGTTTGAAGACCCCAAGGTCAAGGCCGAGATGACCCAGAAGGTCGAAGCCGTGATCCCCGAGGATTGCATCTTTGCCTCCAACACTTCGACCCTGCCGATCACCGATCTGGCGAAGGCGTCGAGCCGTCAGGAGCAGTTCATCGGCATCCACTTCTTCTCTCCGGTCGAGAAGATGTTGCTGGTGGAAATCATCAAGGGCGCTGAGACCGGCGACCGGGCCGTGGCCAAGGCGCTCGACTATGTGCGCCAGATCCGCAAGACCCCAATCGTGGTCAACGACGCGCGCTTTTTCTACGCCAACCGCTGCATCATTCCCTACATCAACGAAGGTGTGCGCATGGTGCAGGAGGGTGTTGAGCCTGCGCTGATCGAGAATGCGGCCAAGCTCGTCGGCATGCCGCTTGGGCCATTGCAGTTGATGGATGAGACCTCGATCGATCTGGGCGCCAAGATTGCCCGTGCCACCAAGGCGGCGATGGGGGCAGACTATCCCAACGACGATATCGACCCGCTGGTGTTCTGGATGGAGAAAGAGGGCCGTCTGGGCCGCAAGGCGAATGCCGGTTTCTACAGCTATGACGCCAAGGGCAAGCGGATCGGTCTGTGGCAGGGCATGGGCGACAAATACCCCGTGGCCGAGGAACAGCCCGATCTGATCGAAGTGCAGCACCGTCTGCTGTTCTCGCAGACGCTGGAAGCCGTGCGCGCGCTGGAAGAAGGCGTGTTGATGGACATCCGTGAGGGTGACGTCGGTGCGATCCTTGGCTGGGGCTTTGCGCCTTGGTCCGGTGGGCCGCTGAGCTGGCTTGACATGATCGGCGCGCCCTATGCGGCGGAGCGTTGTGATCAGTTGACCGAGAAGTTCGGTGAGCGGTTTGCATGCCCCGAGTTGCTGCGCGAGATGGCCCAGAAGAACCAGTCGTTCTACGGGCGGTTCAACCCGGGCGCCAGCAAGGCAGCATAAGAGATCGGGGCGCTTCGGCGCCCCTTTTTCGTAGAGGTATGAGGGCCATCGCCTGCCCGCGGGTCGGCGATCCAAGGTGGCCTCGTGCCACTTTATGGCGCAGCAGTGATGTGTGCCCGCAAAGTACCGCCCAGCCTCGCCAAATCGCCTAACCGGGGGGCGGGCAGGCGATGGCCCGGCGCCTGCGGCTTGATTCCGGGCCTAGGGGCCGTCGTCAGCGTAGCCAAATCGCGCGATATCCTCGGCGCAAACCTCCGCCACAATATCGCGCAACTCAGGCGTATAGGCCGCAGCTCCCTCAGAGGCATTCACTCGCGGCAATTCCAATTCAAAACCCAGATGCTCGAACAACGGCTGCGCATCCGCTGGGAAATGCTCCAACCGAATATAGAGATCACAACGCTCCCGCCCCGCCGCATCCGCCATATAGCGCCGCGCGGGCCAGGCGCGCAGGCTGGCCTGCGTCTGCGGATGCCGCAAAAACCCCGCGAAATCCGACTGCTTCGCCAGTCCCACCGCCGGATGATCAAACCCCTGCCCGCGCAGCCAGCGGTAATAGCTCGCCACCCGGTCCCAAGGGTTGCGCACCAGCGTGAAGCAAAACAGCCCATCCAACTCCTCAGGCCGCAGCAGCCCGTCGACATCCGCCAGCGTTGAGTGTTTCCAGAGCCGCCCCGCCGCCTGCACGCCTTGCAACCGCCGCCGCCGTTTCAGCGCCTTCGGCGTGTCACCCAGCATCAGGTCGTCCTTCATCGCCCGCCCTTCCAAAGCCAGCGCGAGCGAGGTGCCCCCCGTTTTGGGGATATGCACAAAGACATAGCGACGGCCCCGGCTGATGATCACTCCACCGCCTCCGGCGCGCGTAGGGTAGACGGCTCATCACTGCGCAGCGCGATGACCGCCCCCGCCAGTGCAATCAACGCCATGCCCGCAAAGCCCATGGGCGGCACCTGCTGGTCCCATAGGACATAGGCCCAAAAGCTGGCGAAAATCAGCAGGGAGTATTCGAAAATGGCGACATGTCCGGCCTCGCCCAATTGGTAGCCGCGCACCAGAAACCCGATGCCGATGAGCGAGCCTACCGCTTGCACCGCAATCCAGAACCACATCGCGCCATCCAGCGGCCCCCATGTGCGGCTGACGAAACCTTCGGGCCCTGCCACCTCCGCACCCGGCAAAACCATGACACCGATGCCGCCCATGACCGCCAACATGCCGAAAAAGCCTGCGGTCATGACCATCGTGCTCTCCCCTTCGCACCATGCCCGCGTCGCCACGGCGCCGATCGCATAGAGCGCCCCGGCCAAGAGCGGCAGAAAGGCCACGGGGTCAAGATCGCTCGGGTCGGGGCGGATCACCATCAACGCTCCGGCAAAGCCCACCGCCACGGCCCCCCACCGCCATGGCCCAACACGCTTGCCTTGGAACAGGGCCGAGATCATCAGCACGAAGAGCGGCGAGGTGAAAAGCCCGGCCACCACCACGCCGATGGGCAAAAAGGCCAGACAGCCGAAATAGATCAACATGGCTCCGGCCTGAAACAGGCTGCGGCCCGCCACGGCCCAGAACCGCTTTGGCCGCAGGATGCCGAAACCAAGGGCCGCCAGCACCATCAGAATGGCCACCGCCATAACACCGCGCACAAAATGAAACTGCCAGAGCGAGCCGCGCTCGGTTATGAAGGGGACGAAGTTATCCGTAAGCCCCAAAGCCGCCATACCGCTTACGGCGCAAAGCGCCGCCAAGCCTGATTTCACCGCTGCGTCTTGCATCTGCCCTCCTTTTCGCTCCTGCCCTCTTTTCAAAGTCACGTCGCGGCAGCAATACTCAACCCCAAATCGCAACCAATGCCTTGGGAGGGGTCACATGGGGTGGATGACGGATGAGCGCGGGCTTGAAAAATGCGCAGCGAATTTTGTGGCGCTAACGCCACTGTCGCATCTGCGCCGGGCGGCAGAGGTCTTCGCCGGGCAAACCGCGGTGATCTACGGTGACCACCGCGTCACCTATGCCCAGTACCATGACCGCTGCACCCGCCTTGCCGCCTTGTTGGCCGAGATCGGCGTGGCTCCGGGCGACGTGGTCGCGACCCTGATCCCCAACCTGCCCGCGCAGGCCGAGGCGCATTTTGGCGTGCCGGCCTGCGGGGCCGTGCTCAACACCATCAACATCCGCCTCGACCCTAAAACGGTGGCCTATATCCTCGACCACGGTGGGGCCAAGGTGCTGCTCGTCGATACCGAATTCCTGCCGCTGGCCGAAGACGCTTGCGCGCGGATGGACGGCACATGCCCTGCGATCATCGAAGTGCCCGACCCCGCCGTCGGCCTCCCTCCCAGCGGGCGGCATCCGCAATACGAAGACCTGCTGGCTGAGGCCAATCCGAACTTTAGCTGGATCATGCCCGACGACGAATGGGAGAGCCTCGCGCTGAACTATACCTCCGGCACCACCGGGCGGCCCAAGGGCGTGGTCTATCACCACCGCGGGGCCTATCTGATGACCATGGGCACGGTCGTCTCTTGGCAGATGGTGCTGCGCCCGGTTTTCATGCAGATCGTGCCGCTGTTTCACTGCAACGGCTGGAACCACACTTGGATGATGCCACTGCTGGGCGGCACGCTGGTCTGCTGCCGCGACATCACAGCGGGCGCGATCTATGACGCCATCGCGGATCACGGGGTCACCCATTTCGGCGGTGCGCCCATCGTGCTGAACATGCTGGTCAACGCGGGTGAGGAAAACCGACGCGCCTTCGATCACCCCGTCGAAGTCTTCACCGCAGGCGCGCCCCCTGCCCCCGCGACCTTGTCGAAGATCGAGAAACTGGGTTTTAACGTCACGCAGGTCTACGGGCTGACCGAGACCTTTGGCCATGTCACCGAATGTCTGTGGCAAGGCGATTGGGACGGGCTGCCCGAGGCTGAGCGCGCCGGGATCAAAGCCCGCCAAGGCATCGCCATGCCGATGATGGAAGAGATCACGGTGATGGACGCCGAGATGGCCCAGACCCCGCGCGACGGCACCGCACAGGGCGAAATCATGATCCGCGGCAATGCGGTAATGAAAGGCTACTTCAAGAACCCCGAGGCCACCGCCGAAGCCTTTGCGGGCGGTTACTTCCATTCCGGCGACATCGCGGTGCAGCATCCCGACGGCTATATCCAGATCGCCGACCGCGCCAAGGACATCATCATCTCCGGCGGAGAGAATATCTCAAGCGTTGAAGTCGAAGGCGTGCTGATGGGCCACGGCGCGGTCAATCTGGCTGCCGTGGTGGCCCAACCGCATGAAAAATGGGGCGAGGTGCCCTGCGCCTTTGTCGAGTTGAAGCCGGGGTCGGAGGCCAGCCAAGAGGCGCTGATCGCCTTTGCCCGCGAACGTCTTGCCGGGTTCAAAACGCCCAAGCGGGTGATTTTCGGGGAGTTGCCCAAGACCTCCACCGGGAAGATCCAGAAGTTTGAACTGCGCAAGCAGGCGGCGGACCTCTAAGGCGGGGCATTATGTCACCTGCCATTGCTGATCCCGCAGCGCGTGGTAGAGTGGCGAAAACTGACAGGCCCGCAGCAGAACCCCATGACCGCCTTGACAAAATACGCCCGGCTCGAAGCGACGGGCCTTTGGCGCGCCACGCCCGATGCGCAGCGGCGCGAGGTGATCGTCTCTATCGGTGATGCGACACTGGTGATCAGCGATCTCAAAGATCAGGCGCTGACCCATTGGTCGCTGGCTGCCGTCGACAGGACCAATCCCGGCCAGACCCCCGCGCTCTATCATCCGGACGGCGATCCGGGAGAGACGCTGGAACTGCCCGACAATGAAACCGAGATGATTGAGGCCATCGAAAAGCTGCGCCGCGCCATTAACCGCAGCCGCCCGAAGCCGGGCCGCTTGCGGTGGGTGGGCATGGTCGCCTCTGTCGCCGTGGTGGCGGCGCTGGCGGTCTTTTGGATGCCCGGCGCGCTGCGCGATCACGCGATCAAAGTGGTCCCAGAGGTCAAGCGCGTCTCATTGGGCACGGCGCTGCTGAAGCGGCTTGAACGGGTGTCCGGCCCCGCCTGCGAAAGCCCCGGCGGCAGTGCCGCGCTGTCGCGGCTCACCAAACGCTTGGAGGTGGGGCGCGTGGCGATCCTGCCCGATATGACCCGCGCCAGCCTGCATCTGCCGGGGCGTCTTATCGTACTCGACCGCGCGGTGCTGGAGGATTACGAAGAACCCGATGTTGCTGCGGGCTATGTGCTCACCGAAGATGTGGCACGCAGCGAACATGACCCGCTGCGCGCGCTGCTAGAGGCCGTGGGCCTGCGCGAAAACTTCCGCCTGCTGACCACCGGCGATATCTCTTCGGAAGCGCTGGACGCCTATGCCGAGCAACTGCTGATGCGCCCCGCCGCGACACCGAAAGTCGACGCCCAGTTGGCACGTTTTGCCAAGGCCGAGTTGCGCAGCAAACCCTATGCATTTGCCCGCGACATCACCGGCGAAAGCACCCTGCCCCTAATCGAAGGCGACCCGATGAACGGCAGGCTGACCGCGCCGCTGATGTTGGATGCCGATTGGCTGCGACTGCAAAGCATCTGCGGCGGCTGACTGAACGATCCGCCAAAGAAAAAGGCCAGCCGGGGGGACACCACGGCTGGCCTTTTTGCTTGTCCTTGCAATGCGCTTAGCGGCGCAGATAGGCGTCCCGGTATCCCGCCCGGCGCAGCTGACCAAGCGCCGCTTGGGCCGAGCCACCTGCGATGGGGCCCGCCTGAACGCTGTGATAGGTCTTGCCGCCGCGTGTCTGTTTGCCGATGCGGGCAGGCATGCCCATGGATGCGATCTGACGCGCCGCGCGCTGCGCATTGGCTGGGCTACCAAAGACACCAACCTGCACATAGCCTGCCTTGGTGCTGACCTGCGCCGCCGGGGCCGACCGGCTGGAATAGACCGGTGCAGCCTTAACCGGCGCGGTCTTCACCGGCGCTCTCTTGACGGGGCGGGCATCGCGGTGGATCGGCGCGGCATTGCGGTAGCGCAGAACACGTTTCACCACTTGGCCGTCCCGTTCAACAATCTTGACCACCCCCAGTTTGCGGCGCTGAGTTTCGATATCAAGATAGGGGTAGATCAGCGGCACTTTGGCGGTCACATCTTCGCCGGTGGCCTTGTTCACCAAACGGCGCGGCACGGTCTGGGTCCAGACCAGCAGCATATCGGCGCGGCCTTCCAAGGTCTGCTCGGCGCGGTGCGGGTTCAGACGGTCGTCCTCCCAGACCTTACGATAGCCGTGGGGAACTTTGACGTTTGTCGTGTTCAATCGGTTGATCGCCACATGTTTCGGCACGATCCGTGTTTGGGTGCCCACGGCCCGGGCAGGCGGCGCGCTGACCACCGGCGCCGCAACCACGGCGGGGGCGACGACACGTGCGGGCGCTGCGGCCACGCCGGGCATCATCCCTGCGCTACGGTAAGGCTGAGGGGCCGTGCCGCGCTGTGGGGTGGTGGGCGCAAGACGGCCTGTCACGATAGGTTCGGCCTGCGGGCCACAACGCACGCTATAGCCATCCCCGCGCCGCATATAGCGCTGCGACAGAGGCGAAGCGCCGGGGCAAGCGGTGACGAACCCAGCCGGTGCCGGAGCAGCCAGAGCGACGGGTTTGCTCGGCACCACGGGCACGGGGCGCGGTGCGGTTTCGCGCACGACTTTGGGGGCGGATGCGCGAACCGGGGCCGGAGCCACACGGCGCACCACCTTTTGCGGTGCGGGCCGGGCCACGGGGGCTTGCGGTTTCACCTTGGGCGCTTGCACTTCGGCGACGCGGGTCGGCGGCGTTTTGGCGGGGGCGGCTTCGACCTTGGTCTTCGCTGCTGTTGTCGCCTGTGCAGCCGCCACTTGCACGCCGTTCGTGGGCTGGAAACCACAGATCTGCTGGCGCGCGCGGCTCATGCGGGGGACCCATGACACATCGCCGTCGATGCCCGCACGGATGAACACACATCCCGCGCTGTCGACATATTGCTTGCCCTTGTAGGAAGACGGCGGAAACTCCGCTGGCTGGCTGCGGCTGTCTTGCGCTTGGGTCTGCGATCCGCCGACGCCCAAAGCGGCCACGATCACTGCCATGGCAATACTTTTGGTAAGTGTCATCTAATGCCCCCACACTATCTAGTAGAACGATGCCTCAGCGCGCGGCCTGAGTAAAGCACCACGCGCTGAATAGCGAAACTTACCGGATCACTTTGTGCCGAACATCCGGTCGCCCGCGTCGCCCAGACCCGGAATGATATAGCCCTTCTCGTTCAGCGCCTCATCCAGCGAGGCCGTGACGATGCGCACGTCCGGATGCGCGGCCTTCATCGTGGCCACACCTTCGGGCGAGGCGAGCAGGCAAAGGAAGATGATGTTGGTGGCCCCGGCCTCTTTCAGCAGGTTGATCGCCGCGACCGAGGAGTTGCCGGTGGCCAGCATCGGATCCACGGCAATGACCAGACGATCTTCCATCGCCTCGGGCACCTTGAAGTAATACTGCACCGGCTGCAGTGTCTCTTCGTCACGGTAGAGACCGACAAAACCGACCCGTGCCGAGGGGATCAGCTCCAGAACCCCGTCCATCAGCCCGTTACCCGCCCGCAGGATCGAGATCAGCGCAAGCTTCTTGCCGTCGAGCGTCGGCGCGTCCATCTCCTGCATCGGGGTCTCGACCCGTTTGGTCGTCATCGGCAGGCCGCGCGTCACCTCATAGGCCAAAAGCTGGCTGATCTCGCGCAGCAATTGCCGGAAGGCGGCGGTCGAGGTGGTTTTGTCGCGCATGATGGTCAGTTTGTGCTGCACCAGCGGATGGTCAACGATCGTCAGATGATTGGGGGTATCGGTCATGCGGCAGGCTCCTTTATTTGCCTCGCTTCTAGCCGCACAAGCGCCCCGCTCGCAAGCAAAGGCTGCGCGGCTAGGCGGGCACCTTTACCCCCAGATGCCCGGCGACAAGCGCCGCCACATCGGCAAAGCCGATCTGACCCAGCTCCCCTGCCCCGGTCCCGGCGACCAGCACCGGCACCCTTTCGCGCGTGTGATCGCTGCCTGCCCATGTCGGATCATTCCCGTGATCCGCCGTCACGACCAGCATGTCCCCCTCGCGCAGCGCGGCGATCACCTTGCCGATCTCGGTGTCGAACCACTCCAACGCGCGGGCATAGCCCGACACATCGCGGCGGTGACCATAAAGGCTGTCGAACTCCACGAAATTGGCAAAGGTCAGGCTGCCGTCTTCGGCCTCTTCCACCAGATCATGCAGGTGTTCCATCAGCTTGGCATCCGGCCCTTTGCGCAATTCATCAATGCCTTGCATGGTAAAGATGTCGCCGATCTTGCCCACCGCGTAGACCCGCCCACCGGCGTTTTGCACCCAATTGGTCAGCACTGGTTTCGGCGGCATGATGGCATAGTCGCGGCGGTTCGCGGTGCGCTGGAATGCGCCCGGTTCGCCGGTGAAAGGCCGCGCGATGACACGGCCCACCTTCATCTCATGCAGGCGGGGTGCGATGTCTTCGCAAAGCTTCAGCAAACGGTCGAGGCCAAAGGTCTCTTCATGCGCGGCGATCTGGAAAACACTGTCGGCTGAGGTATAGCAGATCGGCCAGCCGCTTTCGCAATGCGCCGCCCCCAGCCGCTCAATGATCGCCGTGCCCGAGGCATGACAATTGCCCAAGATGCCATCGGTGCCCGCCAGCCGCGCGACCTCTTCGGTCAGGTCGGCCGGAAAGGCCGGTGTTTCATCCGGGAAGTATTGCCAAGCCCAAGGCACCGGCAACCCCGCCAATTCCCAATGACCCGAAGGGGTATCCTTGCCCTGCGAAACCTCCGTCGCAGCACCCCAGCGGCCCTCTGGGGTCGCTCCCAAACCCGGCGCTTCCATCCCGCTGGCGAGCGTCAGCGCGGCACCCAGCCCCAACCGGTCAAGATGCGGCAGGACAAGCGGTCCGCTGCGGCCCTCTTCGGCCTCTCCCGCGGCACAGGACTGCGCGATATGGCCCAGCGTGTTGGCCCCGGTATCGGGCAGATCGCCGTTAAAGAAATCCCCGGCGTCCGGCGCGCCGCCGATGCCCACGGAATCGATCACGACCAAGAATGCACGTCCCATCAGCCGATCCTTTCCAAAATCAATTCCGGCGCTTTGATCGGCGTATCGCCCAGCGTAATTGCCGCCAAAACCGCCGCCTCTGCCGCATCCGCCGCCTCTGGCCCCGCCGCATGGATCAGTGCCAAGGGCTGGCCCGCAGGGACCTCATCGCCCAAGCGCAGCACTTCCGACAGGCCCACTGCCGGGTCGATCTGGTCCGCTTCAATCACCCGGCCACCGCCAAGATTGACCACCGCCATCCCAAGCGCCGCGCCGTCGATCTCGCTGACGGTGCCGCCGCGCGGCGCAGGCACAGCGCGGATCACCGGAGCTTTGGGCAGGATGCGCCCCCAGTTTTCGGCGAAATCGGCGGGCGCGCCCATGGCGCTCAGCATCCGAGTGAAATGTTCCAATGCGCGGCCATCGCGGACCGCCGCGCGCAGGGCATCGGCCCCGGCCTCGGCACTCGCGGCCAGTCCGCCATTGGCGAGCAGACCGCCCCCCAGTTCAGCCGTTACATCAAGGATTGGCCCGGTGGCCGCTCCGGTTAACACCCGCATCACCTCGGCCACTTCCAGCGCGTTGCCAAGGCTCGGCACCAGCGGCTGGTTCATGTCGCTGATCACCGCCGTTGTGGGGCAACCCGCCGCCGTGGCGGTGCCGCTCAGCGCTTCGGCCAAGGCGCGCGCCTGCGACAGTTCTTTCATGAAAGCGCCCGAGCCGACCTTTACATCCAGCACCAGCCCATCCAGCCCAGCGGCGAGCTTTTTCGACAGGATCGAGGCGGTGATCAGATCGAGCGAATCCACGGTCGAAGTCACATCCCGCACCGCATAAAGCCGCCGATCCGCCGGGGCGATGTCGCCGCTGGCGCTGACGATGGCGCAGCCCACCTCCCGCACGACCGCGCGAAACTGTGCCTCTTCCAATTGCGTGCTAACGCCGGGGATCGCCTCCAGCTTATCCAGCGTGCCGCCCGTGTGCCCCAAACCCCGGCCCGAGATCATCGGCACGTAAGCGCCGCAAGCCGCCAGCGCCGGGGCAAGGATCAGCGACACGCAATCGCCCACGCCGCCTGTGGAATGTTTGTCGAGCACCGGACCGTCCAAATCCCAGTCCAACACCTGCCCCGAATCGCGCATCGCAAGGGTCAAGGCCACCCGGCCCTGCTGGTCCAATCCATTGAGGCAGATGCCCATGGCAAAGGCCCCGGCCTGCGCGTCGCTGACACGGCCGTCGGCCAGCGCTCGGGCCATCCACGTCAGCGCCTCTGCGTCCAATGCCTCTCCATGGCGCAGCCGCGCCAGAATGTCCCGCGCGCTCATGAGGTTAACCCTGCATATGGGCGGCGCCAAAGGCCCCCGGAAGCAGGTCGCCCATGGTCATCTGCTGCTCTTTGCCCGCCACGGTCGCCATGGTCACCGACACCTTGTCGCCCGAAAACTCGGCCAGTTTCTGACGGCAGCCGCCGCAGGGGGTCACCGGCAGATCGCTGCCCGCCACCACATAGACCTCGGCGATGTCACGCTCGCCCGCTGCGACCATGGCGGCAATCGCCCCAGCCTCGGCACAGGTGCCCTGCGGGTAGGCGACGTTTTCGACATTGCAGCCGCTGAATACCGCGCCCGACGCCGTGCGGATCGCCGCACCGACCTTGAAATTCGAATAGGGCGCATGGGCATTTTCCCGCACCATCACAGCCGCTTCGCGCAAATCAGTCATTAGGCTCTCCCCTTTTCTCGGACTATAGGAAATTGCCCCGCCCTGTGCGATGCAAAACCACATGTCACCTCAATCGCCTCATAAAGCCTGCGTAAAATGACCTGCAAGGACGACGCTGGGGCAAAGCCACCCGCCGCCAAGACCGACCCGCCCAAATGCCGCTTTGCTTGCGCGCAAAAATTAGTTTAACGCTAAACCATTATTCGGGAGGAGCATGAACGATGTCCGACACCCCCAACTTGCGCCAAGCAGCATTGGACTACCACGAACACCCCCGGCCCGGTAAGCTGGAGGTCCGCGCGACCAAACCGCTGGCCAATGGCCGCGATCTGGCGCGCGCCTATTCGCCCGGCGTGGCCGAGGCCTGCATCGAGATCAAGAACGACCCCGACACCGCCGCCCGCTATACCTCGCGCGGCAATCTGGTGGCCGTGGTCACCAATGGCACCGCGGTGCTGGGGCTGGGCAATATCGGCGCGCTGGCCTCGAAACCGGTGATGGAGGGCAAGGCCGTGCTCTTCAAGAAATTCGCCAATATCGACTGTTTCGACATCGAGCTGGACCAAGCCGACCCCGAAAAATTGGCCGAGATCGTCTGCGCGATGGAGCCGAGTTTCGGCGCGATCAACCTCGAAGACATCAAAGCCCCCGATTGTTTCGTCGTCGAGAAAATCTGCCGTGAGCGAATGAACATCCCCGTTTTCCACGATGACCAACACGGCACCGCCATCGTCGTCGGCGCGGCTGCGAAAAACGCGCTACATGTGGCGGGTAAGAAGTTCGAGGACATCAAGATCGTCTCGACCGGTGGCGGGGCGGCGGGGATCGCCTGCCTCAACATGCTGCTAAAGCTGGGCGTGAAGCGCGAGAACGTCTGGCTGTGTGACATCAACGGGCTGGTCTATGAAGGCCGGACCGAGGACATGAACCCCAGCAAAGCGGAATATGCGCAGAAGTCCGATCTGCGCACGCTGGACGATGTGATCGACGGGGCGGACCTTTTTCTTGGCCTGTCGGGCCCCGGCGTGCTGTCGCCTGAAATGGTCGCGAAGATGGCCAAACGCCCGATCATCTTTGCGCTGGCGAACCCGACGCCCGAAATTCTACCCGATCTTGCCCGCGCCGTGGCACCCGACGCGATTATCGCCACAGGGCGCAGCGATTTTCCCAACCAAGTCAACAACGTGCTCTGCTTCCCCTTCATCTTCCGGGGCGCGCTGGATGTGGGCGCGACCACGATCAACGACGAGATGAAGATCGCCTGTATCGATGGTATCGCCGCCCTCGCCCGCGCGACGACAAGTGCCGAGGCGGCAGCAGCCTATCAGGGCGAGCAACTGACTTTTGGCGCGGAATACCTGATCCCGAAACCCTTCGATCCGCGCCTCATCGGTGTGGTATCCTCTGCCGTGGCCAAGGCCGCGATGGAGACGGGCGTGGCGGCGCGGCCCATCGAAGACCTCGACGCCTATAAACGCAAACTCGACGGGTCGGTGTTCAAATCCGCGCTGATCATGCGCCCGGTCTTTGAATCCGCCCGCTCCTCCCCCCGCCGTCTGGTCTTTGCCGAAGGCGAGGACGAGCGCGTGCTGCGCGCAGCGCAAGCGATCATCGAAGAGACGGTGGAACGGCCCATCCTCATTGGCCGCCCCGAGGTGATCGAACGGCGCATCGAAAAGGCCGGGCTGAACCTGCAACTGGGTCAGAACGTCGATCTGGTGAACCCCGAAAACGACCCGCGCTACCGCGACTATTGGGAGACCTATCACAGCCTGATGTGCCGCCGCGGCGTCAGTCCCGACATCGCGCGGGCGATCATGCGCACCAACACCACCGCCATCGGCGCGGTCATGGTGCATCGCGGAGAGGCCGACAGCCTGATCTGCGGCACTTTTGGCGAGTTTGGCTGGCATCTGAACTACGTCAATCAGGTGCTGGGCCGCGACGGTTTCCGCCCGCATGGCGCGCTTTCGATGATGATTCTCGAAGACGGGCCGCTTTTCATCGCGGATACGCAGGTGAACCTACACCCCACCCCCGAACAGATCGCCGAGATCGCCATCGGGGCTGCCCGCCACGTCCGGCGCTTTGGGATTGAGCCGAAAGTCGCGCTGTGTTCGCAAAGCCAGTTTGGCAATCAGGGCGAAGGGTCGGGCAAACGTCTGCGCGCGGCGCTGCAAATCCTCGACGCAGGCAACCACGATTTCGTCTATGAAGGCGAGATGAACATCGACACCGCGCTTGATCCAGAATTGCGCGCGCGGCTGCTGCCTTGCAACCGGATGGAAGGGGCCGCCAATGTGCTGGTCTTCGCCCATGCCGATGCCGCCTCGGGCGTGCGTAACATCCTGAAAATGAAGGGCGATGGGCTTGAGGTCGGGCCGATCCTGATGGGGATGGGCAACCGGGCGCATATCGTATCGCCCTCGATCACCGCGCGCGGGCTGCTCAATGTGGGCGCCATCGCGGGCACCCCGGTCGCGCATTACGGCTAAGCCCCCAAGCAAAACGCCGCCCCCTTCGGGGGACGGCGCTGCGTGGTCGGGGATAAGTTTATTTACGGGGCGTGGCGGGTTTGATGTCCGCGACGGAGGACGGGGCCTTGGCGGCGGGTTTTGCCGCGGCCTTGGCTTGCTTCTTCTTGTTGCTGATTTTGTCACCCATGGTCGGGCCCTTTGTCATGCGAGGGGCGCTGGCCTCATGCCGCGCCTAACCTCATCATGACAAGAATCCTGCCGCAAACTGATCCGTTTTCGACCGAGATGTCGCAAACAACGCGCCGCCCCGAGAGGCGGCGCAATGCCGCTTAGAACCGCCAGTTGAACGCGCGGCTCACGCCGATGCGCATGGTCCATTGATCATCAGAACCGGCCTGCGTGATCGGGCTGTCGGCGGCGTCATTCAGCAGATGCTGATAGGCCACGGCCCCCTCAAGCGCCCATGCCTCGTCCAGACGGTAGGTCGCCTGCACTTCGACGCCCGCCCCCAGCAGGCCGCCTTCGGCCTCATAGGCCGCCAAGGTCGGTGTGGCCGTGTCGACGCCGAAATAAGTGTCGGCATAGGTGTCATTGCCAAGGCTGAAACGCGGGCCTGCGGTGATGGTCCAACGCTCATCGGGGCGGAAAATCACGTCAGCGCCGATGTCGCCGGTCACGCCTTCATGCCCGCCAAACCCTTGGCGCACTTTGCCGAAGACCTGCCAGTTCACCTCGCGGTAGACCACGCCAAAGCCCAGTTCGACCGCCGCATCGATGTCCTCAAGCCCCGCCAGTTCGGGGTGATCGGAACTGTCACGCTCGCCCAGATAGCGGAACGCGCCAGTAAAGCCGAAACCGGTTTTGGGCGCTTCGCCGATGTTGGTACCGATCTTGCGCCCGCCCCATTCCAACGAGCCAAAGGTAAAGGCCAAATCCGGCGTCGCGCGGTAGCTGCTGGCGCCCGGATAATCAGGTGCCGCCCCCACCCCGCCGCGCAGGGCAAAGTTGAAGGAACGGTCCTGCGCCGCAACCGGCAGCGCGGCAACCATGGCGAGGCAGGAAGCAAGGGGCAGAGAAAGGGCGAGACGCATGTGGGCAGGCTCCAAAGGTAATAGGGTTTCGGGGCAATCTAGCATGACGCGCCGCAACTGACAGGAACAATAGCGATCCGCTTGCCGAAATCTTTCTAAGCGGCCAGAGTGGCTGGAAATATTTGCGCGTCAGTACAGCTATACCCGGCCCGCGGGTTTGCCGCACAGTGCAACAGGAGGAGGAACACCATGGGATACCGTGACACCTATGACCGCTGGCAGGCCGATCCGGAAGCCTATTGGCTGGAGCAGGCAGAGACGATCGATTGGGACATCGCGCCGACGCGCGCGCTGTATGACCGGGGCGACCATATCTATGAGTGGTTCGCGGATGCCAGTGTAAACACCTGCTACAACGCTGTGGACCGCCATGTCGAACAGGGCAACGGCAAGCGTGTGGCGATCATCTATGACAGCCCGATCACCGGCAATAAATCGACCCTGACCTATAGCGAGTTGCAGGCCCATGTCGCCTCGCTCGCCGGCGCGCTGGTGGCGCAAGGTGTGGAAAAAGGCGACCGCGTGGTGATCTATATGCCCATGGTCCCCGAAGCGGTGGAGGCGATGCTGGCCTGCGCACGGATTGGCGCGATCCATTCGGTGGTGTTCGGCGGCTTTGCCTCAAGCGAGCTGGCGGTGCGGATCGACGATTGCAAACCCAAGGCGATCATCGCCGCCTCTTGCGGGGTGGAGCCATCGCGGGTGGTGGATTACAAGCCCCTGCTCGACGGGGCTATCGAACAGGCCACGCATAAGCCCGACACCTGCATCATCCTGCAACGCGGCCAGAAACCCTGTGAGTTGAACCCCGAGCGGGACATTGACTGGTATGCCGCCCAAGACGGCGTGCGCCCCGCGCCTTGCGTCCCCGTTGAGGGGAACCACCCGGCCTATATCCTTTACACCTCCGGCACCACCGGCGCGCCCAAAGGCGTGGTGCGCCCCACGGCGGGGCATCTGGTGGCGCTGAACTGGACGATGAAAAACATCTATAACGTCAATCCGGGCGAGGTTTTCTGGGCCGCGTCAGACGTGGGCTGGGTCGTGGGCCACAGCTACATCTGCTATGCGCCGCTGATTGCGGGAAACACCACCGTTGTGTTCGAGGGCAAGCCCGTGGGCACCCCCGATGCAGGCACCTTCTGGCGGGTGATCGAAGAGCATGGCGTGTCGAGTTTCTTCACCGCCCCCACCGCGATCCGCGCCGTAAAACGCGAAGACCCCAAGGGCGAGGAGATCAAGAAATACGATCTATCGAGCCTGCGTGCGCTTTACCTCGCGGGGGAACGGGCCGATCCGGATACCGTCGAATGGGCGCAAGAAAAGCTGGGCAAGCCGGTCTACGATCATTGGTGGCAGACTGAAACCGGCTATACCATTGTCGGCAACCCGGCGGGGCTTGAGGCGCTGCCGGTCAAGGTCGGCTCGCCCACCGTGCCGATGCCCGGCTATGACGTGGAAATTCTTGATGAGCGCGGCGAACCCCTGCCTGCTGGAGAGTTGGGCGCGATTGCCATCAAGCTCCCCCTGCCCCCCGGCACCCTGCCCGGCCTGTGGAACGCCGAAGACCGGTTTCGCAAATCCTATCTCACCACCTTCCCCGGCTATTATGAGACCGGCGATGCAGGCCGGATTGATGAAGACGGCTATGTCTGGATTATGGCGCGCACCGATGACGTGATCAACGTGGCAGGCCACCGGCTGTCGACCGGGGCGATGGAAGAGGTCTTGGCGGGCCACCCCGATGTGGCCGAATGCGCCGTGGTGGGGGTCAGCGATGACCTCAAGGGCCAGTCGCCCGTGGGCTTTTTGTGCCTTACCAAGGGCGTCGACCGCCCGCATGAAGAAATCGTCGCGGAATGCGTCACCCGGATGCGCGAGCAGATTGGCCCCGTCGCCGCCTTTAAACAGGCCATTGTGGTGGACCGCCTGCCCAAGACCCGATCGGGCAAAATCCTCCGCGCGACCATCGTGAAAATCGCCGATGGAGAGGATTTCAAGCCGCCCGCAACCATCGACGACCCGGCAATCTTGGACGAGATTCGTGACGCGCTGAAAGGCATCGGCTACCCGCAGGCCTGACCAATAAACCTCAAGGCGGTGGACCTGCGCAGGTCTGGCGCTAAACTCTCACCCAAGGAAACGCACGGGCTTGCCTGCCCGCGCGTTTTTTTACAATTGCGCTGCTTGCGCGAAATATGCGAAGCGCCCTCGGAAATGCCCCGCAGCGGGGCCAACCACGACAGCACATCCAGTGGGTCTTTTCCCTCCCGGAGCATGCCCTCCGGCCGCGCAGAAAGGTTTTCGACGTGCAGACACCTTATTACCTGATCGACAAGGCCAATCTCCGCGACAATATGGAGAAGATCGCCCGCCTCCGCGCGCTTTCGGGCGCGCGTTGCCTGCTGGCGCTGAAGTGTTTCGCCACTTGGTCGGTCTTCGACTTCATGTCGGAGTATATGGACGGCTCGACCTCCTCATCGCTCTACGAAGTGCGGCTGGGGGCCGAGAAATTCCCCGGTGAGACCCACGCCTATTCCGTCGCCTATGCCGAGCATGAGATCGACGAGGTGCTGGGCCACGCCGACAAGATCATCTTCAACTCCATCGGCCAGCTCGATAAATTCGACGCGCAGTCGCGCGGGCATATCCGGGGGCTGCGGGTGAACCCCGGCGTCTCCACCTCCGACTTCGATCTGGCCGACCCCGCGCGGCCCTTTAGCCGTCTGGGTGAACACGACCCTGCGGCGATCGACGCGGTCGCAGACCGGATCGCCGGGCTGATGTTCCACAACAATTGCGAGAATGATGACTTCGCGCGTTTCGACGAGATGCTGACCCTGATCGAAGACCGCTTTGGCGCTGTGCTGCACAAGATGGACTGGATCAGCCTTGGCGGCGGCATCCATTTCACCGGCGCGGACTACCCACTTGATGATCTGGCGCTGCGGCTGAAATCCTTCGCCGAAGCCTTTGGCGTGCAGGTCTATCTGGAGCCGGGCGAGGCCGCGATTACCGGGGCTGCGACGCTGGAGGTCACCGTGCTCGACACGATGCACAACGGCAAGAACCTCGCCATCGTCGACAGCTCGATCGAGGCACATATGCTTGACCTGCTGATCTACCGCGAACCGGCCAAGATCGCGCCCGACACCGGCGACCACGAATGGATGATCTGCGGCAAGTCCTGCCTTGCCGGCGATATCTTTGGCGAGTTCCGTTTTGACGCGCCGCTAAAGGCGGGCGACCGCCTCTCGTTCCAAGACGCTGCCGGTTACACGATGGTCAAGAAAAACTGGTTCAACGGCGTCAAAATGCCCGGCATCGCAGTACGCGAGTTGGACGGAACCACCCGAATGGTGCGCGATTTCGACTATGACGATTTCGCCGCCGCCCTGTCGTGACAAGAAAGAGGTCAAAACTATGAAACGCAATGTTCTTATCATCGGCGCGGGCGGCGTCGCACAGGTTGTGGCGCATAAATGCGCTCAGAATAATGATCGTTTGGGTGAGCTTCATATCGCCAGCCGCACGGTTTCCAAATGCGAGGCGATCATCGCCAGCGTGCATGAGAAAAACGCGATGAAACAGGACGGCGTGTTCAAGGCGCACGAAGTCGATGGCATGGACACCGCCGCTGTCGCCGCCCTGATCAAGGAAACCGGCTGCCAGATCGTGATCAACGTGGGCTCGCCTTTCGTGAACATGACCGTGCTGCAGGCCTGCATCGACACCGGTGCCGCCTATATCGACACCGCGATCCACGAAGACCCCCGCAAGATCTGCGAGACCCCGCCGTGGTATGGCAACTACGAATGGAAGCGCCGCGAGGCCTGCGCCGAGGCGGGTGTGACCGCGATTCTAGGCGCTGGCTTTGATCCGGGTATGGTCAACGCCTTCGCCCGTTTCGCAGTTGATGAGTTCATGGACGAGGTCAAATCCATCGACATCGTCGACATCAACGCAGGCGACCACGGCAAGTATTTCTCGACCAACTTCGACCCCGAAATCAACTTCCGCGAATTCACCGGCACCGTTTACAGCTGGCAAGAAGGCGAGTGGCAAGAGAACAAGATGTTCGAAGTGGGCCGCGAATGGGATCTGCCCGTCGTCGGCAAGCAGAAAGCCTATATGTCGGGCCATGATGAGGTGCATTCGCTGGCCGCGAACTACCCCCATGCCGACGTGCGCTTCTGGATGGGCTTTGGCGATCACTACATCAATGTGTTCACCGTGCTGCAAAACCTCGGCTTGCTCTCCGAACAGCCTGTGACCACCGCCGAAGGGCTTGAGGTCGTGCCGCTGAAAGTGGTGAAGGCCGTACTCCCCGACCCGTCGAGCCTTGCGCCGAACTACACCGGCAAAACCTGCATCGGTGATCTGGTGAAAGGCGTGAAGGACGGCGAAGAGGTTGAGGTTTTTGTCTACAACGTCGCCGATCACAAGGAAGCCTATAACGAGGTCGGCAGCCAAGGCATTTCCTACACCGCAGGCGTGCCGCCCGTGGCCTTTGCGATGCTGATCGCCGATGGCACCTATGATGGCGGCACCATGGTCAATGTCGAAGAACTGGACCCCAAGCCGCTGTTCGGTCTGCTGGATGACATTGGCCTGCCGACCCGCGTGAAAGACGACAAGGGCGACCGCGCTTGGCACGAGGCCTGAGCCTCTCTTGAAACGCAAAAGGCGACCCCCGAGGGGGTCGCCTTTTTTTAATGCCAGCTACGAAAATCAGTATTTCGCAGCGAAGTCATCGACTTGACGCTCGGCCTCATCTTTGGCGATGCCATAGCGTTCTTGAATCTTACCCACCAGCTGCTCGCGGTTGCCGCGCGCTTCGGTGATTTCATCATCGGTCAGATCACCCCATTGCGATTTCACCGCGCCGGTCATCTGATTCCAATTGCCTTCGATACGGTCCCAATTCATGTCAGGTCTCCTTTCACAGGCTGTGAAGATGCGGGATTGTCCCGCTCTTGCAGGTACAACGCTGGCGCGAAGTCAGGGTTCCCTGTCCGAGGAGCGCAGAGGCGGAAAGACGCCGTCTGCAGGGCCGCAGTGACGGGGGACGTTAGTTGAACTGTTCCGAGATCAACCGCTCTTCCAACCCATGACCGGGATCGAAGAGGATCCGATGGCTTACGCTTGGATCCGAAGAGACCTCAACCGTGGTCACATCGCGGTGCGATTGCCCGTCGGCATCCGCCATCACGGGGCGTTTTTGCGGTTCTTGCACGTCAAAGCGCACCGTCGCCCGTTTCGGCAGCAACGCCCCGCGCCAGCGGCGTGGGCGGAAGGCGGCGATCGGGGTCAAGGCCAGCACATCCGAACCAATTGGCAGGATCGGCCCATGCGCGGAATAGTTATAGGCGGTGGAGCCCGCAGGCGTCGCCACCAGCGCCCCATCACAGACCAGTTCCTCCATCCGCTGCCGCCCGTCTATCGTGATGCGCAACTTGGCCGCCTGCGGCCCGGCGCGCAGCAGGGACACCTCGTTGATCGCCAGCGCGGTCGAGATGGTCCCGTCGATATGGGTGGCGCGCATGACCAGAGGGTTGATCACCGCCTCTTCCGCCGCCGCCAGCCGCGCTTGCAGGTCGCCCTCGCGGTAAGCGTTCATCAAAAAGCCGATGGTGCCGCGGTTCATCCCATAGACCGGTGCGTCCATGTCTTGGGTGCTGTGCAGCGTGTGCAGCATGAAACCGTCACCCCCCAAGGCCACGATCACCTCAGCCTGACGCAGGGATACGTCACCATAGCGTCCGATCAAAGCGGCCCGCGCCGTTTGGGCCACGCTGGCCCGGCTAGCCACAAAAGCGATCTTTAGAGACATGTCAGCAGGCTCATTCCGGCGAAGTTTCCGATCATCGGCGTTTGGGGCCAAAACAATCACATTATTCCGCGCGCCACCAGTGTTGACGCACATATCTTGCAACCTGTCGGTTTACAGCCTTCACCTCGGCCCGCGTTTCCGATAGGCAACACGCGAAACCAGCCCCAATGAGGATCCCCTGATGTCCGATTTCTTCACCAAATCTCTTGCTGATTCCGACCCGGCCCTCGCCGCTGCGATTGATGCCGAACTGGGCCGCCAGCGCGACGAGATCGAGTTGATCGCCAGCGAGAACATCGTCTCTGCTGCGGTGCTTGAGGCGCAGGGCAGCATCATGACCAACAAATACGCCGAAGGCTATCCGGGCCGTCGGTATTATGGCGGGTGCGAGCATGTCGACGTGGCCGAGAACCTTGCTATCGAACGCGCCTGCGCGCTGTTCGACTGCGCATTCGCCAACGTCCAGCCGAACTCGGGCAGCCAAGCAAACCAAGGTGTCTTTACCGCGCTGCTGCAACCCGGCGACACCATTCTGGGTATGAGCCTTGATGCCGGGGGTCACCTGACCCACGGGGCCAAGCCGAACCAATCCGGCAAATGGTTCAACGCTGTACAATACGGCGTGCGCAAGCAGGACAACCTGCTGGATTACGATCAAGTTGCCGAACTGGCGGCTGAGCATAAGCCCAAGATGATCATCGCCGGTGGCTCCGCCATTCCACGCCAGATCGACTTTGCCAAAATGCGTGAGATTGCCGACAGCGTCGGCGCCTACCTGCTGGTCGACATGGCGCATTTCGCGGGCCTCGTGGCGGCGGGTGAGCACCCCTCCCCCTTCCCGCATGCGCATGTGGCCACCACAACCACCCACAAAACCCTGCGCGGCCCGCGCGGCGGCATGATCTTGACCAATGACGAAGCGATCTCGAAAAAGATCAACTCGGCGATTTTTCCCGGCATTCAGGGTGGCCCCCTGATGCATGTGATCGCAGCCAAGGCCGTGGCCTTTGGCGAAGCACAGCGCCCCGAGTTCAAAACCTACGCCAAGCAGGTCATCGCCAACGCGCAAGCGCTGTCGGATCAGTTGATCAAAGGCGGCCTCGACACCGTGACACATGGCACCGACACCCATGTGGTGCTGGTCGATCTGCGCCCCAAAGGCGTGAAGGGCAATGACACCGAGAAGGCTCTGGGCCGGGCGCATATCACCTGCAACAAGAACGGCGTGCCGTTTGACCCCGAAAAGCCGATGGTAACCTCTGGCATCCGTCTCGGCTCCCCCGCGGGCACGACGCGCGGCTTCGGTGAGGCCGAGTTCCGCCAGATCGCCGATTGGATCATCGAAGTGGTCGACGGGCTTGCGGCCAATGGTGCTGAAGGCAATGCCGAGGTTGAGGCGAAAGTCGCCGCCGAAGTCGAAGCGCTGTGCCAGCGTTTCCCGATGTATCCGAACCTCTGAGAAGTTTGGCCCTCGCAGCGATGCGGGGGCCTTTCTTTGCCCGGAATCAAGGCGCCCTGCGCCGCCGGGCAGCGCCCGACCGCCCCATGGGCGGGCGCTGCCCTCTGATGCTCTGTCACGCTCCCCCTTGCCGATCCCCTCCCCCCGCGCCACATTCTTCTGCAAAGGAGAACCGCATGATCATTCACCCCAAAGGCAGCCGCCCCTCTGAACCCGGCCCCGAAGATTACTTCACCGGAGAGGTCGAGATGGCCCCGCTGATCTCTGCCCCGGCCCCCGCCCGCCTGCGCGGGGTGACGGTGACCTTCCAACCCGGAGCGCGCACGGCGTGGCATGTCCACCCCTTGGGCCAGACCCTGATCGTCACCGAAGGCACCGGCCGCGCCCAGACCGAGGGCAGCCCGGTGCAAACGCTTAACAAAGGCGATGTCGTCTGGTTCGGCCCCGGAGAGAAACACTGGCACGGCGCCGCGCCAGACAGCGCCATGACCCATATCGCCCTGCAAGAGGCGCAGGTCGGCGAGGCTGTCGAATGGATGGAAAAGGTGACGGACGCGGATTACGACCCGGCCTAAGCCCTTGGGCGCGGCGGCTTAAACGTAGCCGCGCCACCAAAGCCAGATCACGAAGCCCACGAAAACCACGAGAATGTTAAAGGCCACTCCCGCCAAACGATCCAGAATGATCCCGCGCCGCCGGGCCTTGGGGTCGATCTCACGCAGATGCGCCGTGACCCGGTTGAAGGCCGCCCAAACGGGGGCATCCTCCAGCTGGCGGGCGATATGAGGGTTTGCGACCAGATGCTCGGTCTTGCTCAGCAACACCCCATCGCCGCGAATGCCGCGCGGCAGTTCCGGTCCGGCGCGGTGAAACGCCTCGCGCAGATCGCGGGCTTTGATGCGCAGCCGATCCTCGAACAGGGGGCGCAGCGCCTCGGCGCGGGTGTTGAAATCTTGGCGGTCAATCATGCGCGCATCTAATCGCTCTGGTCCCCGGGCTGCAATGCCCGTAATTTGACCGCATGTTGAATTACACCGAATATGGCGAAGCCGCCGCCGACCGTCCGTCCCTGTTTATCGTTCATGGCCTCTATGGCTCTGGCCGCAACTGGGGCGTCATCGCGAAACGTCTTTCCGACAATCGCCACGTCGTCACGGTGGACATGCGCAACCACGGCAGCAGCCCGCATCACGACACCCATAGCTATCCCGAGATGGCGCAGGACCTGGCCGAGGTTATCACGCATCTGGGCGGCCCGGTGGACATCTGCGGTCACTCCATGGGCGGCAAGGCGGTGATGATGCTGGCGCTGACCCAGCCCGATCTGCTCCGCCGGGTGATCGTCGCCGATATCGCGCCCGTCACCTATGGGCACACACAGCAGATGTTCATCGACGCCATGCGCGGCGTGGACCTCACCCAGATCGAACGCCGCTCGGACGCCGAAGCGCAACTGGCCACAGCCGGGGTAGAGCGCGCGTTGCAGAGCTTCTTTACCCAATCGCTCGACGTGCCCGGAAAACGCTGGCGGCTGAACCTTGACGCACTCGAGGCTGAGATGCCCAAGATCATCGGCTGGCCCGATGATGTGAGCGGGCAGTTCGAGGGACCGACCCTGTTCCTCTCGGGGGGGGCCTCGGACTATGTTCAGCCCGAACACCGCGAGGCGATCAAGGCGCTTTTCCCGCAAGCGCGCTTTGCCAAAATTCCCGGCGCGGGGCATTGGCTCCACGCGGAAAAACCGCGCGAGTTCGAGGCGACGCTGCGCATCTTCCTTAATACCGAAGGGTCTGACTAGCCAAGCTGATCCCTTCAGCAGCCCCCTAAGGCCCCCCGGATCGCTGCCCTTGAGGGGGTGAAGCCACAGCGCCACCCTTATTTCTCGGGCCGTGATGGCCATTCCCCCCTTGCAGCCAGAGCCGCCTTGCCTATAAGGCAGGACAATTTGCAAATTTAGGGGGCCGCCATGCCGAAACGTACCGACATCCAGTCGATCATGATCATTGGTGCGGGGCCGATTGTCATCGGACAAGCCTGCGAGTTTGACTATTCCGGCGCTCAAGCCTGTAAGGCGCTGAAAGAGGAAGGCTACCGCGTCATCCTCGTCAACTCCAACCCGGCCACGATCATGACCGATCCCGGGCTCGCCGATGCCACCTATATCGAGCCCATCACACCTGAAATCGTCGCCAAGATCATCGAAAAAGAGCGCCCCGATGCGCTGCTGCCCACCATGGGCGGCCAAACCGGGCTGAACACCTCGCTCGCGCTCGAAGAGATGGGCGTGCTTGAGAAATTCGGCGTCGAGATGATCGGGGCCAAGCGCGAAGCCATCGAAATGGCCGAAGACCGCAAGCTCTTCCGCGAGGCGATGGACCGTTTGGGCATCGAAAACCCCAAAGCCACCATCGTCACCGCGCCCAAGCGCGAGGACGGCAAGAAAGACCTCGCCGCTGGCGTGAACCTCGCCCTTGAGGCGCTGGAATACGTCGGCCTTCCCGCGATCATCCGCCCCGCCTTTACCATGGGCGGCACCGGCGGCGGCGTGGCCTACAACCGCGAGGATTACGAATTCTACTGCCGCTCGGGCATGGATGCCTCGCCGATGGGGCAAATCCTCGTCGATGAGTCGCTGCTGGGCTGGAAAGAATACGAGATGGAAGTGGTGCGCGACACCGCCGACAACGCCATCATCGTCTGCTCGATCGAGAACATCGACCCGATGGGCGTGCATACCGGCGACAGCATCACCGTGGCCCCGGCCCTGACGCTCACGGACAAAGAGTACCAGATCATGCGCAACCACTCCATCGCCGTGCTGCGCGAGATCGGAGTAGAGACCGGCGGCTCCAACGTGCAATGGGCCGTGAACCCCGCCGATGGCCGCATGGTCGTGATCGAGATGAACCCGCGCGTTTCGCGCTCCTCGGCGCTGGCGTCCAAGGCCACCGGCTTCCCCATCGCCAAGATTGCGGCGAAGTTGGCCGTGGGCTTTACGCTGGACGAGCTCGACAACGACATCACCGGCGTCACGCCCGCGTCTTTCGAGCCGACCATCGACTATGTGGTCACCAAGATCCCCAAATTCGCCTTTGAGAAATTCCCCGGAGCCGAGCCTTACCTCACCACCGCGATGAAATCGGTGGGCGAGACCATGGCCATCGGCCGCACCATCCACGAAAGCCTGCAAAAGGCGCTGGCGTCGATGGAATCGGGCCTCACCGGCTTTGACGAAGTGGCCATCACCGGTCTCAACAGCGACCTGCCCGGCGACGCGCCAGAGAATATGGCGGCGCTGATCAAAGCCGTGTCGGCCCCGACCCCTGACCGGATGCGCACCATTGCCCAAGCGATGCGTCACGGCATGTCCGACGACGATCTGCACGCGCATACCATGTTCGACCCGTGGTTCCTTGCCCGGATCCGCGAGATCATCGAAGCCGAAGAGGGCATCCGCGCCAGCGGTCTGCCCGACGATGCAGATACCTTCCGCGAGTTGAAAATGATGGGCTTCACCGATGCCCGGCTCGCCATGCTGACTGACAGCCGCGAGGCGCAGGTTCGCGACGCGCGGCTGGCTCTCGGCGTCAAAGCCGTCTTCAAACGCATCGACACCTGCGCCGCCGAATTCGAAGCGCAGACCCCCTACATGTACTCCACCTACGAAAGCCCGCTGATGGGCGAGGCGGAATGCGAAGCGCGGCCATCAGACCGCAAGAAGGTCGTCATCCTTGGCGGTGGCCCGAACCGCATCGGCCAAGGCATCGAGTTTGACTACTGCTGCTGCCACGCCTGCTATGCGCTCACCGACGCGGGCTATGAGACCATCATGGTCAACTGCAACCCCGAGACGGTCTCGACCGACTATGACACCTCGGATCGCCTGTACTTTGAGCCGCTGACCTTTGAACACGTGATGGAAATCCTGCGCGTCGAGCAGGAGAACGGCACGCTGCACGGCGTCATCGTTCAGTTCGGCGGCCAGACCCCCTTGAAGCTTGCCAATGGCCTGCAAGAGGCCGGCATCCCGATCCTCGGCACCACGCCCGACATGATCGATCTGGCCGAAGACCGCGAGCGTTTCCAGCAGCTTGTGCTGAACCTTGGCTTGAAACAACCACACAACGGCATCGCCCATTCCGACGCCGAAGCGATGGAAATCGCCAAGGAAATCGGCTTTCCGCTGGTGATCCGCCCCTCCTACGTTCTGGGTGGCCGCGCGATGGAGATCGTCCGCGATCAGGCCAGCCTCGAGCGCTACATCACCAATGCGGTGGTCGTGTCCGGCGACAGCCCGGTGTTGCTCGACAGCTACCTGTCGGGCGCGGTCGAGCTGGATGTCGACGCCCTCTGCGACGGCGAGAATGTGCATGTCGCGGGCATCATGCAGCATATCGAAGAGGCGGGCGTTCACTCCGGCGACAGCGCCTGCTCCCTGCCGCCCTACTCGCTCCCGCGCGAGATCATCGCAGAGGTCGAAGAGCAGACCCGCGCGCTGGCAAAAGCGCTCAACGTCGTGGGCCTGATGAACATCCAGTTCGCGGTGAAAGACGGCGAGATTTACCTCATTGAGGTCAACCCCCGCGCCTCGCGCACCGTGCCCTTCGTGGCCAAAGCGACGGACAGCGCCATCGCCTCCATCGCCGCGCGGATCATGGCCGGGGAGCCGCTCAGCAACTTCCCGCAGCGCCCGCCCTACCCCGATCAGGCCGCATATGAAGACACCCTTCCGCTGGGCGATCCGATGACACTGGCCGACCCGAACATGCCGTGGTTCTCCGTCAAAGAAGCGGTGCTGCCCTTCGCCCGCTTCCCCGGCGTCGACACGCTTTTGGGGCCGGAAATGCGCTCCACCGGCGAGGTCATGGGCTGGGACCGCGACTTCCCCCGCGCCTTCCTCAAGGCGCAGATGGGCGCTGGCAACCCACTGCCGCGCAACGGCTGTGCCTTCCTCTCGGTCAAGGACGCCGACAAGGGCCAAAACATGCTGGAGGCCGCGGAAATCCTGCTGGACCAAGGCTTTACCCTGATCGGCACCCGCGGCACCGCGGAATGGCTCACCGCCAATGGCCATGCCTGCAATGTGGTGAACAAGGTCTACGAGGGACGCCCCGACATCACCGACATGATGAAAAACGGCGATGTACATCTGGTGATGAATACCACCGAAGGCGCGCAGGCGGTCGAAGACAGCAAGTCGATCCGCTCTATCGCGCTTTACGACAAGATCCCCTACTTCACCACCGCCGCAGGTGCCCATGCCGCGGCACTGGCGATCAAGGCGCAGGCCGAGGATGCAATCGGTGTGAAAGCGCTTCAGGGGTAAGAAATCGGGGCTGTCCATTGGGCAGCCCCTTTTTTCAGGCGGCGCAGTGCCCGCTTAGCTGATGACGCACCTTATCCAGCAAAGCTGGGGCGCGAAACGCATCCTTGTGGCATGCGACACGCTGACCTCTTTGGCTTCCAAGCCGATCTGCGCAATCGGTTCGTGGGTAAAACTTGTCTCGACCAGCACCAGACGGTCGCCATCGGCCATCAGCGGCACGCGCTCACGCGAGAGACCGGCGATAAAGTCGAGATCAAGCAGGCTGTCCAGACCGATCCCCTGCGAGAAATCCACCGCGAGGATCCGACGGCCCAGACTGTCACAGTCCAGAATGCAGCGCACCTGAGTGATCCGCAAAGAGACCTCATACCCGGTGAGTTGCTCTGCGACCGATTGCAGCCCCAAGAGGTCATTGGCGGTGATTGGCGTCGTCTGGCGCGACAGGCTGTCGGCGATGACGGCGGTGGCATCGGTCGCCATCCCGCGCACCCGAAAGGCATCCGTGAAGGTCAGCATCGCCATGATCGACCAAACCAGCAAAGGCAGCAGCACCAAGAAGGCAAGCGTCTGGCTGCCCTCTTCGGACTGGAAAAAACGCTTTAAAGAAATCGCCCTCATCCGCGTGGCTCCGTTACGAAAGCGGTGGTGACCCGCACGCCGTATTGCCCGTCGGAGCCTTCGGGCAGTTGACGGCCTAAACCGGTCCCCGGCAAAAGTGGCTCAAAAAGACGACATACGCGCATCATCATCAGATTGTTCTGCTGGCCGGGCAGAAAGCCGTTTGCCGGGTCGAAATCTTCGTCCCGGTCCACGCAAGGCGCAGGGCCGCCCAAGTCAGCCCAATCGGCAATCGGCAAGGCGCGCATCTCGATCCGGATATTCTCTAGGCAGCCCGCATCAAATACCGAACGCTCGCAAATCAGCGCTTTCATCGCGTCATAGCCCGGCGTGGCGCCAGTCGCCAAACGCACGTCCCGCACGGCCAAATTCGTGGCACGGCGCAGCATGATCTCACGCGCGCTCCACAGACCGGTCTCAAGCGCGAGGAAGAAGAAGTAAAAGACCAGCGGCAACAGGATGACGAACTCAACGGTGACCCCGCCCGCCTCGGATCGGCGAAAGCGGTCTTTGAGAAAGCGGATCATTTCGTCAGCCTCAGCATAGAGATGGACGCGGCGATCATGTCGAATGCGGTTTGGATTTCCAAACCCTGAACGTCGAAGTAATGGGCCTCGGATGAGGCGCAATCTTTCAGGAGGTTGAGTGAGTTGGTACTTTCGACATCCATGCCGATGGAATAGACCACGACCCCAGCGGTATTCGCGACACCGCAGATTTGACGCAGCCGCCGGTCCTTCTCGCTCGCACTGATTGTGTTATGCATGTTGGCCCAGAAGCTGCTCGCAAGGGAGCTCCAAACCTGCGATCCGCCCCACCAGGTCACCGATCGCCGCCGACCATAGAGATTATATCCGTAGTAGTAGGGGGACATCTCTGCCCAAACCTCGGGCCAGTCGAGCCGCTCTTCCTCTCCCTGACTCTTATATTTCTCTAAACTAGGATGATTAAGCAGTGTGGTGTCATGCCACATCCGGTCGGACCCCCAAGGATGGGTCGCGTAAAAGTAGGCTTCGGGATAGGAATTATCCCCGTCGTACTCGTTTGAGCGTTCCGCCGAATCCGTTGTATAAAACACGACCGAACCGTAATCAGTGCGGATAACGTCGGACTCGCCAGATGCATATTCGGGCTCAAGTCGATATTCCGGATAGTTCTCACCATCCGTCATCAGCACCAGTACTTTCATGCTGTTCTCAGCGCCATGCGGATGTGGACGGCCTTGGAACTCAGGTTCCACCAAACCGGCGTTGATCAATCCGTTCACTGGCTCTTGCGCGGAGGGGTCAAGCAACGCCAACCCCCATTTCGCACCAACATCGATCGACGTTGACCCTTCGGCGGTCAAGGCAAGAATTTGCGATCTCAGTACCGATACCGAGTCCGACAGTGGCGTGATCGCAAAGCCCCCGTCTTTACGGCAAACCCACTGGCCACGATCCCGATCAGAAGTCGACATGCTCTGGAACTGAAAGTGTCCGGTCCGCTGGATCTGTTGGTCGGGATCGATTGATAAGGAGCCGTAATCATTCGCGTCAAAATCTACGCAATGCGAATAGTTATGCTCTGTGGTTGCTGCATATTGGCCCAGCAGAGCCTCCCCTGCGTTAACCTTCGTCGAATAGGGAACAATCGAAATCGACACACGCCCCTCTTCGGAATCGCTTAGGATTGTCTCCACGAAATCGATGGCCGCGCGCTTAAGCAGGGTCAGCTTAATCCCGCTTCGGTCGCTGGTTTCCTCCCCCATCGACCCCGACACGTCGAGCACGAGCGAAATCTCGATATCTTCCACCCGCTCGGTCGCCTCTGACGTGATCGTCATGCCGAGCGTGTCGATGTCGAAAAACCGGAAGAAATAAGTGTTCAGCCCGGCGGGAAGCGAGGCTTCGACCGTCCGCCCCACCAGAATGCCGCCGATCTTTTCTTCGCTCGTGTCGATCGCCACCTCGGAGGGGTCAAGCCCCGCAGACGTCAGGTAGCTGCGCACGACCTCTTCGGGGTCGAGGTTTTGCGACAGGCTGGCCGCGGCCAGCACGGCATTGTCGAGGTGGGTCTGAAATGTGGTCCGCGTCCGCTCGTGGTTCGCCAGATCCACGGCCAGACCGCCAAAGATCGTAATGCCGAAAAACACGACCAACATGAGGACCAGCATCCCGCCGGCCTCGTCCTTGGAAAAACGCTTCACTCGATCGAAAAGCATTCGACTAATAACTTTGCGCCTCATGACACCTCTCTTTTTCGGAGGTTGAATTCGTGAGCAAATTCTGTGCTCTAGGCTGCGGCATCCGTCATTGATGGACCTGTAAATCACGCGCCGAAATGGCCGCCGCCCTTAAAAAAATCTGTCTGTTCTCGTTCAATTAATGATTGCTAACGAGCGATCACTGCGCCCTGCCGGTTGCATAGTCAAGCCAGCGCGTATCGTCATAGGCGACCAAATTTTTCAACTGTAGCGGCATTCACACGCCTGCCACCTCAAAGCCGTGGCAAGTCCCGCGCGGTTTCGCTAAAGTATGGAACCTGCACCTTGCTGCCCCCTGCGTCAGCGTGCGCCGACCATGACAACGGCCCCTTGCAATTCCACCGGGGCTGCTCAGCTTTAGTAGACCAGCCACGCCGTTGGAGAGAAAGGGATCACACCGATGTATCAAGCCGCTATCACCGGCACGGGCGTTTTCACGCCTCAGCAAACCATTACCAACGCCGAACTGGTCGAAGCCTTCAACGCCTATGCCGACCTCTACAACGCCGAGAATGCCGAGGCGATCGGCGCGGGCACCCTAGAGGCCAAGGCGCATTCTTCGGAAGAGTTCATCGTCAAGGCCAGCGGTATCGAGCAGCGCTATGTCATGGACAAATCCGGCGTGTTGGACCCCAATGTCATGCATCCCCTGCTGCGCCAGCGCGCGGATGAGGAACCCTCCCTGATGGCGGAAATGGCCGTTGATGCTGCGCAAAAGGCGCTCGCCGCCGCTGGAAAGACCGCCGATGATGTGGATGCGGTGATCTGCGCGGCCTCCAATCTTGAGCGCGCCTACCCCGCCGTGGCCATCGAAATTCAAGAGCTTCTGGGCGTGAAGGGCTTTGCCTTCGACATGAACGTGGCCTGTTCTTCGGCCACATTCGGCATTCAGGCGGCGGCCGATATGATCCGCTCCGGCTCCATCCGCTCTGCCCTCGTGGTGAACCCGGAAATCTGTTCCGCCCACCTCGAATGGCGCGACCGGGATTGCCACTTCATCTTTGGCGATGTCGCCACCGCCACGCTGCTGGAGCGTGCCGAAGATGTCGAAGGCCCCTGTTTCGAAGTCATCTCAACCCGCTGCGCGACTGAGTACTCCAACAACATCCGCAACAACAACGGCTTCCTCCGCCGGTCCCGCCCCGACGGGCTGAGCGACCGACGCGATATGCAGTTCATGCAGAATGGGCGCAAAGTGTTTAAGGAAGTGTTGCCCATGGTGGCCGATCATATCGGCGGGCATATGGCCGACAATGGGCTGGAGTCCGACGACCTTAAACGCATTTGGCTGCATCAGGCGAACAAATCGATGAACGATTTCATTGGGCGCAAGGTGCTGGGCCGGGAGCCTGAGCTAGGCGAACAGCCCAACATTCTGCAAGACTACGCCAATACCTCCTCCGCTGGGTCGATCATCGCTTTCGCAAAGAATTCCGATGACCTGCAAGACGGGGACACGGGGCTGATCTGCTCTTTCGGCGCGGGCTATTCCGTCGGATCGGTCATCGTCAAAAAGCGCGGTTAACCGCCCGCGCCTTGCCCCGCCCGCCAGCGAGATCGAGGCGGGGTTTCTATCTTGATCCGCTGTCATGGGCGGCGTAACACCCTGCCCATGGCAAAGCTCTACTTCAATTACTCCACCATGAACGCTGGCAAATCCACTGTGCTGCTACAGGCGGCGCATAACTATGTGGAGCGCGGGATGGTGCCCTTTTTGCTGACCGCGCAGTTCGACAATCGCGCAGGCGAAGGGCGCATCGCCTCGCGCATCGGCATCGGGCAAGAGGCCGATACTTTTGCCCCGGGCGAAGACCTTTTGGCCAAGATCGAAAGCCGGTTAGAGCAAGGCCCCTGCGCCTGTATCTTTGTCGATGAGGCGCAGTTTCTTGAGGTCGAGCAGGTCTGGCAACTGGCCCGCGCGGTGGATGATCTGGGCGTGCCGATCATGTGCTTTGGGCTGCGGGTCGATTTCCGTGGTGAGCTTTTCCCCGGCTCTGCCACGCTGCTCGCGCTGGCCGATGAGATGCGCGAAGTGCGCACCATTTGCCATTGCGGCAAGAAGGCCACAATGGTCGTGCGCCGCGACGCCGAAGGGCAAGCGATGCGCGACGGCGCGCAGGTGCAGATCGGCGGGAACGAGACCTATGTCTCACTCTGCCGCAAGCACTGGCGCGCCGCCGTGGGCGATGGCTAAACCCGGTTCGGCGGGGTGCTTCCGTCAATGAAGGCTTGTAGATTGGCCACAGCCATCAGCCCCATATCGACGCGGACCTCATGCGCCGCCGTGCCCAGATGCGGCAGCAGCACAGCATTGTCGAGATCCCGCAGCGCCTGCGGCACTTTGGGCTCGAATTCATAGACATCCAGCCCGGCGCCACCGATGCGCCCCGCTTGCAAGGCCGCGATCAACGCCGCCTCCTGCACCACATCGCCGCGGGCGATGTTGATCAGATGCGCATGGGGCTGCATCGCGCCGAGCACGGTCTCATCGATCAAATGCCGCGTGGCACCGCCGCCGGGCACGGCAACGACAAGCACATCCACGGCCTCGGCCAGCGCAGTCAGGCTTTCGACACGGGTGGCCGAGAAATCCAACTCCTTCGCGCTGCGGTTAAAATAACTGACCTGCATCTCGAACCCATAGTGACACCGCCGCGCGATGGCCTGCCCGATCCGGCCCATGCCGACGATGCCGACCCGCTTGCCGGTCAGGTGCAGCCCCAGCATCTGGGTCGGGTGCCACCCTTCCCACGCGCCCGAGCGGACCAACCGCTCCCCTTCGCCGGCGCGGCGGGCGGACATCAGCATCAGCGTCATGGCGACATCCGCCGTCGCATCGGTGACCGCGCCGGGGGTGTTAGTTACCTCCACCCCCGCCGCGCGGGCCGCTGCCGCGTCGATGTGGTTATAGCCGACGCCAAAATTGGCGAGGATCTTGCAGCGCGGAACGGGCACATCGGCAAAGACTTCGGCCGAGAATACATCCCCCAAGGTCGGCATTACCCCGTCATAGTCGCGCAAAGCCGCGCGCATTTCATCGGCCGAGAGGGGGGCGGTTTCCTCGCGAACGGTTACTTCGCAGCCCGTCAAGGTGACGGTGACCTCTTTGGGCAAGGGTCTGGCAATCAGTATCTTTTTCAATGCATCCGCCCTCCTTCGGGCACCTTTTGATCGGGCGACAACAGCACGATCTCTCCGTCCTTATCCGGCAGGCCAAGCACCAGCACTTCGGACATGAAAGGCCCGATCTGGCGCGCGGGGAAGTTCACCACGGCCATGACCTGCCGCCCCACCAGCGTTTCGGGTGTATAATGCGCCGTGATCTGGGCAGAGGTCTTACGCTCCCCGATCTCAGCGCCGAAATCCACCCAGAGTTTGATCGCCGGTTTGCGCGCTTCGGGGAAGGCTTCGGCCCGGGTCACGGTGCCGACGCGAATGTCGACCTTCAGAAAATCGTCGAAAGTGATCTCAGCCATTGGCCAACTCCCGCGATCTGTCTGCGGCAGCGGCCACGGCGCGTTTCAACAAAGGCGGGAAGCCCTCGGCCTCATCCATCAGCACCTCAAGCGCCGCTTGGGTGGTGCCATTGGGGCTGGTCACGTTGACGCGAAGCTGGGCGGGGTCTTCTTCGGCCTGCATCGCCAGCGCCCCTGCCCCGGCCACGGTCGCCTTGGCCAATTGCATGGCCAGTTCTTCGGGCAAGCCTTGGGCCACACCGGCGGCGGCCATGCATTCGATCATGTGAAAGACATAGGCTGGGCCCGAGCCGCTGACCCCCGTGACCGCGTCGATCTGCGCCTCTTCGGTCAGACGCACGACTTCACCCACGGCGCTGAGCAGGGTCTCGGCCTCATCCAAAGACCGGCTGCCCGCCTTGGCGTTGCCAACGATGGCGGTGATCCCTTTGGAGATGGCGGCGGGGGTATTGGGCATGGCCCGCACGATGGGTGTGTCGCCGCCAAGGACGCTTTCGAAATAGCCGATGGTGGTGCCCGCTGCGACGCTGACGAATAGCGTCTCGCCGTTGCCCATCGCCTGAAGCGTCGGCAGCGCATCCGCCATCATCTGCGGCTTGACCGCCACCAGCACCACGGCCGGAGCGGCAGGCAGCGTGGCGTTAAGGTTCACGCCCGCGCTTTGCAGCCAATCGGAGGGCTTGGGGTCCACCACCCAAACCGAGCTTGCAGGCAGTCCCTTTGCCAGCCAGCCTTCCAACATGGCCGATCCCATTTTGCCACAGCCCAGCAAAACCAAGCCGTCGCGCGCCACTCTGCCGTCTTTCATCTTCATCCCCCGAAGTTGTTCGGGGACTTTGTTACGCCCGGCCGTAAGCCTCTGCAATGGCGACGTCCATCGCGGCCTTGGGGGTTTGATCGCCCCAGACGAGCAATTGCAGCGCCGGGTAATAGCGTTCGGCGCTCATGACAGCGACACCGATCATCGTATCAATCTGCTCTGGCCCCGCGACCTGCCCACCGGCCAGCACCAAGCCGTAACGGTAGACCATCAACTGCTGATCCGGCCAGAAACTGAACGCCCCCGCCCAGCATTGATCGTTGACGAGGTTTAACAATTCGTAAAGCTGAGGCAGTTTTTCGGCAGGCGGCTCCATCTCGAAGGTGCAAATCAGGCGCAGCGTTTCGTCATAGGCAGACCATGCCAGCGTGATCGAATAGGTTCGCCATTGGCCTTCGACAGCCATGGCGATCTGGTCATCCGCCACGCGGTCAAACTCCCAATCATGGTGCGCCGCGATATTTTCAACGATATCAATCGGGTGAACGTCTTCTTCAAGGTAATGCTCGGACAGGGCCATTTCGCCACCTCTCAATCTGTTCCACGGGGCGGGACGTGGCCCACCATTCATGGAAGCCTGCACAAATAGGCGTGTAGGTTCACATCACCTATACAAGATATGGTGCTTCCAGCGGAACAGTCTGGCAAGGTTTTTCTTGGGGATAACCACAATTGATAGGGGATAACCGCAATAACTTGTGGGTAAATCGTGGAAAACGTCTACAATTTGGAGAGAGGTGCTGCGCCGGGGCATAATTAGCCTCAGTCGGCGCGGAGGATCGCCGCCCCAACCTTGGGGGCGGCAGATCAGATGTGGCCTGGGCTCGGGCCTCAGCCCTTGGTTTCGAGCTTGTCGAGCCGCGCTTTCAGCGCTTCGTTCTCTTCGCGGGCCTTTTGCGCCATGGCACGCACCGCGTCGAATTCTTCGCGGGTGACAAAATCACGATCAGCGAGCCAACGGTCGAGCATGCCCTTCATGGCAGTCTCGGCCTCATCCTTGGCACCTTGGGCGACGCCCATCGCGTTTGTCATCATCTGTGAGACGTCATCGAAAAACTTGTTACGGGTCTGCATGTCTGGCCTCCGGAGGTTTGTTAGCCTCTATATGGGGCGCGAAGCTCTTACTCGCAAGGTTGACTTCCCCGCGTGGCCTTGCTCAATCAGCACCATGATAGCCATGCTCCCCTTCCCCGATATCGCGCCGGAAATTTTTTCGGTTAACCTGTTTGGTGCCACCTTCGCGCTGCGCTGGTATGCGCTGGCCTATATCGTGGGCATTCTGCTGGGCTGGCGCATCGCCACCGCGGCGGTCAAACGCCCACAACTGTGGAAGAATGACACGCCCGTCATGAAGCCCGGTCAGGTCGAGGACCTGCTCTTTTGGGTCATTCTGGGCGTCATTCTTGGCGGACGGTTGGGCTATGTGCTGTTTTACCAACCGGCCTATTACCTGTCGAACCCCGCCGCCATCTTGCAGCTCTGGGAGGGCGGCATGTCCTTCCATGGTGGGGCGCTTGGGGTCATTCTGGCCGGGCTCTTCTATACTTGGCGGCATCGCATCCCGGTGATCTCGACCGGAGATATGGTGTGTTTGGGGTTGGCGCCGGGCCTGTTTCTGGGGCGGCTGGCGAATTTCATCAACGCCGAGCTCTGGGGCCGTCCGACCGATCTGCCTTGGGGCGTGGCCTTCCCCGGCGAGGCAGCGCAGTTCTGCCCCGACGTGGCCGGCATCTGCGCCCGGCACCCCTCGCAACTCTATGAGGCGCTGCTGGAGGGGCTGGTCTTGGGCGGCGTGCTGATCTGGATGGCATGGAAACGCGGTGCGCTGAAAATGCCCGGCCTGATCGGCGGCACCTTCCTCGCGGGCTATGGCGCGGCACGTTTCGCGGTTGAGTTCCTGCGCCAGCCAGATGCGCAATTCGTCACCCCCGGCAACCCACTGGGGCTGGCGTGGCATATCGGCGGCTGGGGGCTGACCATGGGGCAGATCCTGTCGCTGCCGATGATCGCCGTAGGCATCTTTTTGATCATTCGGGCGCGGCGGCAGGCATGAGCCTGAAGGACCATCTGCTGGCGCGGATTGCCTTGGAAGGGCCGATGCGGCTGGACGACTATATGCAGTCCTGCCTGCTGCATCCCGACTGGGGCTATTACACGACCCGCGCGCCCTTTGGCGCAGAGGGGGATTTCATAACGGCGCCGGAGATCAGCCAGATGTTTGGCGAGTTGATCGGCCTGTCGCTGGCGCAAAGCTGGCTGGATCAGGGTGCGCCCGCGCCTTTCACGTTGGCCGAGCTTGGGCCGGGGCGCGGCACATTGATGGCCGATATGCTGCGCGCCTGCGCGCAGGTGCCGGGATTTCTGGCCGCTGCGAAGATTACGCTGGTCGAAGCCTCCCCCGCTCTGCGCGACGTGCAGCGTGAGACGTTGCAAGGCCATGACATCACTTGGTTGGATAGCGCTGCAGACTTGCCCGATGCGCCGCTTTTCCTGATTGCGAACGAGTTTTTTGACGCGCTCCCGATCCGCCAGTTCATCCGCCAAGGCGCAGGCTGGGCGGAGCGGCGGGTCGGCGCGGCAGAGGGCGCGCTGGCCTTCGGCCTTGGGCCCGTGACCCCGCAGCCCGCCCTCACGCACCGGCTGGAGGATACGAAGGACGGCGATCTGGTCGAGCGTTGCGCCCCAGCGGCAGAGATCATGCAACAGATCGGCAGCCGCATCGCAGCCCATGGCGGCGCCGCACTGATCGTCGACTATGGCGATTGGCGGGCCTTGGGCGACACCCTGCAAGCCTTGCAGAATCACGCCCCCGTAGACCCGCTGGCCAGCCCGGGCCATGCCGATCTGACCGCTCATGTCGATTTCGAGGCGCTCGCCCTCGCCTGCCCCTGCCCCCATAGCCGCGTCGTCACCCAAGGCGTTTTTCTTGAGCGTTTGGGCATCACCCCCCGCGCGCAGAAATTGGCCGAACTCCTGACCGGTGACGCGCTTGGCAGCCACATTGCCGCACATCGGCGGTTGACGCACCCGGCGGAAATGGGAAACCTGTTCAAAGTAATGGGGCTCTACCAAAAAGGTCAGACCCCGCCCCCGGGGACAGAAGTATGACGCTCGAAATTCTCACATCCGATGCGCTTGCCCCTCTGCGGCACGGGTTCTTCACCCGCCGTGGCGGCGCGTCATCGGGAGTGTTTTCCGGGCTGAACTGCGGCAGCGGCAGCTCGGACCAGTCCGAGATTGTGCGCATCAACCGCGCCCGCGCTGCCGAGGCGATGGGCCTGCCCGCTGACCACCTTGTCGGGGTGCATCAGGTCCACTCTGCCACCGTCGTCACCGTGACAGAACCTCGCGACGACAAGCCCCGCGCCGATGCGCTGGTGACCAAAACCCCCGGCATCGCCCTGTCGATCCTGACCGCCGACTGCCAGCCCGTGCTCTTTGCGGATGCGCAGGCCGGTGTGGTCGGCGCGGCCCATGCGGGCTGGCGCGGCGCGCTTGATGGGATACTTGAGGCGACCGTCGATGCGATGGTTGATCTGGGCGCCACGCGCGAAAAGATCACTGCGGTGATCGGCCCCTCGATCAGCCAGCGCGCCTATGAGGTCGGGCCAGAGTTTCTTGACAACTTCATGAGCGCCGACCCAGAGTTTGCCCGTTACTTTGCCCAAGGCGAAGGTGACCGTCTGCATTTCGACTTGCCGGGCTTTGGCCTGAACCGTCTGCGCGCGGCGGGTGTGGGCCATGCGGAATGGACGCGGCATTGCACCTATGCCGACGCCTCGCGATTCTATTCCTACCGGCGCACGACCCACGCCAAAGAGGCTGACTATGGCCGCCTGCTCTCGGCCATCACGCTCTGAACGGGGCGAGATTGGGGCGAGGGTCGCCAGTTTCATGCCGCATTACTGTCGCCAGACTGGACGTAATCGCATCCGGTTTGCTCAATTGTTTCCTGAGCTGGCGATAACTGTAGGATTTTAAACACTTTATAGATTGTGGCCTACGCGCCCCAAAGCGCCCAACTTAGCCGTCAAATTCGCGCAAGTTTCTCACCAATCGTCAAAAACCGGCCCGATTGCGCTGCGATAGTGAATGGAACGATGCCCGCATGACCGAAGAGGAACCGAGCCATGAAAAAGAACCCGCGCTTCATCAAGTCCGTCGTCGAGACTGCTGCAAAGACGGACACCGTCATGCCATGGGCGCGTGGCGCGCGCCGCGCCGCCTTTATCGCAAAGCGCGCTGGCAACGCCCCGGTCCGCAAGACCGCCTGAAAAGTTTCCCCCGGTACCGGCGCCAAAGCGTTCGGTACAAATGAACGCCCCTCTGGACGTTGATTCGTCTCGGGGGGCGTTTTCATGCAAATATGGCAGCCAAGAGCCGAGCCAAGAAACATACCGCGGTTTTAGCGGAAATTGGCGCGGGATGGGCTGTGAATATCCCGGATATTTTGACAATTCCGGCAGAACATGGCGAATTACCTGTCAGTCCGCGCCCAAAAGGGCCGCGTTCCGCCCCGCTGCGCCGGGTAGATAAGGGGTTTTGCATGACACAGACCGCCGCCACCGATCTTGAAGTTCCGCCGCCTGCGCCAATGCGCAGCTATGAAGTTGCCGCCCTGCGCGCCGATGGTTCGCTCTATATCGGGCAAGACACTGCGCCCGCCGCGCCGCTTTTCGAATCCGCCTTTGCGGCCTTCGCCCGTGGGACGCTGATCCAGACGGTGCAGGGCGACATCGCCATTGAGGACCTTCAGCCCGGCGACATGATCAATACCTCATCGGGGGAACCGGCGCGATTGATCTGGATCGGGTCCAGCAGCTTCATCCCGGCGGACAGCGGGCGGCGGCTTTCGCTGCTCCGCATCATGCCCGACAGTTTCGGAGAGGGGCGCCCCAGCTCGTTCCTCACCCTTGGTCCCGCCGCACGGGTGCTACAAACGCCGCCTCACCTGCGGGCAGAGGCGGGCAGCACCCGTATGCTGACCCCGGTTCGCGCGTTTTTGGATGGGGTCAACGTGATTGAGGTCGCCCCGCCGACCCCGGTGCGCCTGTTCCATATCTGCCTGTCGCGCCATGCGGCGATCAAGGCAGGCGGGTTGGAGATGGAGACCTTTCACCCCGGTGCACAGGCTCTGCGCGACGCCGCGCCCAACCTTCGGGATCGGTTTCTGTCAATGTTTCCGCAGATCGCGCATGCGACGGATTTCGGCCCCCTCGCCCATCCCCGCGCGCCTGAAACCACAGAAGACAGCCCAAAGGACTGATTCAGGGCGCGGTCGACAGCCGCGCTTCCAGCACGTCGAAGGGCACGCCGGGATCATCCTTGGCCCCACGGATCACAAGGCTCGTCTTTACGCTTTCCACATTCGGCGTCGTCAGCAATTGCCCCGTGAGGAAGCTTTGAAAACTCGACAGGTCCGGCGCCACGCATTTCAGGATGAAATCAACCTCACCGTTGAGCATATGGCACTCGCGCACCAACGGCCAACCGCGACATTTCTCTTCAAAAGCGCTCAGATCGGCCTCGGCCTGACTGGCAAGTCCGACCATGGCGAAAACCTGCACCTCAAAGCCCAGTTCGCGCGCATCAACATCGGCGTGATAGCCTTTGATGTAGCCTTGTTCTTCCAAGGTGCGGACCCGGCGCAAACAGGGCGGCGCAGAGATGCCCACGCGCTTGGCCAGTTCGACATTCGTCATCCGGCCATCCGATTGCAATTCGGCCAAGATCATCCGGTCGATCGGATCTAGTCGTGTACCCGCCATATCATCCTCAGTGAATTTTCGATTCTTATAGCAGCCTGCGTGGTACGCGCAATAAAGTTTCACGCAGGCGCAATATTCTTTGTCTCACACCATCCAGCCGATCCAGCCGCCTGCTCACGCAAGCGTAATGGCAGGGCGGTGACGGTGGGGGTTTAACGGCTTCCCCGCTATCGCTATATGAGGCGGGCAATATCAATGACAGCCCGGGGGCGCCAGATGGCCGAGACACGTAAAACCAAGGTACTGATCATCGGCTCCGGCCCTGCGGGCTACACCGCCGGGGTCTACGCGAGCCGCGCCATGCTGGAGCCGATCCTCGTTCAAGGGATTGAGCCCGGCGGCCAGCTGACCACCACCACCGAGGTCGAGAACTGGCCCGGCGACAGCGAGGTGCAAGGCCCCGACCTGATGATCCGCATGCAGGACCACGCCAAGGCGATGGGCACCGAGATCATCGGCGACATCATCACCGATCTTGACCTCTCAAGCCGCCCGTTCCACGCCAAAGGCGACAGCGGCACGACCTATGTCGCCGACGCTGTGATCCTTGCCACCGGTGCGCGGGCCAAATGGCTGGGGCTGGAGAGCGAGGAAAAGTTCAAAGGGTTCGGCGTCTCGGCCTGCGCCACTTGTGACGGCTTTTTCTACCGGGGCCAAGAGATTGTGGTGATCGGCGGCGGCAACACCGCCGTGGAAGAGGCGCTGTTTCTGACCAACTTCGCCTCCAAGGTCACGTTGATCCACCGCCGTGATGAGCTGCGCGCTGAGAAAATCCTGATCGACCGGCTGATGAAGAACCCCAAGATCGAGCCGCTGTGGTTCCACGAGCTTGAGGAAGTCTATGGCACCGACAGCCCGCTGGGCGTCGAAGGTGTGAAGGTTAAACACGTTAAGACCGGCGAAATCACTGATATCCCGGCCAAAGGTGTCTTTGTGGCCATCGGTCACGCGCCCTCGAATGAGTTGGTTAAGGACACGTTGGAAACCCACATGGGCGGCTATGTCGTGACCAAACCGGACAGCACCGAAACCTCTATTCCCGGCGTCTTTGCCGCGGGCGATCTGACGGACCACAAGTATCGCCAAGCGGTGACAAGCGCTGGCATGGGCTGCATGGCCGCGCTGGAAGCTGAGCGTTTTCTGGCCGAAGTGGGCGATGTTGAGGGCAAAGACACCTCCCTTCCGCTTGGCTATGGGGCCGAAGTGAAGGAAGACGTTTAAGTCAACCGAAGGCGCGGCGGAGATAATTCTGGTTTCCGCCGCCCTTGCACACCCGAATTGCAGGCCATCCCGAGATCGCGGGATAACAGCCTTTAACGATACGATTCCCCCTAGAACTATAGACTTTTTACGCCTTTTGCAGCTATGGCAGCCAATACCGAAGCCGCCTGCCCCCTGAAGAAAAGTGATAGTTATGATGCCTAGCAACCTGACGCCGATCCCCGAACTCTATGTCTCTTACGAGTCTGCGCAGAAACTGAAGATCGAAGCCGGCAATCTGGTGAGCCTTGATCTCACCCCGCGTCAGATCTGCGATCTGGAGCTTTTGATGAACGGCGGCTTCAACCCGCTCAAAGGTTTCCTGACCGAGGAAGACTATGACGGCGTGGTCGAGAATATGCGCCTGGCGGATGGCGCGCTTTGGCCCATGCCGATCAACCTCGACGTCAGCGAAGCCTTCGCCGAAAAGCTGGAACTGGGTCAGGACATCGCCCTGCGCGACCAAGAGGGCGTGATCCTTGCGACCATGACCATCACCGACCGTTGGACCCCCAATAAGGCACGCGAGGCCGAGAAGGTCTTTGGCGCGGATGACGATGCGCATCCGGCGGTGAACTACCTGCACAATCAGGCCGGTAACGTCTATCTCGGCGGCCCGGTGACCGGCATCCAGCAGCCCGTGCACTATGATTTCCGCGCGCGCCGCGACACGCCTAACGAGCTGCGCGCCTATTTCCGCAAGCTGGGCTGGCGCCGCGTCGTGGCCTTCCAAACCCGCAACCCGCTGCACCGCGCGCATCAGGAACTCACCTTCCGTGCCGCCCGTGAGGCGCAGGCCAACCTGCTGATCCATCCGGTCGTCGGCATGACCAAGCCCGGCGACGTCGATCACTTCACCCGCGTGCGCTGCTATGAGGCGGTGCTCGATAAATACCCTGCCGCCACCACCTCGATGAGCCTCTTGAACCTCGCCATGCGCATGGCTGGCCCGCGTGAGGCCGTCTGGCACGGGCTGATCCGCAAGAACCACGGCTGTACACACTTCATCGTCGGCCGCGACCACGCTGGCCCCGGCAAGAACTCCGCCGGCGAAGATTTCTATGGCCCCTATGATGCGCAGGATCTGTTCCGCGCGCATCAGGAGGAAATGGGCATCGAAATGGTCGATTTCAAACATATGGTCTGGGTGCAGGAACGCGCCCAATATGAGGCCATGGATGAGATCAAGGACAAAGACGATGTCACCATCCTGAACATCTCAGGCACCGAGTTGCGCCGCCGCCTGCGCGAAGGGCTGGAGATCCCCGAATGGTTCTCCTTCCCCGAGGTCGTCAAGGAACTGCGCCGCACCTCGCCGCCGCGCTCCAAACAGGGGTTCACCGTCTTCTTCACCGGTTTCTCCGGCTCGGGCAAATCCACCATCGCCAACGCGCTGATGGTCAAGCTGATGGAGATGGGCGGCCGCCCTGTGACGCTGCTGGACGGTGACATCGTGCGGAAAAACCTTTCCTCTGAGTTGGGCTTCTCCAAAGAGCACCGCGATCTGAACATCCGCCGCATCGGCTATGTCGCGTCAGAGATCACCAAGAACGGCGGCATCGCCATCTGTGCGCCGATCGCGCCCTATGCCACCACCCGTCGCGCGGTGCGTGAGGATGTGGAGAACTTCGGCGCCTTCGTAGAGGTCCATGTCGCGACCTCCATCGAAGAGTGCGAGCGCCGCGACCGCAAGGGGCTCTACAAGCTGGCGCGCGAAGGCAAGATCAAAGAGTTCACCGGCATTTCTGACCCCTACGACGTGCCGCAGAACGCCGAACTGGTGTTGGAAACCGAGAACGTCGAGGTCGACAACTGCGCGCATCAGGTGTTGCTGAAGCTCGAAAACATGGGGCTGATCGCGGGTTAAACCGCTCGGCCTTCCTAGAATGGAAACGCAGCCCCTCGGGGCTGCGTTTTGCGTTTGGGTCAGGCCGTTTCCGGCATGAAGACCTGCCCCGACATCACCACACGCCCCTGCCCCGCGACGCGCACCCCGGAGATCGCATCGCGGGGGCCCAGCACTTCGACCTCTGCCCGCCCCGGACGGCCCATGAGGTGCCCCTGTTCGGCGACAAATCGGGGGCTATCGATCAGCCCCCGCGCCCAGAGATAGGCCGCCATCGCGCCTGTTGCCGATCCGGTGAAAGGGTCTTCGGCGGGGCTGGGCGGGGCCAATAGCAGCCGCGCATAGGTATCGCCCGCCGAAGTTGCGCCGTCGAGTGTTACCCAAAAAGGCTCCATCATATCGCTGTCTTGCCCCAGATGGGTGTTGTAATCCGCCAGCGCCCGGGGATCGAGTTTCAGCCTTTCCAGCGCCCTGCGGCTGCGCAAGACCGTGATGCAAAAGGGCAACCCGGTAGAGACCACCTGCGGCTGCCCGATGATATCGGCCGGTTCCAAACCGCCCACGTCTGCGACGAGATCAACAGGCACTTCGACCCCGAAAACCGGCGCGATCTGGGTCATTGCGATCTGGGCACCGCGGACCTCTATCTCCACGATACCCGCGCCCGTCTCCAGCCGCAGCGGCCCTTCACCGATCAGCCCGCGATGGCGCAGGGCCGCGACGGTGGCGATGGTCGGATGGCCGGCAAAGGGTATCTCTCGGCTGGCGAGGTAGTATTTCACCTTGAAGTCTGCGATCTCGGACGGCCCTGTAAAGGTGCATTCTACCAAAGATGTCTCACGCACATAGGCCGTGCAAATGGCATCAGGCAGCACCGCCCCGCCATGCACCACGGCACAGCCGTTGCCCCCAAAGACCTGATCGGTGAAAGCATCCACCCAGTCGAAATCGAAATCCATACGCCCGCTCCCAATAACAAAAGGCCGCAGCGGACTGCGGCCTTGCATCGGACTTAGCGTATCGTCGTGAATGTCGGCGTCAATGCACCATAACCGGGCGGTAGTCGTGTTCACGTGCCAGCGAAAATGCGAGCTTCTGATCGCCAACCAGCGCCAATTGCTGCCCTTCGGCATCATGGACCGCATAGAGAAGTTCAAGCCCCTCGGCTTGATCACGCACTTCGCGCGGCAGATCAGCGACAGCGATGGTTTTGACATAGACCATACGGTCATTTCCGTGGGTGATTGCGTCTTGCATGATGTTACCCCTTCTTGATCTTGATGGTTTGAACCACTGTTTCAGGCTTGGCGCGGGTCAGGTCGACATGCAGCAGACCATTCTCCATAACGGCTTCGCCCACATCGACCCCATCGGCCAGTACGAACGAGCGCTGAAACTGTCGCGCAGCGATCCCACGGTGCAAGAACACCCGGTCTTCGCCATCGTCAGACTGACGCCCACGGATCACGAGCTGTCTATCCTCAACTGTTATCGAGAGATCCTGTTCCGAAAAACCCGCAACCGCCAGTGTGATCCGGTAGCTGTAATCAGAGGTCTGCTCGATGTTGAACGGCGGATAACCTTCGTTTCCGGCCTTGGCGCTGCGTTCCAGCACCCGTTCCAATTGTTCAAACCCCAGCATGTGAGGGTAAGAGGCAAGCGTTAGTTTCGTCATGCGACACGTCCTTATCAGGTCAAGCGACAGTGTTTCACAGGCCCCGCAACCGGCAACCCGTTGCATTGAATATGGGGGGGCTTAAGCAGGGGCGCAAGGGCTATGCCAAATGATCTCAAGCGCTTATATTCAAGGTTCAGATGCCCAACGGAATCACCTACCCATGAATGCCCCTACCGATCTGTCGATGAAAACGGATGAAGTGCTGCGTGTTGAACTTGAAGTCTTCCGACGGGAACATCGCGATCTGGATGACGCCATCCACGCTCTTGTTGAAAAAGGAACTGGCGATCAATTGACCCTGCAGCGGCTGAAAAAGCGCAAGCTGCGGCTCAAGGATCTTATCGCCCAGATCGAAGACCGCCTGACCCCCGATATCATCGCCTAAACTTTGATCTCTGTTGCCTGCGGCAATCATCGTTGCCACATGGGCCGGGATGGGTATAGTGCGCGCTCTGATCCACCAAGAGAAGGCCCTGCGCAATGACCACGCCCCCGGTTGGCATCATCATGGGGTCCCAGTCCGACTGGGCCACCATGCGCGAAGCAGCAACCCTGCTGGAAGAGCTTAACATCCCCTTTGAGGCGCGCATCGTATCTGCGCATCGCACGCCCGACCGGCTGTGGGACTATGGCAAAACGGCCGTCGACCGTGGCCTGCAAGTGATTATCGCAGGCGCTGGCGGTGCGGCGCATTTGCCGGGCATGATGGCCTCCAAAACCCGCGTGCCGGTGATTGGCGTGCCGGTGCAAACCAAAGCGCTGTCGGGTGTGGATTCGCTTTATTCCATCTTGCAGATGCCGCGTGGTTTTCCGGTCGCGACCATGGCCATCGGTGCCGCAGGCGCGGCCAATGCGGCCTTGATGGCGGCGGGCATCCTTGCCTTGCAAGATGCGGAACTGGCCAAGCGGTTGGACGATTGGCGCGACGCGCTTAGCGCCTCAATCCCCGAGGTGCCGCATGACTGAGCCACTGCAAACCGGCGCCACCATCGGCATTCTGGGCGGCGGTCAACTGGGGCGCATGCTCTCGGTCGCCGCCGCGCGGCTTGGCTTTCGCACCCATATCTTTGAGCCGGGCGCCAACCCGCCCGCCGCCGATGTGGCCCATGCGGTGACCACCGCAGGCTATGACGACCACAGCGCGCTAGAGGCTTTCGCCCGCGCCTGTGACATCGTCACTTTCGAGTTTGAGAACATCCCAACCGAGGCGCTCGACGTGGTTGAGGCGATCACCCCGCTCCGTCCGGGCCGCGAAGCCCTGCGCATTTCCCAAGACCGGCTGACCGAGAAGACCTTCCTCGGTGACCTTGGTTTGCGGGTGGCGCCTTTTGCCGATGTCACCGACGCCGCGACTTTGAAGGCCGCCGTGGCGCAGATCGGCACGCCCGCAATCCTCAAGACCCGACGTTTCGGCTATGACGGCAAGGGCCAAGCGCGGCTGAAAGACGATACCGACCTCGACACCGCTTGGGCCGAGATGAACGGCGCGCCTTCGGTGCTCGAAGGGTTCGTGAATTTTAGCGCCGAGATTTCCGTCATCGCCGCGCGCAGCGCCACGGGCGAAGTCGCCTGTTTCGATCCCGGTGAGAACGTCCACCGCGATGGCATCCTGCACACCACCACCGTCCCGGCAAAGATCAGCAACGCGCAGCGCACCGATGCGGTTTTTCTGGCCGGTCGGGTGCTTAACGCGCTTGAGTATGTCGGCGTCATGGGGGTTGAGCTTTTCGTCACCCCGCAGGGGCTGATCGTGAACGAAATCGCCCCACGGGTGCATAACTCGGGCCATTGGACCCAGAATGGCTGCGCGATCGACCAGTTCGAGCAGCACATCCGCGCCGTCGCGGGCTGGCCCTTGGGCGATGGTCAGCGCTATGCGGATGTGGTGATGACCAACCTCATCGGTGACGATATGGACCGCGTGCCAGAGCTTGCCCGCGCGCGCGACACAGCGCTGCATCTCTACGGCAAGGCCGAGGTGAAACCGGGCCGCAAGATGGGCCATGTGAACCAGATCATTCACGCCTGAGGTCAGGCGACGAAACGCTCCGCAACCGCGCCGGACATGAAGCTTACCCGCCCCGCCACGAAAGTGGCGGCGACGCGGCCTGTGGCCTTGTCCAACACAACGATATCGGCGCGCTTGCCCGGCGCCAGCGTGCCACGATCGGTAAGCCCTAGCACCTGCGCCGGCCCGGATGAGACCAGCGCCCATGCCCCCGCAAGGTCGAGCAGCCCGCTTTGCGCCAGCATGAGGGCGGCACGGCGCGGCGAAGGGTAATGGTAGTCTGACGCCAAGGCGTGACACAGCCCCATGCTGATCAGGTCCAGCGCCGACAGATTGCCGTTATGCGACCCGCCGCGCACCACATTGGGCGCGCCCATGATCACCGCATCGCCCGCCCCATGCGCGGCCTCGGCGGCCTCCTGCGTTTCGGGGAATTCTGCCAGTGTCACACCCCGCGCCCGCCACAGACCGCGCCCCTCGGCGGTCTGATCATCATGGCTGCCCATCTTGACCCCGCGCTGCGCCAGTTCTGCGCACAGTCGATCCAAGGCCGCTGGCACCTCATCGCGCCGAGCGTGCATCTCCTGCATCTGCGCCAGATGGCTCTCGGGGCTACGCCCGGCCTTCAGCGCCTGCCCCACCAGCCGTTTCGGCATCCTACCCGCCGCCAAGCGGTCATGCGGCAAGTGATCGTTGAACACCACATAGCCCACGCCCCACTCCGCCATACGCCGCGGCAGACTGTCGTAGAGGTCGAGAATATGGGTCTCAAAGCGCAACTGCGGGCGGATATCAGTGACCAATTCCGGCGCCGTGTCGCGGATGCCGCTAAAGACCTGATCGGCAAATCCCAGCCCCCGCAGGCCGCCTTCCCAGCTGACGAACTGGGCCAAAACAGCCGTGGTCATGCCGTTGGCCGCCAGTTCCGCCTCTGCGGCGACCAGCCCTTCGGAAAGCTGCTTCATCGCCCCGCGGCGCGGTGCCAAATGCCGCTCGAACGCATCGCCATGCAGATCGACAATCCCCGGCAGCACTTGGAAGCCGGTTAAATCAACGCTCCGCCCCACCGGGCGGTCATTAATCACCCCCTCGGCAAAAGACAGCGGCGCGCGGCTAAGCCCTTCGGGATGCAGGACCTCTGCGTTCATCAGGTCAAGGTTTGGCATCGTCCCCTCCCAACCCCGGCAGGCACCCGCCTTCGGGGCAGCCAATCGCGTTCAATACGCCATCGATAAAGGTCATCGACCGGTCAAAACTGCCGGTTCTCAAAAACGCCATGGTCTGGGCGATAACGCGCGGGTTGTTCATCATGAAAGTGTGGGTCACGGGCAAAACGATATGCTCTTTCATCCCCGCCACACGGGTCGACGCGACCGAGACCTTCCCGTCATCCGGACCCGGCAAAAGGCTTGAGAAATACGGGTTTAGAGACTGTGACCCCGCGATCACGCCCAACTCAAACGGCACAGGCGGCAATTGGTTCGGGAGCGCCCCATCCCCGGTGCCGATCTCGGCCCCGGCCGGGCCGTTCAACCACTCAAAGGCGGGGTTCTCGACCAACTCGTCGACCACTTCGCTGCCGTGATTGGGCGGCCCCAGCATCACCACGCGGCCGACACGGTCGGCGCCAGCCTCTGCCACCCATTTGCGCACCAGAATACCACCCATAGAATGGGTCACGAAATCAATCTGCGCGGTGTCACAAGCGGCAACAGCCTGTGGCAAGGTCTGCTTGGTCAACTCTGCGATATTGGCTTCGGTCGAGGGATAGCCGGGGCGCACCACGCGGTATCCTTCGGCGGCCAAGGCGGCTTCCATAACAGCGAAAGACATCTCGGTTCGTGCCAGCCCATGCAGCAATACAACACAGCGGCCCGCAGCCGTTTCAGCCGCCGCAGGCAAAGGGATTGTCAGCCAAATCGCGGCGATCAGCAAGGTGAGAGGTTTCATCATGCCCTCCAGATAGACTGATTGGCGGGACTGTGAAATGGTCTTGCCGCGTTACCTGACGAAAGTATGCCGATGCCCCGCCCCTGCCCCCGATTAGCCGCCCGCGCTGTCTTGTTGCACGAGGACCGCCTCCTGCTGGTCAATGCCTATGCCGACAATCGACTGGGTTTGATGTGCGCCCCCGGCGGTGGAGTAGAGGCCGGCGCCTCCGTGCCCGACAACCTGCGCCGCGAAGTGTTCGAAGAGACGGGCCTGACAATCTCGGTCGGCGCCCCCTGTCTGGTCAACGAATTTCACGACCCCAGCGGCGATTTTCATCAGGTGGATATCTATTTCAGGTGCCATATCATCGGCCCCGCCCAGATCGCATCAGACTGGAAGGATCACGAAGCCATCGTCACCCGACATCAATGGGTCACCAAATCCGAATTGGCGCAGATTCCACACAAGCCCGGCAGCCTTGGCGCGGTCGCCTTTGGTCCGGCGGAGGCGGCGATCACCTACGATCCGTTGGAGCCGATCTTGCGCTGATCGCCCAAGCAATCCCGCCCAGGACCAACGTCGTTGCGATAATCAGCGTGAGGTTCAGCGGTTCGCCCAAAAGCAGCGCGCCAGCAAGGATGGCGATGATCGGCACGCTAAGCTGTGCCACCGCCGCCGTGCCACCGTCGATCCGGGCCAGCACCGCATACCACAATGCGTACCCAAGGCCCGAAGTTACCCCACCGCAAAGCGCGCCCAACAGCAGGCCCGTCATACTGAAATGCGACCCTGTCAAAGCAGGCAGGATAAGCATGAAAGGCAGGCAAAGCAGAAAATTCGCCGAAGTCGCTGCTAAGGGATCGCCCGATGTGCGACCAATGATCGTATAGGCGGCCCAGCCCATCCCCGCGGCGACCATCAACCCAGCGCCGATGATATCTGTCGAACCCTGCCCATCCGGCCAAAGAACAAGCACCAATCCGGCGAAGGCCGCGGCGGCGCCTGTGATTTGCCGCGCGGTGGGGGCCGCGCCGGTCATCGCGGCGTAGGTAAACATGGTAATCTGCACGACACCAAAAAGAATAAGCGCGCCGAGCCCGGCATCCAACGTTAGATAAGCGAGGCTAAAACCAATCATATAGACAGCAAGGCTGACAGCGCCGCCGATCCTGTTGGCTCGCAAGAGAGACAGCCGTCCGCCCCGTAGCGCCACCATGACCCCCAAAACCAGAGCACCTGCGGCGACGCGAACAAGCGCAAAGCCCGCAGGATCAATATGCCCTCCGTCTACCGCCATCCGCGTTAAAATGGAGTTTGCCGCAAAAGCGCACATGGTGAGAGCGGAGAGAAGGAAAAGCTGCATGACCATTCGCTTAGCCCCCCTACCCAGCTGCGCCAAGCGCTGATTTTCCTCTACATAGCAATCTAACTGGGTCGTGATGACAAACCCCCTCGATTTGACCAGCGCGATCGGATGAAGCGATACAATCAGCGCATCATTCCGACAGGTGAAACCAGATGCCTTTGCTAGGGTCATTCGGGTTTCATGTTGCACTGCCTATATTGCCTCCCTCCAAACGCACCTCTACCAACGCACCGCGTTCGGCACCGGTCGAAATCAAACGGGCATGTCCGTTATAATTCCCAGCGATTTTTCGAACCAAAGCCAGCCCAAGCCCGGAGCCTTCCACCTCGTCCCGGGATCGCAACGTGGTCATCGGCTTGAAAACACGCTCGTGAAATCGCGGATGAATCCCCGGCCCATCGTCTGAAACGGTCAACATCAGGGCAGACCCTTCGCGCCATGCCGCCACCTCGACCCTTCCTGAAAACTTATCATGATGCTTGATCGCGTTTCCGATCAATGCCGAAAAGAGCGTGTGAAGGTCTGCTTCATCAATAAGAAATGAGCCGCAACCAAAGTCATGATCGATCCGGAAACCACTGGACGGACCAATTTCCTTTACCACAGCATCGAATTTCTCTTGGAGACTAACCTCTTGTATATTCGCCATCTTCCCTGCGCGGGAATACTGCAACAGATCGAACAGCATCCGATCCAAACGCTGCGTATGCCGCTTCATCAAAGTAATGGAACTATGCACCGAAGGACTTACCTCAAGCCCAGACTCCTCGATATCCTCGGCAATCCATTCTGGCAGTTCCAATAGCGCGCGGATGGAACCGCGCAGATCATGGCTTACCAAATGGATAAACTCCTCTGCGTCCGGCGCCGTATTTGGCTGTTTCCCCAAAGGGATTTCAACGTCGAGTGACGAATATAGCTGGGGATGGGTCATATTACTAACGCCCTACGCTTGACCGTTGGACAGAGCCCCGCACCTGCCGGATCGAAGAGTAAAGCTGCCATTACGTGATATCCCTCAGCAAACGCCGCGCATTTGGCGGATACTTTCGACGAAGGCGCGCCCATCTTTGTATTTGCCTCTCCCGCCCCGCCCGGCTGGTGATAAGCTGCCACTGCTGCGCCACACGGCTCAGGGCTATTTTCGGCGCAACCTCGCCCTGCAGCGCCCGATCCAATCCTCTTCCTAAAGCCTGAAAATACTCAGATTGCCCTTTTAGGTAGAAATCTGGAATTGCCCCGTCAAGCGACGCGCGATGTACCTTAAGAAACGATTTTGAATAAGCATCTTCTACGCCCGGATCGCTGTAGTGTTCCTTTCGGTAAGGGTCGAAAAAGCCATCTGCCTGCCGAACGGCCAGTGTCGACATCTCAGGTGTGACGGCAAATAGGGCAAATAAATAGGCGAGTTCCTTCTGTGCCGATGTTGCGCTGACCACAAAGCTCCACCCCCAGTTGAAATAGGGTGTTGCAAGGAGTTCCCCCCCAACCTTCCCACCGGGCGTCGGGCCGTAAATCATCCGCCCTCTCATCAACGACCGGGGAGAATTTAGATATTTCTGCGTACCGCCCCAGCCAATATTGCAATAGACATCGCCTTTCGCGTATCGCGCCCAGTTTTCAAACAGCCCAAGGCTAGAGGTATCGGGGACGAGGCTGTCTGAAATCGCAATCAATTCCTCCAACGCCGCTACACCCGGGTCTTCAGCGATTTGCGGGGTCATATCGGGGGACAACGGCCAATACCCTTTGGCGTGAAATCGAATCCACCACTCCCACGCCAGATACCCCGGCGTGCGAAACAACAACCCGCCATATCGACCCGCTTCTGGCGCATGAAAAAAACGTATTTGCCGATCCAGCTCCACCCAAGTCTCTGGCATGGCGAGAGAATAACCAAAACGATCCGCATAGCGCGCCTGCTCATCCGGATCGTGAAGCATTTCGCGATGGTAAAACATCACATAGGCGTCGCCATCTGTTTGGAAACCATAGTTCTGACCGTCAAACCTATCCCCTTCCTGATAGAGCATAGGGTCGCGAAATCCCGTCGGCTCATAGCGTGCGGCGTAGTCATCCAAAGCGTGGATTGCCCCTGCGGCAACGAGGTCTGCCACCCCAAAGGTCGCAGGCAGGGCAACGTCATATTTCGCCTCCCCAAGTACACTATTTAGCATTAGCTCCGCGTTGATCTGATCGACATGCACCTCTTGAAGGTCGACTTTCACCCCGGTTCGCTCCGTAAACACCGCCGCGACCGGTTCAAGATTGGCACGTGACCCTTCCGGAAGCAGCACAGAGAGCGTTCTGGCATCTCCAACCAAACCACGGGCATGCGCGGCCACTTTTATATCAATCGTCTCCCCAAATACCGGACCGGCGATAAGCGTGCTAAGACCGGCACCCAGGCCGATAGAGAACCTTCGCCTTGTCAACCTGCGCCCGCCTAACACACTGCAATCCTCCAATCAGCGGGAGGAGGGTGCCCCCCTCTCGCTTTGATGAACCCGGTTTTAGAGCCGTGGCGATTAACATTGCGTTAATTGGTCCCAGCTATTTAGTCAGCATGGTTACGATGCATCCCCCATGGTCGCTGCGGCAGTTTCTCGGCAGTCGTATCAGCACCCGCCTAAGGGCAGCGCTCCTTCTCGTGGCGGCCATTATTGGCGTTGCGGGATGGGCTGCTACGGGTCAGATGCGATCTGTGCTGGTCAGTCACGCTCATTTGAGCCAATCGGCCCTTCCTACGTTGGCTATTTCCCAGCAAATTGAGCGGTCCTTGAACGGTGTATTCCTTTCGATTGAGCAGCTTAATCAATTAGATACCTCCGTGTCGCCAGATACGCTCGGGAAAGACATCACAACAAAAATCGACAAAACTTTTGAGCTTTTAGAAAATCTGAAGACAATGGAGATCGCGCTCCCGCTGGCAGCGCGGCTGGAGGGACGGCTGCATATGGCGCGGCGGGCATCTGATGCGACAGTTTTCAGCCTTCAGGAAATGCGGCGCGCCGAGGGCCAGATCCTCACAACGCTTGATCTTGTCGAGCAAATCCAAGTACAGAATCATACTATTATTGATGAGTTAGCCTACCGACTTTCACGGCAAACCGAAGCCCTGCTGAGTGAAGTCTCAGGAAGCTTTGCATCCGGTGATGTAGCCTCAGAAAATCGCCCTTCAGGCTTTCCCGACATGTTGTTGAGCGCAATTAATCTCAATGACATTCGGCTAAGTCTCGACACGCTTATTAACATCATCAACTCACAAGGACTACAGAACCAACTCCTTCAACTTGAGCGCGCACGGCTTCTTGTCGAAGAACATTTCCAGGATGCCATCACCCGGTTACCGCGCATTCATGAAGCAGCCAGTAGACGGTCGCTGGCCCGCCAAATCGACGCGCTGCGCGACGTGCTGCTTGATCCCAAAAAGGGCTTCTTCGCGCATTCAACGGCACGTCTGCAGTTTCACGAGAGCGTTCAAAGGCTACAAGCCGAACACCTGCCCATGATCGTGGGGATTTCGGACATATCCTCCGATCTTACTCAGAACACTTTGCGGCGGGTGGATCTCGCGACAGATGAGCTGCGCGACACCATCCATCGGGTCATATGGACTGTTGGCCTTACCGTTGGAAGCGCGCTTCTCGTGATTGCCCTTACCAACGGCTTTGTTGTTGAGCGGCAGTTTAACCGTCGCATCAATCGATTGACCAATTCCGTCACGGCTATCGCTCAGGGTGACCTTGATCACCCCGTCACCGTGCGAGGGCAGGACGAACTAGGAGAGATGGCACGTGCATTAGTTGTGTTCCGCACAACTGCGGAAGAGTTGCGGCGCTCGAACATTGAGCTCGAGAAATTCGCCTATGTGGCCGCCCACGACCTGCGATCTCCCCTCCGTGCGGTGCATGAACTAAGCCTTTGGGTCCTTGAGGATGAGGAAAATGCGCTGAGTGCGGAAAGCCGAAGCTATTTGCTTATGTCACAACAACGGATCGATCGGCTCAACCGCCTTCTTAACGATCTTTTGGACTACGCCCGGGCGGGACAGGACCAACCCGCGCCAGAGCCGGTGCACCTTGCCCGATTGGTGGCAGACCTTGCCCGATATACCGACACCGAGGGTCGGTTCAAAATTAGCTTTGCCGGGACAAACCAGATCATCGACGTACAGCTTACGCCGTTGCAGCAGATTTTGGGCAACCTGATCTCAAATGCAATCAAACACCATGACCGGGATCATGGCACCATCCATGTTAATGCCGAGTTGCAGCAGGACCGTGTTGTTCTAAGCGTGCGCGATGACGGGCCTGGAATAGAACTTCGGCACCAAGAGAAGATATTTGAACTGTTTCAAACACTTAAATCTCGTGATGAGGTTGAAGGGAGCGGCTTGGGCCTCGCCATCGTAAGCAAGCTTGCGTCTCACCAGAAAGGGAAGATCACGCTGGTCTCCGACCCCAACAAAAAGCGCGGATCGACCTTTGTTGTGGAGCTTCCATTGGCAACGCAAACGCACCGCAATCTGGCCGTGGCGGCGGCGGCGTGACCCAAGCCGAAAAGGAATATTGGATGAAAACGACGCCCGCGAAATTTCTTATCGTAGACGATGACAAAGTCAGCGTGATGGCCATGCAACGGGCGATGCGCAAGTTGAAGATCGTCAACGAAACGGCGGTTTGTCACGACGGGCAACATGCGCTCGAATTTTTAGCGGAGGAGGTGAAGCGGCATGGGCGATTGCCGCCCTATATCGTCACACTTGACCTCAACATGCCGCGCATGGGCGGGCTTGAGTTCTTGGAAGTTGTCCGAGCCGATCCGGCGTTGGAGCGGATGGTGGTTTTTGTCTTCACCACCTCCGATATGCCCACGGACGTGCAATCCGCCTATAGCAAGAATGTCGCGGGCTATATCGTGAAGGAGAACCCGTCAGAGACCTTTGCCAATGCGCTTGGCATGCTCAATGCCTATTCGCGGATCGTAGAACTGCCAGCTTGATCACCATGACAATCAGATAAAGGGCCATCGAACCCGGATAGTCGCTGCCTTTAAACGGAAAGAGGCGCGCCATTGCTGGCACGCCTCCTGAACTTTAGCCAATAGGGCTGGCTTACATCATGCCGCCCATGCCGCCCATGTCGGGCATGCCGCCGCCGGCGGGTGCGCCGTCTTTAGCAGGCTTGTCGGCGACCATCGCTTCGGTGGTGATCAGCAGACCAGCGATCGAAGCCGCGTCTTGCAATGCTGTACGCACCACTTTCGCCGGGTCGATGACGCCGAACTTGAACATGTCGCCATATTCTTCGGTCTGCGCGTTGAAGCCGAACTTCAGGTCGTCGCTTTCGCGGATTTTGCCGGCAACAACCGAACCGTCCACACCAGCGTTCTCAGCAATCTGACGCAGCGGTGCTTCCAGTGCTTTGCGCACGATGGAAATACCAACGTTTTGATCGTTGTTGTCGCCGGTCAGACCTTCGAGCTTTTTGCCCGCCTGAACCAGAGCAACACCACCGCCAACAACGATGCCTTCTTGAACAGCGGCACGTGTCGCGTTCAGGGCGTCGTCAACGCGGTCTTTGCGCTCTTTCACTTCGACTTCGGTCATGCCGCCGACGCGGATCACGGCAACACCGCCTGCCAGTTTGGCAACGCGCTCTTGCAGCTTCTCACGGTCGTAGTCGGAGGTGGTTTCTTCGATCTGGTTACGGATCTGAGCAACACGTGCTTCGATCTCGGCCTTCTCGCCTGCGCCATCAACGACAGTGGTCTCGTCTTTGGTGATCGCGACTTTCTTGGCAGAACCCAGCATGTCCATGGTCACGGACTCAAGCTTCATGCCGAGGTCTTCGGAGATCACCTGACCACCGGTCAGAACCGCGAGGTCTTGCAGCATCGCTTTGCGACGGTCACCGAAGCCCGGTGCCTTCACAGCAGCAATCTTCAGACCGCCGCGCAGTTTGTTCACGACGAGTGTCGCCAGGGCTTCGCCCTCAACGTCTTCGGCGATGATCAAAAGCGGCTTCTGCGACTGGATCACTTGCTCAAGCAGGGGAACCATCGGCTGAAGGCTCGACAGTTTCTTCTCGTGCAGCAGGATGATCGCGTCTTCCAGCTCGACAGTCATTTTGTCGGAGTTGGTAACGAAATAGGGGCTCAGGTAGCCGCGGTCGAACTGCATGCCTTCGACGACATCGGTCTCTGTTTCCAGACCTTTGTTCTCTTCGACGGTGATCACGCCTTCGTTGCCGACTTTCTGCATCGCGTCTGCGATCTGACGGCCGATCTCTTTTTCACCGTTGGCGGAGATTGTGCCAACCTGCGCGACTTCGTCGCTGTCGGATACGTCACGGGCAGCGGCTTTGATCGCTTCGACGACCTTGGCTGTTGCCAGATCGATACCGCGCTTCAGGTCCATCGGGTTCATGCCAGCGGCAACCGATTTCATGCCTTCTTTGACGATGGCTTGGGCCAGAACAGTCGCGGTGGTGGTGCCGTCGCCTGCTTCGTCGTTGGTCCGGGAAGCAACTTCCTTGACCATCTGTGCGCCCATGTTCTCGAACTTGTCTTCCAGTTCGATTTCCTTCGCCACGGATACACCGTCTTTGGTGATGCGCGGTGCGCCGAAGGATTTGTCCAGAACCACGTTCCGGCCTTTGGGGCCGAGTGTGACTTTCACCGCGTCGGCAAGGATGTTCACACCCTTGAGCATCCGGTTACGGGCATCGGTGTCAAATTTGACGTCCTTAGCAGCCATGTTGTCTTCTCCTAAAATCTTGGATTGATGTGAGCGTCTTCAGAGGGTCGGCAAGCCGGGTGGCTTACGCGATGATCCCCATGATGTCGCTTTCTTTCATCATCAGCATTTCTTCGCCGTCGACGGTGACCTCTGTGCCGGACCATTTGCCGAACAGGATTTTGTCGCCGGGTGCGACGGCCATTTCGATCAACTCGCCGTTGTCTTTACGTGCGCCGGTGCCCACGGCAACAACTTCACCCTCGGAAGGCTTTTCTTTGGCGGAATCAGGAATGATCAACCCGCCGGCGGTTTTTTCTTCGCTTTCGGTACGCTTTACCAGCACACGGTCATGAAGCGGTTTCAATGCCATCTTTGCAGCTCCTTAAGGCTCAAAGTTACTCTTCCAAGCCACCCCCTCCGGGCGAGGGGTGCAGCCGTTAGCACTCAACCCTTGTGAGTGATAACGATGCATAGCTAAGCAGCAGTCTGCGTTCTGTCAACAACGGCTTCGAAAAATTTTGCAGGGCCGGGAACTGTTAATCAGCACCCAAAACACGGTCCGCTGTGGCCACCGCTTCGGCCCCCGTTGGCGTTAGTCCGTATATGCCTTTGTCGACCTTTTCAAACCAACCGTAGTGGTCATCCCGCATCATGCGGGTTGCCGCCGAGACACCGGTTGCGCGGGCCACATGCGCGCCTTTGCTTGCGCCGGCTTCGAACAGATAGACCGCGATTTTCAACGCATCCTGACGGTAGGCGGTCACCAGCCCCGCGCGGGTCTGGCCGCCGTCGTTCGGATCCCCCTGCCGCCGGGCGAATTCGCGCAAAAGCATCGCCGCCCGTTTGGCATTCTTGCGCGGCGCATAGGGGCCGGGATCGCAATGCACCTCGACCAACCCATCCGACAGCCGCACGGTAATCAGCCCCAACCCCAGCCGCCGCGCCAGCGTGACGTTGTCCTTCACCGCCTTGGCAAAGCGTTTGCCCGGTTGCCGCGCAACGGCGAGGTAGACATCATCCGACACCTTCAGCCGCGCCAGACACTGATGGAACAGCGCCAGCGAAAAGCCGAGCTTCAGCTCAACCACCACCGGCGGCTCGGCCCCGCGCAGGGCCACCACATCTGCCGCGCCGACTTCGGCCTTCACCACATAGCCCTGATCCTCAAGGAAAGCCTTGATCGGCGGGTAAAGATCTGTTTCGCGCGGGTTGCTCATGGCGCGCAACTTGCCCCATCGCGCGGCGCTATGCAAAGGGGCCGCGCGGCCTTAGACTGACGCGATGACCCGCGACGAATTCAACGCCTTCTGCGCCGCCCTGCCTCAGACATCCCACGTCGTGCAATGGGGCAATGCTGACGTCTGGAAAGTCGGCGGCAAGGTCTTTGCGATCTGCGGCTGAGCCGAGGATGCGTCCGCCTTTACTTTCAAGGTGACTGAACTGGGGTTTGAGGTGCTCTCCGACAGCCCCGGCTTGCGGCCCGCGCCCTATCTGGCTTCGCGCGGGCTTAAGTGGATACAGCATTACGCCGCGCCGGGGCTGAGCGATGACAGCCTGCGCGACCACATCCGCGCCTCTTATGACATGATCGTCGCCGCGCTCTCCAAAAAGAAGCGCGCGGAACTGGGGCTTTAGCCGCTGGCGCGCAATGCCGCATTGCAGCAGGCGCAGGTGACAAGCCAATTGAACCTGTTATAAGGCCCGCAAATCCACCCGAACAGACAGGACCACCCCATGACAACGCTTGTTTTTGGCCATAAATCCCCCGACACCGACAGCACCGGCAGCCCGATCGTCTGGGCTTGGTATCTTAACGAGATTAAGGGCATCCCCGCCAAACCCGTTCTGCTGGGCGAGCCGAACACCGAAGCGCTGTTCATGCTCGACAAATGGAACCTCGATAAGCCGGAAATCCTGACCGCGCTTGAGGCCGACACCAAGGTTGTCATCGTCGACACCAACAACCCAGCCGAGCTGCCCGCCAACATCAACGAGGCCGACATCACCGGCATCATCGACCACCACCGTCTGGTGGCCGGGCTGGAAACACGCGGCCCGATTGAGATCAACATCCAGCCGCTTGCCTGCACGGCAACCATCATGTTCAAGATGATCGGCAAAGACTGGGCGCAAGCCCCGCGCGGCGTCAAAGCGGCTGCCTTGTCCTGCATCCTGTCTGACACGCTGGAATTCCGCAGCCCCACCACCACCCAAGAAGACCGCGCCATTGCCGAAGACATCGCGCAGGACTTGGGCGTCGACATCAGCGACTACGCTGCAGAGATGTTCGCCGCGAAATCCGACGTTTCGTCCTTCAGCGAGGCGGAACTGCTGCGCATGGACAGCAAGGAATTCGACCTCGATGGCACCAACCTGCGCGTGAGCGTGCTGGAAACCACCTCCCCCGCACCGCTGCTGGAGCGCAAGGACGCGCTGATGGCTGAGATGCCGAAAGTGGCCGAGGCCGACGGTGCCGCGCAGGTGCTCTTGTTCATCGTCGATATCCTGAAAGAAGAGGCGACGCTGCTGGTGCCCAACGACATGGTCAAACATATCGCCGAGCAGAGCTTTGGCGCTGAGGTCTCGGGCGACACGGTCGTGCTGCCCGGCGTGATGAGCCGCAAAAAGCAGATCATCCCCAACCTCAAGATGTAAGCCAATCGGGCGGGCCAAGTGCCCGCCCTCGCTTTTTGAAAGGCCGCCCCATGACCCGCATTATTTCTGCCCTGCCCGACGTATTCGATCAATATGACGCGCTGTTCGTCGACCTCTGGGGCTGCGTGCATGACGGGCGCAAAGCGCTGCCCGATGCGGTGGCGGCCTTGCAGGCCTATCGCAAGACCGGCGGCAAGGTCGTGCTGGTCACCAACTCCCCCCGTCCGCGCACGGGCGTGGAGAAACAGTTGCAGCAGTTTGGCGTGCCAGAAGACGCATGGGACAGCATCGCCACCTCCGGCGATTCCGCGCGCTCTGCCATGTTCCGCGGTGCGGTGGGCGAAAAGGTCTGGTTCATCGGCCACCCCGGCGAGCGCAAGTTTTTCGAGCCGCTGGCGATCCTCGAAAACCCGGTAAATGTAGAAACCGTTCCGCTGGCCGAGGCAGACGGCATCGTCTGCACCGGCCCGGTCGATCCGATGGCCGACCCCGAGATCATGCGCCCCGAGTTCGAACAGGCCATCGCCCGCGGCCTGAAACTGCTCTGCGCCAACCCCGATATCGTCGTGGACCGGGGCGAAGTGCGCGAATGGTGCGCCGGGGCACTGGCCGCACTCTATACCGAGATGGGCGGCGAGAGCCTCTATTTCGGCAAGCCGCATGGCCCGATCTACGATCTCGCCCGCCGTCGCCTTGCCGCCCTTGAGGTCGACATCCCCGACAATCGCATCCTCGCCATCGGTGACGGCATCCTGACGGACGTCAAAGGCGCGATGGACGAAGGCATCGATTCGCTGTTCATCACCGGAGGACTGGCCGCCGCGGAAACCGCGACCACCGAGCAACCCGACGAAGACAAGCTCCGCGCCTATCTCGATCGCGAAGCCTCGGCCCCGACCTATGCAATCGGATTCCTGCGCTAACTCAGAAAAGGGCTTGATTTTCTGCAGCTGCAAAGTAATAAAGTTGCATCTTGATGCGCGAACGCGCCACTTTGTTACCAAGGAGCCGTCATGTTGGACAATATGCCACGCGGGACGATCTGCATCGAAGACATCGAAATCGGGATGACACGCCATCTGCGTAAGGTCGTGACCGATACGGATATCGAGATGTTTGCGCAGGTCTCTACCGACCATAACCCAGTGCATCTGGATGACGATTACGCCCGCGACACGATCTTTGAAGGGCGCATTGCCCATGGGATGCTGACCGCCGGGCTGATCTCGGCGGTGATTGGTGAGCAGCTGCCCGGGCACGGCACGATTTACCTCGGGCAATCGCTCAAGTTCCTTGGCCCCGTGCGCCCCGGCGACATGGTGCTGGCCGAAGTCACCGTGACCGACATGGACATCGCCAAACGTCGCGTAAAAATGGACTGCCGCTGTTCGGTCGATGGCAAACCGGTGCTCGCCGGTGAGGCCACGGTGCTTGCCCCCTCGGCCAAGCTGGACTGAGGGGACGGTTTCGCGGCCTGAGCATCTTGCCCTTGCGCCGCCGCGCAGCTAGGCAAGGCACATGCGGATCATCCGAGATTATCAATTCGTCGACCTTGCAGATCGCGGTGCCACCGCTGCGATTGGCAATTTTGATGGCGTGCACCTTGGCCACCGGTCGGTGATCGAACTTGCACAGAGTGCCGCCCCCGATGCGCCCCTCGGCGTCGTCACCTTCGAGCCGCATCCCCGCGAATATTTCGCCCCCGATGCCCCGCCCTTCCGCCTGATGGGCCGCGAATCCCGCGCGCATCGGCTGGAAAAGATCGGCGTTAAGCGGCTCTATGAGCTGGCATTCAACAGCACACTGGCCAGCCTGAGCCCCGAGGCATTCGCCCGCGACGTGCTCCACGACGGGCTGGGGCTGGCGCATGTGGTTGTGGGCGCTGACTTCTGCTTTGGGAAGGGCCGCGCGGGCACGGCGGAAGATCTCGCCCGTTTCGGCGCGCAATATGGTTTCGGCGTCACCATCGCCCCGCTGATGGAGCGCGATGACCTCACCGTGTCCTCAACCGCGATCCGCGAAGCGCTGACCCGTGGTGAAACCCGCGAAGCGGCGGCGATGCTGGGTCACTGGCACCGCATCGACGGACCGGTGATCTCGGGCGAGCAGCGCGGGCGCGAGTTGGGCTTTCCTACCGCGAACATGTCGATTGACGGGCTGCACCCGCCTGCCTTTGGTGTCTATGCCGTGTTGGTGGATGTGCTCGCGGGGCCGCATAAGGGCGGCTATCACGGTGCGGCCAGCATTGGTGTGCGGCCCATGTTCGGTGAGAACAAAGCCAACCTGGAAACCTATCTCTTTGACTTCAAAGGTGATCTCTACGGCGCACCGCTTTCTGTCGGGCTGGTCGAACACCTGCGCGGCGAAGAAAAGTTTGACAGCCTCGACGCGCTGATCACCCAGATGGGGGCCGACTGCGACCGCGCTCGAACCATTCTGGCGGCGCTATGAGCGATCCGATACCCCGCAAGGGCCTGACCCCGAAATTCTGGGAGAAGAAGCCGCTCAAAGAGATGTCGCAGACCGAATGGGAGGCGCTCTGCGATGGCTGCGGTAAATGCTGCCTGAACAAGCTAGAAGACGAAGACAGCGGCGAAGTGGCCCTGACCCGCGTCGCCTGCCGCCTGCTTGATGATAGCACCTGCCGCTGTGTGCATTACGAAAACCGGCACGAGTTCGTGCCCGACTGCATCGTGCTGCGCCCCGATAACCTCGATACCCACGCCTATTGGATGCCCCAGACCTGCGCTTACCGCCTCCTGTGGGAGGGCAAGCCCCTGCCCGAATGGCACCCCCTGCTGACCGGCACTCCCGACAGCGTCCATGACGCCGGGGTCAGCGTGCAATTTGATACCGTATCCGAATTTGATACCCCGTTCGAAGAATGGGAAGACCATATTATCGAGGAGCCCACCTGATGTTTTTCGCCTCTGACAACGCTGGCCCCGTCCACCCCAAGGTGATGGAGCGCGTGATCGCGGCCAATAGCGACTACGCCATGCCCTACGGCAAAGACCCGATCATGGATGAGGTGCGCGCGCAGATTCGCGAACAGTTTGAGGCACCTGAGGCGGAGGTCTACCTCGTCGCCACCGGCACCGCGGCCAATGCGCTGGCGCTGGCCTGCTATACCCAGCCGTGGCAGACGATCTTTTGCTCCAAGGTCGCGCATATCGAAGAGGATGAGTGCAACGCGCCGGAGTTCTACGCAGGTGCGGCCAAGCTGACACTGGTAGAGACCGACGACAAGATGTCCCCCGACGCCCTGCGCCGCGCCATCGTCGCGCGGGCGGCGGGCGATGTGCACACGCCGCAACGCGGCCCGGTGTCGATCACGCAGGTGACGGAACGCGGCGGGGTGCATAGCCTTGAAGAATTGCAGGCGCTGACAGCGGTGGCCAAGGAATACGACCTGCCCGTGCATATGGACGGCGCGCGGTTTGCCAATGCGCTGGTGGCTCTGGGCTGCACCCCGGCTGAGATGACGTGGAGATCGGGCGTTGATGTGGTCAGCTTCGGCGGCACCAAGAACGGCTGCATGGGGGTCGAGGCGGTGGTCTTTTTCGACCCCAAAAAAGCATGGGAATTCGAGCTGCGCCGCAAGCGCGGGGCGCATCTGTTTTCCAAACACCGCTTTCTGTCGGCGCAGATGGCGGGCTACCTTGCGGATGGGGCTTGGCTGGAAACGGCCAAGACGGCCAACGCAAATGCGGCGCATCTGGCCCAAGGGCTGCGCAAAGCGGGGGCGGAATTCCTACATGAGCCTGCGGCAAACATGATCTTTGCCCGCTTCCCCCGCGCCATTCACCGCAAGTTGCATGACGCAGGCGCGCGCTATTACCTTTGGGATGGCACGCTGGACGGCGATGGTAACGAGATGCTGGCCGCGCGGATGGTCTGCGACTGGTCGATCAGCCGTGACCAGATCGACCAGTTCCTAAGCCACTTCTAAGCAGTCACGCCAGCGGCACGTCGTTCAGGAAATCGCGTATCGCTTCGGCGACTTCGGCGGGGTGCGTGATCGGCACCATATGCCCTGCCCCGTCGACTGAAACCCGCCGCGCGTTCGGCAGACGGCGCATCAGCGACGCATTGATCGCATGCGCCGCTTTGGGCGACCCGCTCCCCTCCACCAGCAGTGCGGGCATTGACGCGCGGTCGAACATGCCCGGCGCCAGCAACCCGGCGCTGTCCTCTCCGAGGAAGGGCGAAGAGGCGGGGATGAAACCGATCCGATCCACCATATAGGCGCGGGTCGGTTCGGGAATTTGGTCCCATTTCGTGCCATCGCCCCAGACCCGGTTGAACAGCCGTGCAGCGGTCTCCTTGTCGCCCTCGGCCAAGGCGGCCTCAAATGCCGCGTTCTGTTCATTGTATTCAGCCATCGCGTCAGGATCGTCCTGCTTGGCAGCGGCGAAATACACTGGCTCAATCAGGGTAATGCTGCGCACCAATTCGGGGTGCTCGATCGCCAGCCGCAGCGCGACCGTCGCACCAAAGGAATGGCCAATCAGATCCATCGGCGCTTCGAGCAAGCTGAGCGCCATGTCGGTTGCTACGTCGTGGATATTGCCCTGCCCGTCCCAATCGCCGGACCGCCCGTGCATCGGCAGATCGAAGGCCCGCAGGGTCAGCTCGTCCGATAGGGCAGCCCCAACGCCCCGCCACGCACCGGAGTGCGCAAGCGAGCAATGGATCGCCAAGGCCGGGCGCGGGCCGTGACCGAAACGGCGCGCGTTGACCTCTGGGATCACAGCTTGCCCCCGAGGTGCAGATCAAGGTCTTCCAAACGGTCCTGTCCCCAGAACCGCTGATCCCCAACGATATAGAAGGGGGCGCCAAAGACACCTTGAGTGACGGCTTCCTCAAGGTTGGCGGCATAGGTCTCGGCCCCCTGCAGCAAGCCGCTGTTCGCCAGATCGGGGTCAAAACCGGCCTCTTCCAAACAGGCCCGGACCACATCGTCATGGCCGATGTCCTTTTCTTCGGCCCAGACGGCGCGGGTGATGGCATGGGTCAGCTTGCCCAGATCACCGCCCCCGGCATTCTGCGCGGCGATCACCGCATAGGCCGCAGGCGCGCCGTTGGTGGGCCAATGCGCGGGCTTGAGGTTGAAGGGCAGACCCAGCTTGCGCGCCTGACGCGGCAGGTCTTGCGCGCGGTACTCATTGCGGCTGGGGTGACGCTCTGCCGGGGGCATGCCGCCGGTGCGCGGGAAGGCCGCGATAATGTCGAAAGGCTTGTACACGATCTCAGCACCGTGCTTTTCGGCGATCTCCTCAAGCCGATTCCCGGCGAGGTAGCAATAGGGTGACAGGGTCGCGAAAAAATAGTCGATCCGGGCCATTTGGCTCTCCTTCGGGGGCGGTGCAGCTTTGCCCGACCGTAAGCGCATGCTAAGCGGTGTCAACGTCACGAATCTGCAACCTACCGCTGCCCCGGAGCCCCTATGCCACGCACTTCAGAACCAAAACTGATCTCAGGCAATGCCAATATGCCGCTTGCCAAGGCCATCGCGCGGCGCATGTCGCTGCATCGCGGCGTTAACGTGGGGCTCGTCGATGCGCGGGTCGAACGGTTCAACGACGGCGAGATTTTCGTCGAAGTTTATGAGAACGTGCGCGGCGAGGATATGTTCATCATCCAGCCCACGTCGAACCCCGCGAACGACAACCTAATGGAACTGATGATCATGGCCGACGCGCTGCGCCGGTCCTCGGCGGCGCGTGTGACGGCCGTTTTGCCCTACTTCGGCTATGCCCGTCAGGACCGCCGCACCAAAGCTCGGACGCCGATCACCGCCAAGATGGTCGCCAATATGCTGACCGGCAGCGGCATTGAGCGGATCCTGACGATGGACCTGCACGCGGCACAGATTCAGGGCTTCTTCGACATCCCGGTCGACAACCTCTACGCCTCCCCGATCTTTGCACTGGATATCAAAGACGCCTTCAAAGACCGGATGGATGAGCTGATGGTCGTCAGCCCCGACGTTGGCGGCGTGGCCCGTGCGCGTGAACTGGCCAAGCGGATCAACTCGCCCCTGTCGATCGTCGACAAACGCCGCGAGAAGGCGGGCGAAGTGGCTGAAATGACCGTGATCGGCGACGTGAAAGGCAAGACCTGCCTGATCGTAGACGACATCTGCGACACGGCTGGCACGCTGTGCAAAGCTGCCGAAGTCCTGCTAGAAAATGGGGCGAAGGAAGTACACTCCTACATCACCCACGGTGTCATGTCCGGCCCTGCGGTTGAGCGGGTCGAGAACTCGGTCATGAAATCGCTGGTCATCACCGACAGCATCGCGCCGACCCCTGCGATCAAGAAAGCGCCGAACATCCGCATCGTCCCGACCGCGCCGATGTTTGCCCAAGCGATCTTGAACATCTGGAACGGCACCTCGGTCTCTTCTCTGTTCGAGGCGGAAACGCTGGGCCCGATCTATGACGGGATGTACGCGGCAAGCTAGGCCGCAGACTGTGATCTAGGGCTGGCCTCCGCGGGCCGCCCTCCCTCTGCTGGGCCGCTCTCTCTCACCGAGCGATGCACCTAGCCGACGACCCAGTCGTCATCCCCCCCCACCGCGCCAATCGCTGTCCATGCCAAACGCGCCCGTGCAACGCGGGTGTCGCCCCATGTGCGGAACACCATGTCAAAGCCAGTCTCGGTCACCGCCTCGGCGCCGATATCGGCGCGGGTGACGGTGCTGGCGTCGATGTCCCAAAGCGACATGCTCACCTGAACATGCGGCGGCTCCCGGAAGGGTTCTGAAAAGCTGATCCGGCGGCGGCGTTCGCGCTGGCCCTCGCCCGTCCACATCGATCCGCAGTCTTCGAACTCAGAAAACAGCATGACATCGCCACTGTCCACGCCGATGGTATGGCTGCGAAGTCGTTTCATATCTCGGGCCTGCTTGAATTTAGGGTCACCGCGCAATGATGCCGCAGCAGGTGGAGGCATAAAAGCAAAAAGCCCCGCCGAGGCGGGGCTTTTCACTGATTTTCAAAGCATTACAGGCTGGGCTGCTTGCTCGACAATCCGATGTGATCGCCAACGGCAACCATATCGGCCAGAAGCTTGGCTGCGTCATCCACGGGACCGGGTTCGTTTTCCCAGTTGTCCTTGGCGCGGGTGTAGACGGCATGCGCCTCTGCCACCATGCTGTCCATCTGCTCCTGCGTCATGTCGGCACGCGCCACGGCACGTTCCGCCAGCACAGACACGCCGCCCTGACCGCCGATTTCGGCGAAACCGCCGGTCACGACATATTCGGACGTGCCCTCCGGCCCTTCCACGCGCAGAAGGCCCGGACGCAGGGTGGTGATGGTGGGCGCATGATCGGCCATGGCCGTCATGTCGCCCTCAGTGCCCGGAATCTGCACGGCCGTCACCTGCATCGATGCCAGCCGCCGTTCCGGCGAAACGAGGTCGAATTGCATTGTGTCTGCCATTGTCAGCGCTCCTTAAGCGGCGTCTGCCGCCATTTTCTCGGCTTTCGCCTTCACGTCTTCGATGCCACCAACCATATAGAAGGCACCTTCGGGCAGGTGATCGTATTCACCGGCAACCACGGCCTTGAAGGAGGCGATGGTTTCTTCCAGCGGCACCTGAACACCGTCGGAGCCCGTGAACACTTTCGCCACGTCGAAGGGCTGGCTGAGGAAACGCTCGATCTTACGCGCACGTGCCACGGTCAGTTTGTCTTCTTCGCTCAATTCATCCATGCCGAGAATGGCGATGATGTCCTGAAGCGATTTGTAGCGCTGAAGCACCTGCTGCACGTCTGTCGCCACCTTGTAGTGCTCGTCGCCGATGATCAGCGGGTCGAGCAGACGCGAGGTGGAGCCAAGCGGGTCAACCGCCGGGTAGATGCCCTTTTCCGAGATCGAACGGTCAAGAACCGTTGTCGCGTCGAGGTGCGCAAAGGAGGTCGCAGGCGCCGGGTCGGTAAGGTCATCCGCAGGAACGTAAACGGCCTGAACGGAGGTGATCGAACCGGATTTGGTCGACGCAATCCGCTCCTGCATCACGCCCATGTCGGTCGCCAGCGTTGGCTGGTACCCCACAGCCGAAGGAATACGGCCCAGCAGAGCGGACACTTCGGAACCGGCCTGCGTGAAGCGGAAGATGTTGTCGACGAAGAACAGAACGTCGGAACCGGATTCGTCGCGGAACTGCTCGGCCAGTGTCAGGCCGGTCAGGGCGATCCGCATCCGCGCACCGGGAGGTTCGTTCATCTGGCCGTAGACCAGTGCAATTTTCGAATCGACGAGGTTGTCAGGGACGATAACGCCGGATTCGATCATCTCGTGGTAAAGGTCGTTACCTTCACGCGTACGCTCACCCACGCCCGCGAAAACGGACAGACCGGAGTGCACTTTGGCGATGTTGTTGATCAGTTCCATGATGAGAACTGTCTTGCCCACGCCGGCACCGCCGAAGAGACCAATTTTACCACCCTTGGTGTAAGGCGCCAGAAGGTCGATGACCTTGATGCCTGTCACGAGGATTTGTGTCTCGGTGGACTGCTCAGCGAACTCAGGCGCTTCGCCGTGAATGGCGCGTGTCGCGTCAGAGTTTACCGGACCCTGTTCGTCAACCGCGTCGCCGGTGACGTTCATGATACGGCCCAGTGTGGCGTTGCCCACGGGCACGCGGATCTGGTCGCCTGTGTCTGTCACGGCCTGACCGCGCACCAGACCTTCGGTCGCGTCCATCGCGATGGCGCGAACCGTGTTTTCGCCAAGGTGCTGCGCCACTTCGAGAACCAGCGTTTTGCCCTGGTTTTCGGTGTGGAGCGCGTTGAGAATCTCCGGCAGGTCGCCTTCGAATTGAACGTCAACGACAGCGCCGATGACCTGTGTGATTTTACCGACAGCATTTGCCATGTCGTTTCTCCGATTTGCTTACAGCGCTTCCGCGCCGGAAATGATTTCGATCAGCTCGTTGGTGATGACAGCCTGACGCGAGCGGTTGTATTGGATGGTCAGTTTGTCGATCATCTCACCCGCGTTGCGTGTGGCGTTGTCCATCGCCGACATCCGCGCACCCTGCTCGGACGCGCCATTCTCCAGCAGAGCCGAGAAGATCGCCGTGGCGACCCCGCGCGGCAGAAGATCGGCCAAGACCGCCTCTTCGCTGGGTTCATAGTCGAACAATGTGGACGCACCGCTGTCTTCGTCCGCGTCTGCTTCGAATTTGGCGGGGATGATCTGCTGCGCCGTCGGCGTCTGCATGACCACGTTCACGAACTTCGCATAGAAGATCGTCGCCACGTCAAATTCGCCCGCGTCAAAGCGGTTCAGCACGTCCTGCGCGATGTTTTGCGCATCACCATAGCCGATCTTTTTGACTTCGCTGAGGTCAACGTGACCGACCAGATGGTCGCCCAAGTCTCGCCGCAGCGCATCACGGCCTTTTTTGCCAACGGTGAGGATTTTCACCTCTTTGCCCTGGGCCAGCAGTTCACGCGCATGGGCTTTCGCCTTCTTCGCGATGTTGCTGTTGAAGCCGCCGCACAGCCCGCGTTCGGCGGTCATGACCACCAGCAGATGCACTTTGTCTTCACCCGTGCCGCTAAGCAGCTTGGGCGCGCTATCGGAGCCGCCGACACTGGCCGCGAGCCCTGCCATCACGGCATTGAACCGCTCAGTATAGGGACGCGAAGCCTCGGCAGCCTCCTGCGCGCGGCGAAGTTTCGCCGCGGCAACCATTTGCATGGCCTTGGTGATCTTGCGGGTCGATTTGACCGACGCGATCCTGTTCTTCAGGTCCTTGAGATTTGGCATTGCCTTATCTCCCGTTTAAGCGAAGTCGGCGGCGAAACCGTCAATGGCGGCTTTGATCTTCTCTTCCAACTCGCCTTTGACCTTGCGGTCATTGTTGGTGATGTCCTTGAGAAGGTCGTCGTGCTTGCTGCGCAGATGCGCCAGCAGGCCTGCCTCGAAACGGCCAACCTCCGACACGTCCACCTTGTCGAGATAGCCATGCGTACCGGCATAGATCACGCAGACGATTTCCGAGTTGGTCAGCGGCGCGTACTGCGGCTGCTTCATCAGTTCAGTCAGACGCGCACCACGGTTCAGCAGCTGCTGGGTCGCGGCGTCCAGATCGGAGCCGAACTGAGCAAAGGCCGCCATTTCGCGGTACTGAGCCAGCGACAGTTTCACCGGACCCGCGACCGAGGACATCGCCTTGGTCTGAGCCGAGGAACCCACGCGGGAAACCGACAGACCGGTGTTCACGGCAGGACGGATGCCTTGGTAGAACAATTCGGTCTCAAGGAAGATCTGACCGTCGGTGATCGAGATCACGTTGGTCGGAATAAACGCGGATACGTCGCCACCTTGGGTCTCAATGATCGGCAGAGCCGTCAGCGAGCCGTTGCCAGCCTCATCACCCAGCTTTGCGGAACGCTCAAGCAGGCGGGAGTGGAGATAGAAAACGTCGCCCGGATAAGCTTCACGGCCCGGCGGGCGGCGCAGCAGCAGGGACATCTGACGGTAGGACACGGCCTGCTTGGACAGGTCATCATAGATGATCAGGGCGTGGCGGCCATTGTCGCGGAAATGCTCGGCCATCGCGGTGGCGGCATAGGGTGCGAGGAACTGCATCGGTGCAGGCTCGGACGCGGTTGCGGCCACAACGATTGAATAGTCAATTGCGCCGGTTTCTTCGAGCTTTTTCACCAGCTGAGCAACGGTCGAACGCTTCTGGCCGATCGCGACATACACACAGTACATCTTTTTGCCTTCGTCGTCGCCAGCAGCGGCGTTGACCTGGGCTTGGTTCAGCATCGCGTCGAGGGCGACGGCGGTTTTACCGGTCTGACGGTCACCAATGATCAGCTCACGCTGGCCACGGCCAATTGGGATCATCGCGTCAACGGACTTGAGGCCGGTTGCCATCGGCTCATGCACCGATTTACGCGGGATGATGCCGGGCGCTTTGACGTCGGCGATGCCGCGCTTGGTCGCGCCGATGGGGCCTTTGCCGTCAATGGGGTTGCCCAGACCGTCAACAACGCGGCCCAGCAGTTCGTCACCGATTGGCACGTCCACGATGGAATTGGTGCGCTTGACGGTGTCGCCTTCTTTGATGTCACGGTCGGAACCGAAGATAACAACACCGACGTTGTCCGCTTCGAGGTTCAGGGCCATGCCCTGAATGCCGCCGGGGAATTCAACCATCTCGCCGGCCTGAACGTTGTCCAGACCATAGACGCGGGCGATACCGTCACCGACGGAGAGAACGCGACCCACTTCGGCCACTTCGGTTTCCTGACCGAAATCCTTGATCTGGTCTTTCAGGATCGCAGAAATCTCTGCTGCTTGGATACCCATTTATCCGACCTCTTTCATTACATTCTGGAGGGAATTGAGCTTGGAACGGATCGACGTATCGATCATTTTCGAGCCCACTTTGACGACAAGACCGCCGATGAGGCTTTCATCAACGGTCGCATGAAGTGATACTTTTTTGCCGGTGGAGGCATTGAGCGACTTGGTCAGCTTGTCCGCCTGCGTCTTGGTCAGCGCCTTGGCCGTGGTGACATCAGCGGTGATCTCGCCCTTGGCTTCGGCAATCGTCTCGCGCAGCGATTTAACCAGCGCGGGCAGCACAAACAGACGACGCTTTTGCGCCATCAGCGCCAGCGTGTTCGCCATGGTCTTGGTCAGGCCCATCTTGTCGGCCAGCACTTTGATCGCCCCGGCCTGCTGATCGCGGGTATAGAGCGGCGAAGAGATCAGGCGCTGAAAGTCATCGCTGTCGGTCAAGGCCGCTTCAAGCGCGTCAAGATCGCCCTCGATGGCATCGACCTGATTGGCCTCGCGGGCCAGATCATACACGGCTGTCGCGTAGCGTTCCGCGATGCCGGTGGAAATGGAAGCAGATTCGGACACGTCCATCCTCTCGTTCAATAAGCGCCGGATATGCGAAGATGTCGCGTCACCAGCAGTTGGCGCGGCTTGAAGTTACCCAAGACGTCTAAATCAGGGGCGATGTAGCAGACAGGTTCGCGCCCGGCAACACAGTATAGGCAGGTAATGTTCCCACGCGCGGCAATATTACAAGGGCTGCTGCATGAAACGGCTTTTTGACGCAGGAAAATGCTGCCGTTGTGGGCGCGCCCGCGGGCCGAGGGCGAATCCATGGTCCCAATACGAGCTTAGCCCAGAGCGGCAAGGCCTAGACCGGCTTTGCCTGCGGCTCGCCGATGCCCTCCAACACCCCAATCGCGCGCCGCGCGGTGCTGCGCTGCGGACGACCCCGCGGCGGGTAGACCAGTTTCGTCGCCTCCACCAAGATCGCACCACCGCCCATCATCGTTGGCATTTGGCGACCGATTTTCTCAAACAAAGGGGCTGATTTCATCCAGATTCGCTGCTGTGAAGGGAACTGGAACAGCGCGCCAAGGTGCCGTTCGGGCAGAAACTGATGTTTGCGGAGCTGCGTTTCCAACTGCCCCGGCGAATAGGGCCGCCCATAGCCAAAAGGCGTGCGATCTCGCCGCGCCCACATGCCCGCACGGCTCGGCACAATAAACAGCGCCTTGCCCCCCGGCCCCAGCACGCGCCAGCATTCATCCAACAATTCACTGGGCCGCTCTGACGTCTCGAGCCCGTGCATCAGCACCAGCTTGTCCACCGCCCCCGTCTCGACCGGCCAGAGCGTCTCTTCGGTCAGGACAGAGGTATTGGGCATCCCCGCAGGCCAAGGCATCACGCCCTGCGGGCCAGGCATCAACACCATCACGCGCCGGGCATCGGCCAGATAGGGCCGCAGCAGGGGGGCTGCAAAGCCAAAGCCGACCACCGTCTGGCCCTTCGCCTCTGGCCAAAGCTCCAACAACCGCCCGCGCAAGGATTTCTGCGCGGCACGCCCCAACGCGCTGCGATAATAGAAATTGCGCAGATCCTGTACATCAAGATGCATTGCAGCCCGCCTTGGTGAGTGTCACTCTGACCCGACCATAACAACACAGCGAGGTAAGACGCCATGGCCTTTGATCTGGTCACGATTCCATGTCTTTCGGACAATTACGCTTTCCTGCTGCGCGACCATGACAGCGGCGCGGTAGCGCTGGTCGATGTACCCGAAGCCGCCCCGATCATGGCAGAGCTTAACCGCCGGGGCTGGACGCTGAGCCAAGTCTGGTTGACCCACCACCACCCCGACCATGTCCAAGGGCTGGCCGAGGTCCTGACCCGCTTCCCCGCCGAGGTGATCGGGGCCAAGGCCGACGCTCACCGCCTGCCCCCGCTAGACCGCGACGTGGCAGAGGGCGACACCGTTGAACTTGGCGCGCTAAAGGCCGAGGTGTTGGATGTCTCGGGCCACACCGTCGGCCATATCGCCTTTCACGTGCCGGATGCCAAAGCGGCCTTTACCGCCGACAGCCTCATGGCGCTTGGCTGTGGCCGCCTGTTCGAAGGCACGCCCGCGCAGATGTGGGACAGTCTGCAAAAGCTGGCCGCCCTGCCCGGCGATACGACGATCTGCTCCGGCCACGAATACACCGCCACCAACGCAAAATTCGCCCTGACCGTTGATCCGGATAATCCCGCCCTTATATCAAGGGCCAAGGACATCGACAGCGCCCGCGCCAAGGGGCAGCCGACCGTCCCCTCGCCGCTTTCACTGGAACTAGAAACCAATCCCTTCCTGCGCCCTGCCGACCCGGCCATTCGCGCGACATTGGGGATGCCAGACGCCACCGACACAGAAGTGTTCACCGAAATCCGCAGGCGCAAAGACCAGTTCTGAATGCCTGCAATCATGGCCCAAAGTCCTCGCTCACGGCAAATGTGACCGATTCGGACCAGAATCTTCTTGAAGATGGGCGATGATCAACCAAACTCTAATACTATGAGGCCATGGTCGGACCGGGGCCTGAGATATCTCAGCACCTCACCGACCCCGATCGAAAAGGAGCACGCCCGTGCCTTCATTCTCGACTACACTTGAGCAGGCAATCCACGCGGCCCTCGCGCTGGCAAACGCCCGCCGCCACGAATTTGCAACGCTCGAACATCTGCTGCTGGCCTTGCTCGACGAACCCGACGCCGTGCAGGTCATGAAAGCCTGTTCCGTTGATGTCTCTGACCTGCGCGAAACGCTGGTCGAATTCGTCGACGATGATCTGAGCAACCTGATCACCGACATTGACGGTTCCGAAGCGGTACCCACGGCGGCCTTCCAGCGCGTGATCCAGCGCGCCGCGATCCACGTGCAATCCTCGGGCCGGACCGAAGTGACGGGCGCGAACGTGCTGGTCGCCATCTTCGCCGAACGTGAAAGCAACGCCGCCTACTTCCTGCAAGAACAGGATATGACCCGCTATGACGCGGTGAACTTCATCGCCCATGGCGTCGCCAAAGACCCGGCATATGGTGAATCCCGCCCCGTCACAGGCGCACCAGAAGCCGAAGAAGAGGCCCAAGGCGTCACCGATGGCGACAAGAAGGAATCCGCGCTGGCGAAATACTGCGTGGACCTCAACGCCAAATCCCGCGAGGGCGATATCGACCCGCTGATCGGCCGCGAGGGTGAGGTTGAGCGCTGCATTCAAGTGCTCTGCCGCCGCCGCAAGAACAACCCGCTGCTGGTGGGTGATCCGGGCGTGGGCAAAACCGCCATCGCCGAAGGGCTGGCGCGCAAGATCGTCGCCGGTGAAACGCCCGAGGTTTTGGCCAACACCACGATCTACTCGCTCGACATGGGCGCGTTGCTGGCTGGCACCCGCTACCGCGGTGATTTCGAGGAACGGCTCAAAGCTGTCGTGACCGAGCTGGAAGAACATAAAGACGCAGTGCTGTTCATCGACGAGATCCACACCGTGATCGGTGCCGGTGCTACCTCGGGTGGCGCGATGGATGCCTCCAACCTGCTGAAGCCTGCGCTTCAGGGCGGCAAGCTGCGCACCATGGGCTCCACCACCTATAAGGAGTTCCGCCAGCACTTTGAGAAAGACCGCGCGCTGTCGCGCCGGTTCCAGAAAATCGACGTGAGCGAGCCTTCGGTCGAAGACGCCACCAAGATCCTCAAGGGTCTGAAACCCTATTTCGAGGAGCATCACAGCGTCAAATACACCTCCGACGCGATCAAGACCTCTGTCGAACTGGCGCACCGCTATATCAACGACCGCAAGCTGCCTGACTCAGCGATCGACGTGATCGACGAAGCGGGTGCCGCACAGCATCTCGTGGCCGCCTCCAAGCGCCGCAAGACCATCGGTACCAAGGAGGTCGAAGCCGTGGTGGCCAAGATCGCCCGCATCCCGCCGAAAAACGTCTCCAAGGACGACGTGGTGGTGCTGAAGGATCTGGAAAGCTCGCTCAAGCGGGTGGTCTTTGGGCAGGACGATGCCATCGTGGCGCTGTCTTCAGCCATCAAACTGTCCCGCGCGGGCCTGCGCGAGCCGGACAAACCCATCGGCAACTACCTCTTCGCCGGACCAACCGGTGTGGGTAAAACCGAGGTGGCCAAGCAACTGGCCGACACGCTGGGCGTGGAACTGCTGCGCTTCGACATGTCGGAGTATATGGAGAAACACGCCGTCTCTCGTCTGATCGGTGCCCCTCCGGGCTATGTCGGTTTTGACCAGGGTGGCATGCTGACCGATGGCGTGGACCAGCATCCGCACTGCGTGCTGCTGCTCGACGAGATGGAGAAGGCGCATCCGGATGTCTACAACATCCTGCTGCAGGTAATGGACCACGGCAAGCTCACGGATCACAACGGCCGCACGGTGGATTTCCGTAATGTGGTGCTGATCATGACCTCCAACGCTGGCGCTTCCGAGCAGGCGAAAGAGGCTGTGGGCTTTGGCCGCGAACGTCGCACCGGTGAAGACACCGCCGCGATCGAGCGGACCTTCACGCCGGAGTTCCGCAACCGCCTTGATGCCGTCATCAGCTTTGCGCCGCTGCCGAAATCGGTGATCCTGCGGGTGGTCGAAAAGTTCGTGCTGCAACTCGAAGCGCAACTGATGGACCGCAACGTGACCATCGAACTCAGCAAGAAGGCCGCCGAATGGCTTGCCGACAAGGGCTACGACGACAAGATGGGCGCCCGCCCCTTGGGCCGCGTGATCCAGGAGCACATCAAAAAGCCGCTGGCCGAGGAACTGCTCTTTGGCAAACTGGCCAAAGGCGGTGTGGTCAAGGTTGGCGTCAAGGACGACGCGCTGACGCTCAAGGTCTTGGGCACCGAAAGCAAGCGCCTGTCAGGTGATCGGCCCCCGCTGCTCACCGCGGAATGATCACACGGGCCGCGCTGGCCCTGATCCTCTCCTCCGCCAGCCCTGCGCTGGCGGAGGATGTGCAACTGGCCTTTCCGCTGGATTGCACCCTCGGGCAGGATTGCCACATCCAACAATATATGGACCAAGACCCAAGTGCCGCGGCGCACGATTACCGCTGTTCGAGGCTGACCTATGACGGACACAAGGGCACCGATTTCGCCCTGCCCGACCGCGCAGCGATGGCGGCAGGTGTCACCGTTCGCGCAGCGGCGGCTGGCGTGGTCAAAGGGCTACGAGACGGCATGGCCGATGGCGCGCCACTCTCGGAAGTCCAAGGGCGCGAATGCGGCAACGGCGTGGTCATCGACCTCGGCCGCGGGTGGGAAACACAGTACTGCCACCTGAAACGCGGGTCACTGCGCGTGACGGACGGGCAAGAGGTCGCTGTCGGCGACGCTCTCGGGCTGGTCGGCCAGTCCGGCAAGGCCGCCTTCCCGCATCTTCACCTTTCGTTGCGCCACAATGGCAATCCGGTTGATCCATTCGCCCCCGAAGGCAACGGCTGCGAGGAACCAGCTGTGTCTCTCTGGCAAGACACCCCGCCCTACCGCCCCGGTGGGCTGATCGCGCTCGGCTTTGCGGACCGCATTCCCAGCTATGATGAAATCAAGGCGGGCGATGCCAATCACGACACCCTCCCCAAGGATGCGCCTGCCTTGGTCATCTACGGTTACAGCTATGGCACCCAAAAGAACGACGTGCTGCGCCTCAGCCTTGCGGGGCCAAGCGGCACCGTGATCGAAAGGGATGTGGTGCTAGAGAAACCGCAGGCGCAGTCGTTTCGTGCCATCGGCAAACGCGCCGCCGCCGGAACATGGCCCGCCGGGCGCTATCGCGGCACGGTTACCCTGCTGCGCGATGGCCGGGTGATTGACGAAAAGACCGGCGCGTTGACGCTGCAATAGACCGGCTTTCCCCCGCTCACTTTTCGGTAAATTTAAGCTCGATCCGCCGGTTCTGCGCCCGCGCGGCTTCGGTATTGCCCTCGGCCACGGGCTGGTACTGGCCAAAGCCATTGGCCGCCAAACGATCCGGCGCGATGCCAAGGAAGTTGACCATATATTTGACCACCGACAGCGCCCGCGCTTGGCTCAGTTCCCAATTGTCCGCGAACGCCCCAAAGCCGGAAAGCGGCACATTATCGGTATGGCCATCGACACGGATCACCCAGTCGATCTCTGCCGGGATCTCGTCTACCACGCTGCGCAGAATGCCCGCTACCTTGGCAATCTCGCCCTGCCCGTCTTGGCTCAGCACCGCACTGCCCGGCCCGAAAAGCACCTCGGAAGAGAAGACAAAGCGGTCGCCTTCGATCCGCACGCCCTCCTGATTGCCCAGAAGGTCACGCAACCGGCCAAAGAATTCCGAGCGGTACTGGGCGAGGTTCTTGCTCTCCTCCTCCAGCCGCTTGCGCTCTGCCGCTTCGAGCTCGGCGCGACGCCGTTCCTCTGCCGCCACCCGTGCCAGCGCGGTGTTCAACTCGGACCCGAGCGATTGCAACTCAACCGATCTTGCCGCATCCCGCGCCACGGCATCGTCGAGCAGCGCCTGTAGGTTGCCCAGTTGCGCGCGCAGTTCCGCGACCTGCTGGTTCAGCAATTCGGTCTGACGCTGCGCCTCGGCGCTGACCGCCTTCTCGTCGGCCAAGGTCGCTTCGGCCTGCGCCAGTAGGGCGGCGCGGCGCTCGGCGGCGGTGGTCTTGTCCTCGGCCAGCGTTTCAGCGGCAAGCTTTGCCGCCAGCGCCTGCGCCAGACGTTCGCGCAGATCCGACTGCGAGCCGCTCAGTGCTTCGCCCTCTTGTTCAAGGCTCTGCACGCGGGCCAGCGCCTCGGCCAAGCGGGCATTCAACGCCTGCTCGGTCACCTCTGCCTGTGCTAGTTGTGTGCGCAAGTCCTCTTCGGTGCCCTCTGCCGCGTCCAACTCTTCGGCCAGCGCGGCGCGCTCGGCCTCGAGACCTGCTCCGCTTTGTTCAGCCGCCTCCAAGCTCAGCAGAGCTGCGGCGAGTTCACTGTCCAGATCGCTTCGCGCCGCGCGCGCGGCGGCCAGCAAGGTCAAGGTGTCTTCGGCCTTCTTGCGCTGCGCCTCAAGCGAGAGGGTCATGGCCGTCAATTCCGCATCCGCATTCTCAAGCCGGTCGCGCAATGCCTGCGCCGCTGCGGCTTCGGCCAGACGGGCGGCTTCCTCGGCGCTGAGCGCTTCTTCGGCCTCTAACACCTCGGCATTGAGGGCCGCGACCTCAGCCTCGGTTTCAGCGTTTTGGGCACGCAGATCGGCCACCAGCGCATCCAACGCCTCGCGCTTTGCCGCGGCCAGCCGGGCCGTTTCCGCCTGCGCGTCGATCTCTTCCCGCGCGGTGCTCAGCGCGAGGTTCAACGCCTCTTGCTCATCCAGCAACGCGGCTTCGCGGTCTTCCAAGCTTCCGATGCGCGCCTGATCTTCGGCCTGCGAAGCCAGAAGGGCCGCCACCCGCGCCTCGAACCCAGTGATCTCGGCCTCGGCGGCCTGCAACGCGGCCTCTTGGGCGTCGCGTTCAGAGGTCAGCCCGGCGATCACCGCTTCTTGGCGCGAGACCTCATCGCGGGCATCGTTCAGTGAGGCATTCAGCGCCCCAAGCCGGGCCTCCAGCCGCGCAGTGGTGCGTTCCTCGACTCCAAGCGCTTGGGCAAGGGCCGCGACCTCTCCGGCCAATTCGTTCAACTCGCTCTCTTGGCCGCTGATGCGTTCGGTCAGGACGAATTGCACGACCATAAAGATCGTCAACACGAACATCAGAACCAGCAAAAGCCCGGTCATCGCATCGACGAACCCCGGCCAGATCGAGCCCTGAAACCGTGCGCCTGTCCGCCGGGAAAGTGCCATTACTGGTCCCCGCCACCGGGGACATCGCCGGCCCGCAGGCGACGGGCCTCAGGCGCGCGCTGCCCGGAAAGCGCCTTGGCCAGCAGTGAGATATCCTTGCGGAATTCGGCCATCGTCTCTTGCCGCCCGGCAGAAATCTCTTCGAGAATGCGCAGCATCTGCACGTCGATTGAGCGCAGCCGCATCCGGCTCTCCGCGTCGATCCCTTCGCCCGCCACTTGCCCTTCGAGCACGGCAATCAACCGGTCTTGCCCGTCGGCCACCCGATCAAGGGCGCTGTTCGTCGTCGTGTCATGCTCCATCCGCGTGGTCATCCGGTCAACGGCATCGGCAAGCTTGCCCAGCTTGTCGTCGACCATGGCGCGGCTGACGTCGGACTGGGTGAACATCTGCTGCATCTCGGCCATCTGTTCGACCATCTGGTCCATCACGCTGGCCATGATATTTTGGTCGCCCACATCGTCGCCCGAGGTCAGCCCGACCCGCGTGATGGAGCTCAGCCAATCTTCGAGCTCTTGGTAGAAACGGTTCTGACCGTGGCCCGCAAAAAGCTCCAACAGCCCGACGACGAGAGAACCCGCAAGCCCCAAAAGCGATGAGCCAAAGGCCACGCCCATGCCGCCCAACTGCGCTTCAAGCCCGGTCATCAGGCGGCCAAAGACATCAACCCCCGCCTCCCCTTCGCCGGGGGCGAGCGAGCGGATCGTGTCGACCACAGCAGGCACGGTCGTGGCAAGCCCGTAGAAGGTACCGAGAAGACCAAGGAAAATCAGCATGTTGACGATATAGCGCGTGATCTCGCGCACCTCGTCGATACGTGAGGCGACAGAGTCGAGGATCGACCGGGTCGAGGCTGTGCTGACCTGCATCCGCGCACCGCGCTGGCGCAACAGCGACGCCAAAGGCGCCAGCAGCTGTGGCGGTTGCGCGTCGGGTTCGGCATTGTCGGCGGCAAAATCCTCAATCCAGCGGACCGAGCCGATCAGCTGCGTCACCTGATAGAAACAGGCCAGTACGCCGACGACGAAAACAAAGATGATTACCCCATTAAGCCATGGGTTCGCGGCAAAGATCGGCAGCACACTGGGCAGGGCCAAAAAAGCGCCCACGCCGGTCAATGCCAATACGATCAGCATCAGAGAAATCTGACGCACCGGTTGTGAAAACTGCGGTTTTGCCTTGCGGTCTGGCTGTGCCATGCGGCCTTTCCTGACCCTCTATTCTGCTCTTGGCGCAGCTTACACTGAAACGGCGCGGAGTTGCCAAGTTTTTATGAGGCCAAAGCCCTTACGCGATCATGCAACCACTCCAACGCGGGGTCATGCAAGCCCACTTCGGAAAGATGCACGGCAGTGTTGATTAAATACTCGGTATTTGGCCCGCGCCCGCCTACGGCGCGGGCAATGATCTGGGCCTGTTCTTCCAGTGGCAAGCCGCCGCAATATTGGTCATGCGCCGCGTCGATCACATAGGTCACCGCCTCCACGTCGCGGCCATCGGTCAGATGCACGGTGAGGTTTTTCTCGACATAGGCCGAGGAGATCAGCTCACGTTCGCGCAGATAGTCCAGCGTCTGCGCCTCCTGCCCCGGAGCCACGCGCATCGCCATGCCTTCGCAGGCCGAGCGGACAGATTCGTCGAGCGCCAGCACCAGCCCCGGCTGCTCCACCGTGCCGCGGTGGTGGATCGAGCGCATGCAGAACGACCGCGCATAGCCCGGCAGCGTGGCGATCACGCTTTCCGCCACCTCAAAACCCGGGTTCCACAAAAGGCTGCCATAGCCAAATACCCACATTGTCATCCTGCTGGTCCTTTCTGCTGGCCTTCGGTAAACCGCATCTGAAGCACGATTTGAAGGGCTATCGAAATGCGGAAATTGGTTTGGCTGCTGATTGTGCTCGCCGTACTTTGGGGCGCGTGGTGGGCCACTGCGACGACGCAGATGCAAAGCACCCTGACCGGCCTGCTCGACACCCGCCGCGCGGCGGGGTGGGAGGTTACGCTCAAGGACATCAGCAAATCGGGATTCCCCCTCTCCTTGCAAAACCGGTTGAGCGGGCTTGCCGTGGCGGCTCCCGCCCGCAGCTTGGCATTTGAGGCCCCGCAGTTTGATCTTTCCGCCCCGGTCTGGTGGCCCGGCGACCTTTCTGCGCGCGCCTCGGTCGCAAGCGCCGCGCTGCCTGCGGGCGCGCTGCCCTTGACGCTGAACATACGCGACCTGCGTGCCGAGTTGGCGCTGCATCCCGGGACCACGCTTCAACTGGAAGCGATTGAGCTCCGCAGCACGCATCTTGAGGTCAATGGCCCCGACGGGCTGTTGCTGGAAGCCGAAGAGCCCCGGATGCGGGTCACGCAGTCTTCGGGCGCGGCGCGGGACTATGACATTGCCTTGCTGCCCGGCGGAATCACCCCCGGCCCGCTGCTGCGCAAGGTTCTGGGGGACGGCGCGGTGCAGCCCGGCGGGCAGCCGATCCTGTCTGCGCGAATGGCCGTGACCTTTGCCCGCCCGCTGGATCGTCACAGCGCGGTGGCGGGCACCCTGCCCCAGATCGATGCGCTGACGGTTGAGAATGTCGATGCCGCATGGGGCGACGTGGCTCTGGGCGCCGAAGGCGCGCTGACCTTTGATGCCGAGGGCATTCCCGACGGGGTGCTGAGCCTGCGGATCACCAATTGGACCAAACTGCTTGATGCGGGCGAACGTGGGGGTTTCCTGCCGCCCTCCATGCGCGGGCAGGTGAATACCATGCTGCGGCTGTTGGAGGCGCGGGGCAGCACGCCGGGCGGTCTGGATCTTGATCTGGTCTTTGCCGATGGGCAGATGGTCCTTGCGGGTCTTCCGCTTGGCTCGGCACCGCGATTAATCCAGCCGTAAGCGGGCCTTAGCGGCAGTAGCTGCCGCTGCGATACCGCGCCGTGTCGAAATGGAAATGGTCTTGGTGATAGCGGTCCGCTTCCGGCCCAAGCACCGTGCCGAACGGCCCGCAAGCGCCCCGGTGCATCCGCCGCATCGCCTTGCTGCTGCGGCGGGCGCGCCAGCCTTTCAACACGGTGACCAAGCTGCCGTCCGCCAGTTCAAACCCGGAGATATCAATCGCGCGGCCCTTACCGTGCTCGGATATCTTGCCGCCTTTGCGGTTGTTCCGCGTCCGACAAGCGTAATGCGCCGCGACCCTTAGCTCTTTCAGCCCGCCGCCCTGCCCCGCCAAAGCGGGCACCGCCGACTGGCGCACCCATGTGTCCAGCGCCTTGGCCGTGGTGCAATCCATCACCGCGGCATTGCTGAGCTTGATGCCTGAGACGGAGCGCACTTTGACCGCGTTCTCGACCCCGCAACCGTTGATCTTGCCGGGCACCCGGCCCACCGGCGTGCCCTGTATTGCCAAGTCTCCGCAGACCGCGCCCTTGGCCAACATCTGCCGACGTGCGCGGGCGGCTTTCTCGATCTTGCGGCTGCGCAGCGCGGGGCGAAGCGAGGTTTCCATCCCCCGCCCCCCTTCAGCGGCAGCACGGGCGGCGGGGTCACGCTTGGGCTGTTCAATCGCGCCCGAGGGCACGACGATCAGCGGCAAGGTATCCCCATTGTCCCGCGGGACCGGGCGTTGCGAACTGTCCGGCCCCGCAGCGAGGGCGACTTGCCCCAGCACAATCAGCGGCAGGACAGCCCAGCCCTTCATGACTTGCGTGCCCCCCGGCCAAAGTCGGGCGCATCGGTGTCCTGCCCCGCCTCGATAATGCCGCGCCGGATCGCGCGGGTGCGGGTGAAATAGGCGTGCAGATGATCGCCGTCGCCGGTGCGGATCGCGCGTTGCAGGGCAAAAAGTTCTTCGGTGAAGCGGCCAAGGATCTCCAGCGTGGCGTCCTTGTTGGTCAGGAACACATCGCGCCACATGGTCGGATCGCTTGCCGCGATGCGGGTGAAGTCCCGAAAACCGGCGGCGGAATATTTGATGACTTCGCTGTCGGTCACCCGGCGCAGGTCGTCGGCCACGCCCACCATCGTATAGGCGATGAGGTGCGGCGCATGAGAGGTGACCGCAAGCACCAGATCGTGATGCTCGGCGTCCATCTCTTCGACATTGGCGCCCGCCCCTTCCCAAAGCGCGCGCAGCCGGGCGATGGCGTCCGCGTCGGTGCCTTCGACCGGGACCAGCAGACACCAACGGTTGTCGAAAAGCTCGGCAAAGCCGCTGCGCGGGCCGGAATGCTCGGTTCCTGCCAGCGGGTGCGCGGGGATGAAATGCGCGCCTTCGGGCAGATGCGGCCCCACCTGCGCGATCACATCGGCCTTGACCGAGCCCACATCCGTCACCGTGGCACCGGGGGCCAGATGCGGCGCGATTTCGGCGGCGACGGCCCCCATGACGCCGACCGGTACGCAGAGCACCACCAGATCGGCCCCCTTAACGGCTTCGGCGGCGCTGTCGCAGACGCGGTCGCAGAGGCCGATCTCGCGCGCCGTGGCGCGGGTCTCGTCGCTGCGGGCATAGCCTGTGACTTCGCCCGCCAGCCCGCCGCGTTTCATTGCCCAGAAAAGCGACGAGGCGATCAGCCCCAGCCCGATCAGAGCGACCCTGTCATAGACCTGAGCCATCAGCTGCCCCCCTTGAACTGCCGCACCGCATGGACCACCCGGCGGCAGGCGCTTTCGTCGCCTACGGTGATGCGCAAGCAGTTGGGCAGGTTGTATCCAGCCACCCGGCGCACGATCAGGCCTTGGGACTTGAGGTAGTCGTCGCAGGCCTCCGCCTCGGCCTGATTGGCGAAACGGGCCAGCACAAAATTGGCAAGCGAGACATCCGAGGCCACGCCGATCTCGGCCAGCGCATCGGCGAGCCATGTGCGCCAGCGGGCGTTCTCGGCCCGGCAGTGGTCGGTATAGGCCCGATCACGCATCGCCGCTTCGGCAGCGTTGAGTGCGGCCTGTGAGAGGTTGAACGGCCCCCGCACGCGGTTGAGGACGTCGATCACATGGGCGGGTCCATAGCCCCAACCGATGCGCAGACCGCCCAGCCCGTAGAGCTTGGAAAAGGTGCGCGTCATCACCACGTTATCGCGCCGGTCCACCAGTGCGGCTCCGCCGTCGTAGCCCTCGACATATTCGGCATAGGCCCCGTCGAGCACCAAAAGCGCCTGCGGCGGCAGCCCCTCGGCCAGCCGCTCGATCTCGGCCAGACCGATCATCGTACCGGTCGGGTTGTTGGGGTTGGCGATGAACACCAGCCGCGTGGCGTCGGTACAGGCGGCGAGGATGGCATCTACATCGGTCACCCGCTCACGCTCGGGCACCTCCACGGGCGTGGCGCCCGCGGCGAGGGCAGAGATGCGGTACATGGCAAAGCCGTGTTCGGTGTGCACCACTTCGGTCCCCGGTCCGGCATAGGCTTGGCAAAGGAAGGCGATGATTTCATCCGAGCCCGCGCCGCAGATGATCCGCCCCGCATCAAGGCCCAGCACCTCGGCGATGGCGGCGCGCAGCGCGCTATGATCGGAAGACGGGTAGCGATGCAGATCATAGGCCGCGCGGCGGTAGGCTTCGACGGCGGCAGGGCTGGGCCCCAGCGGGTTTTCGTTCGAGCTGAGTTTGACCACATTATCAAGGCCCGCGACATGCGCCGCACCCCCTTGATAAAGGTCAATCTCCATAATGCCCGGTTGCGGTGCGATCTGTGTCATCTCGCTCTTTCCTCACGCTACTGCCGCCCTTCTATCGGGGCCGCAGCGGTGATGCCAGAATCATTCTGCATCCGCGCCTGCCCCGGACAGGCTGTTGCATTGCTGCGCCCCGGCCCGGCCCCGCGCAAAGAAAAAGGCCGCGCGGTGTGCACCACGCGGCCTTTCGATTGTCGACTGGCGAAGAAACTTAGTTCTTCGCGTAGAATTCCACGACGAGGTTCGGCTCCATCACAACCGGGTATGGCACGTCGGACAGACCGGGTGTGCGCACGAAGGTTGCTGTCAGCTTGGAGTGATCCGTCTCAAGGTAGTCAGGCACGTCACGCTCGGGCAGCTGAACCGCTTCGAGAACGGAAGCCAACTGCTTGGAACGGTCACGCACTTCGATGACGTCACCCTCTTTCACGCGGTAGGAGGGGATGTTCACTTTTTTGCCGTTCACACGAACGTGGCCGTGGTTCACGAACTGGCGCGCTGCGAAAACGGTTGCAACGAACTTGGCGCGGTACACAACGGCGTCCAGACGACGCTCAAGCAGACCGATCAGGTTTTCACCAGTATCGCCTTTAACACGCTCGGCTTCGCCGTAGATGCGGCGGAACTGCTTTTCGGTCAGGTCGCCGTAGTAGCCCTTGAGCTTCTGCTTGGCGCGCAGCTGGATACCGAAATCGGAAATCTTGCCTTTACGGCGCTGACCGTGCTGGCCGGGGCCGTATTCACGACGGTTCACCGGGGACTTCGGACGGCCCCAGATGTTTTCGCCCATGCGGCGGTCTAGTTTGTGCTTGGCAGCTGTGCGTTTTGTCACGGCTGTTCTCCTTTATAAGGCCCCGAGGGGCGGTAAAGGGCGTTGTCCTTTGGCCGAAGCCCGACAGGCTTCCCCTTGCGGGGTCCACCAACACCAATGAAGGGGCGCTTATACGGTGCCATGGCCGGGAGTCAACGGGGGATTTCAGCAGGGGCAATACGCCCCGCCCTACCGCGCCATCGCCGCACAGGGGCCGTGGCGGTGGCAGGTCAGAATATGATCGTTCACCAGCCCGCAGGCCTCCATCCACGCATAGGTGATCGTCGGCCCACAGAACTTGAAACCGGCTTTCTTCAGGTCTTTGCTCACCTGTTCTGACAGCGCGGTTTTCGGCGGGACCTCAGCCTGTGTGGCAAAGCCGGGCTGCAACGGCACCCCATCCACATAGCGCCACATGAAGCTGTCAAAGCCCTCGCGTGCCTCAAGCTCCTGCCAAGCACGGGCATTGGTAATCGCGGCCTCGATCTTGCCCCGATGGCGGATGATGCCCGGATCGCCCAGCAGGCGCGTGACATCCGCCTCGCCCCACTCGGCAATCTGATGCGGATCAAACCCGGCGAAAGCGGCGCGAAAGTTGTCGCGTTTTTTAAGGATCGTGATCCAGCTTAGCCCGGCCTGAAATCCGTCGAGAATCAGTTTTTCCCAAAGTGCGCGGCTGTTATATTCGGGCACACCCCATTCGGTGTCATGGTAGGCTTGGTAAATCGGGTCCTCCCCGGCCCAGTCACAGCGCTGCATCTTTGCGTCTCCTGCCCGTGATCCACCGCGGAAAACGCCGCTGATTAAGACCGTGTTATCACCTTTGCGCCCATACCCACGGCAGGACAGAAAGAAGAGTACCGCCGTGCCCCGTCGATTCCAACGCCCTATCGCCGATATCCCCCCCGGAGGGGACAGCCCGCTTAACCATGCGGTAACGCAGCGCGATGCCGCGACCCTAGAAATGGTGCGCGACGCCGTGGCGCACCGTCAGACCCTGCTGGCCTTTCAGCCGGTCATGCGGGCCAGCGATCCGACGTCCATCGCCTTTCATGAGGGGTTGATCCGCCTGCTTGACCCCACGGGCCGCGTGATCCCAGCCAAGGATTTCATGCCAGCGATTGAGGATACGGAAACCGGGCGGCAGGTGGATGTTCTGGCCCTGCGCCTTGGCCTGAACGCGCTGCACCACCACCCCGGATTGCGGCTGTCGATCAATATGTCGGCCCGTTCCATCGGGTATCAGGAATGGACCCGCGTCTTGCGCCACTGGCTGGCCCGCGACGCGACCTTGGGCGAACGGCTGATTCTAGAGATTACCGAAAGCTCGGCCATGATGGTGCCGGAACTGGTGGCGAACTTTATGGATCAATTGCAGCCCTATGGCATTTGCTTTGCCATGGATGATTTCGGCGCGGGGCAAACCGCGATCCGCTATTTCAAGGATTTCTACTTCGACATCCTGAAACTTGACGGGCAGTTCATTCGGGGCATCGCGACGAACCCCGACAACCGCGCCCTGACCGCCGCGCTGATGTCGATCGCCACACATTTCGACATGCTCACCGTGGCCGAATGCGTGGAGAACGCGGCCGACGCAGCGGTCCTGGTCGAGATGGGTGTCGACTGTTTGCAGGGCTACCATTTTGCCGCCCCCACGACCCGGCCCGCCTGGCTTGGGTTCGACCGCATGCGCGCCACAGGCTGACCGGGTAAAGAGGGTAACGCCATGTCGGCAGCGTGGCGCTGCCTGCTCAGTTGCCGCATTGCAGCGCATCCGCTATCACTACCTTAGAGGGACGGGAGCGCCCACGCCCGACGATGGCGCGTGTCGGTGTGCCCCCGCCCAACAAGGTAGAGGAAAGTCACATCATGACCAATGTCGTCATCGCATCCGCCGCCCGTACCGCCGTGGGCAGTTTCGGCGGGGCGTTTGCCAATACACCCGCCCATGATCTGGGTGCCGCCGTTCTAAAAGAACTGGTGGCCCGCGCCGGGGTCGACCCGTCCGAAGTCTCTGAGACCATTTTGGGGCAGGTGCTGACCGCCGCTCAAGGCCAGAACCCTGCGCGTCAGGCACATATCAATGCGGGCCTGCCGAAAGAAAGCGCCGCTTGGGGCATCAACCAAGTCTGTGGCTCGGGCCTGCGCGCCGTGGCATTGGCGGCCCAGCACATCCAACTGGGGGATGCGAACATCGTCGCCGCTGGCGGTCAGGAGAACATGACCCTCAGCCCCCACGCGCAGAACCTGCGTGCGGGTCAGAAGATGGGCGATCTGCAGTTCATCGACACGATGATCCGCGACGGTCTGTGGGATGCGTTCAACGGCTACCACATGGGCCAAACCGCCGAAAACGTCGCCGAAAAATGGCAGATTTCCCGCGACCAGCAGGATGAATTCGCCGTCGCTTCGCAAAACAAGGCCGAGGCCGCGCAGAAAGCTGGCAAATTCGCGGATGAGATCGTCGCCTACACGATCAAAACCCGCAAAGGCGAGACTGTCGTCGATCAGGACGAATACATCCGCCATGGGGCCACCATGGAAGCCATGCAAAAGCTGCGCCCTGCCTTTACCAAAGACGGCTCGGTCACTGCGGCCAACGCCTCGGGCCTGAACGACGGTGCAGCCGGTGCCCTGCTGATGAGCGCGAATGACGCCGAAAAGCGCGGCATCACCCCGTTGGCGCGCATCGCCTCCTATGCCACGGCAGGTCTCGACCCGTCGATCATGGGCGTCGGCCCCGTCTATGCTTCGCGCAAGGCGTTGGAGAAAGCCGGTTGGAAACCAGAAGACCTCGACCTTGTGGAAGCCAACGAAGCCTTCGCCGCGCAGGCCTGCGCCGTGAACAAGGAAATGGGCTGGGATCCGGAAATCGTGAACGTCAACGGCGGTGCAATCGCGATCGGCCACCCAATCGGCGCCTCCGGCGCGCGCGTGCTCAACACTCTACTGTTCGAAATGCAGCGCCGCGGGGCCAAAAAAGGTTTGGCGACGCTGTGTATCGGCGGCGGTATGGGTGTTGCCATGTGTCTTGAGCGCCCCTAAAACTACAATTGGCGCGCAATTTTGTTGCGCGCCAAAACATGCAATTGCAAGAACATTACCTTGAGGGAGGAGTTACATGTCACGCATCGCTTTGGTCACCGGGGGCAGCCGCGGCATTGGCGCGGCCATTTCCACCGCGCTGAAAGACAAAGGCTATACCGTCGCCGCCACCTATGCGGGCAATGACGAAGCCGCCGCAAAATTCACCGAAGAGACCGGCATCAAGACCTATAAATGGAACGTGGCAGATTACGACGCCTCCAAAGCCGGTATCGAACAGGTCGAGGCCGATCTTGGTCCCATCGAGGTGGTTGTCGCCAACGCAGGCATCACCCGCGATGCGCCTTTCCACAAGATGACCCCCGATCAGTGGAACGAGGTCATCGCCACCAACCTCACCGGGGTGTTCAACACGATCCACCCGGTCTGGCCCGGCATGCGTGAGCGGAAGTTCGGCCGTGTCGTCGTGATCTCTTCGATCAACGGCCAGAAAGGTCAGTTCGCCCAAGTGAACTATGCCGCGACCAAGGCGGGCGATTTGGGCATTGTGAAGTCATTGGCCCAAGAAGGCGCGCGCGCAGGCATCACCGCCAATGCGATCTGCCCCGGCTATATCGCGACTGATATGGTCATGGCCGTGCCCGAGAAGGTCCGCGAAAGCATCATCGCGCAGATCCCCGCGGGGCGTCTGGGGGAGCCTGAGGAAATCGCCCGCGCGGTGGCCTTCCTCGTCTCTGACGACGCGGGCTTCATCAATGGTTCGACCATCTCGGCCAATGGCGCGCAATTCGTCGTTTGATCGACGCCAGCATGGAATCGAAAAGGCCAGCCCCTCGACGGGCTGGCCTTTTTCATTGCGGCGGGAGGGGCCGTTCACCCATCACGCTCAGTATCGCTTCTGGCATCCCCCTGCCCTAGGCAAAGGCTGCCGCCCCGCCCCAGCGAAACGACAGCCCTCGAATGAAAATCTCAATTCACGGGGTGAGGTCAGCTCGACAGGCGGCTAATCTCCTCCTTCAGGCGCAGTTTTTCCTTCTTCATGGAAGCCACTTGTAAATCGTCCATACCGGGGGCGCGTTGCGCGGTTTCCACCGCCTCACTCATCGCCTGATGCTTGCGCTTCAGGGTGTCCAGATGTGCGTTCAAAGCCATACAATCCTCCATGATTGGTGTGTGGAATTTCAGTGGACCACAGCGCGACCCACAAGTCACGCAGCACCGCAGCATAGGGGTGAAGTTGGTAAAAAAACGCTTAAGAAGTAGGATAAGTCAGCGGCGCGCCGCGACGCAGGACCGCTTCGATTTCCGGCACATAGCTGTTGCCATCCGATTCATGCTGCGCGCCACGGTGCATAGCGTAGCTGTGATAGAGCCGAAAAGCACCGCGGCCATTCTTGCGGGCACGCAAAAGAATCAACTCCGGCATCCGCCCCGCGCGCGAGGCCAGAGGCAGCACTTCGACCGATCCCATCTCATGCGGAAGGGCGGCCAGAATCTCGGGCAGCCGCTCGGCACGGTGGATAAAATGTGCCTGCCCTTTGGGTTTGAGCCGCCGCGCCGCGGTGCGAACCCATTGCCGCAGGGGCGTGGCTTCGCCCAAGGCGGTCTCTCGCCCCGGATCGCGGGACTGAACCGAGGCGGCCCGGTCGAAATAGGGCGGATTGGCCAGAACGTGGTCAAATTGTCGCTGCCGCAGATGCAGGGGCATGTCGGTCAGATCGGCCTCGACCACCTCCAGCGCCGCGCCGCCATTACGCCGCGCGAGTTCGGCATAGGCAGGTTGCAGCTCACACCCCGTCAGCGCCAGCCCCGGCACCCGCGCGCCCAGACAAAGCACCGCCGCACCGACCCCACAGCCCAATTCCAGCACGCTTTGCCCCGCCGTGGCCTCAATGCTCGCGGCCAGCAAAACAGGGTCCACCCCGGCGCGGTAGCCCCGCCCCCGGCGCGGCTGCCAGAGGTGCAGCTTGCCGCCCAGAAAGGCGTCACAGGTCAGGTCATCTTCGGCGAAACGGGTCACAGCCCCAGCGGAATCTCATTGTCGCGCATCACCCGCAAAGCGGCGTCATGGTCATCGGGGTGCACCATCAAGCGGCGCGGGAAAATCCCGATGCCGCCTTCGAGCACGCTCATGTTTACGTCCATTTCAAAGCAGTCTATATCCTCCCCCCTGAGAAGGGCGGTGGCAAAGGCGATGATGGTCATATCGGTGCTGCGCAAAAGTTCCTTCATATCAAAGATGTAGAGCCGGATCACCGGCATGTCGAGCGGGACGCGGGAAATGATGATGAAAAGTGATGCAACGGCCAAACCGCACGACCGCATGGCGGCCTATCTAAGCGATGATATGGCGGCGGTCAGCGCCCTGATCCGTGAGCGGATGGCGTCGAAGCACGCCCCCCGCATTCCCGAAGTCACCGCCCATCTGGTCGAAGCTGGCGGCAAGCGCCTGCGCCCGATGCTGACACTGGCCGCAGCGCGGATGTGCGGCTACGGCGGCCCCTATCACGTCCATCTCGCGGCGACGGTGGAGTTCATCCACACCGCGACCCTGCTGCATGACGATGTAGTGGACGAAAGCGCGCAGCGCCGCGGGCGGCCCACGGCGAACCTTTTGTGGGACAATCAGTCCTCGGTGCTGGTGGGCGATTACCTTTTCGCGCGCAGCTTTCAGTTGATGACCGAACCGGGCTCAATGCCCGTCATGCGAATCCTGTCGAACGCCGCCGCGACAATTGCCGAGGGGGAGGTCTTGCAACTGACCGCCGCGCAGAACCTTGCCACGGATGAACAGGTCTACCTGCAAGTCGTGCGTGGCAAGACGGCGGCGCTGTTCTCGGCCGCGACCGAGGTGGGCGGCGTAATTGCCGACGCGCCAGAGGATCAGGTCAAAGCGCTTTACGACTATGGGGACGCGCTTGGCATCGCCTTCCAGATCGTTGACGATCTTTTGGATTATCAAGGCGATACAGGGGCCACGGGCAAAAACGTCGGCGACGATTTCCGCGAGCGCAAGCTGACCCTGCCAGTGATCAAGGCCGTTGCCAAAGCCGATGAGACCGAGCGCGCGTTTTGGGTGCGCACCATTGAAAAGGGCAAACAGGAAGAGGGCGATCTCGACCATGCGCTGATGCTCTTGGGCAAACACGATACGCTGACGGCAACACAGCGCGATGCGCGGGACTGGGCAGAAAAGGCCCAATCGGCCCTTGCCCCCCTGCCCGACCATGAGTTGAAAGGCATGTTGATCGATCTGGCCGACTACGTCGTCAGCCGGATCAGCTAAGCGGCCAAGATCGGCGCGGCGGCGACCCACCACTGGGGCGCGGCACTGCTGATGCGGAGGGCCGCGTTCTCGGCCTGCGACGCGGTGGCGTAGAGACCGAAACAGGTCGCGCCCGAGCCGGACATCCGCGCCAGCGCCGCATCGCTCAGCGCCTCCAGACAGGCCCCGATGATCGGCTCCCGCGCGATGGCGGGGGCGGCGAGGTCATTGCGCTGTTCGCCCAGAAAATCGATGAATTCAGTAAAGCCCGTGAAGGTCGGGATCACCTCCGGCATCGGCGGTTGGTTCTTATCGGTCAGGGCCGAAAAAACGGCAGGCGTCGGCACATCGACGCCGGGATTCACCAACACCATATGGCAGGGCGGCAGTGGCGAAAGCGGCGTGAGGATCTCCCCCACCCCCTGCATCCGCTGCGGGCCGCGTGTCAGGCAGACCGGCACATCCGCCCCGAGCCGCGCCGTGTCTGCGGGCAATGGGACGCCCCAATGCGCGGCAAGCAGGTCCAAAGCCGCCGCCGCATCGGCAGAGCCGCCGCCGATCCCTGCCGCCGCGGGCAGATGTTTCTCCAGATGCAGCGCCGCGCCTTGGCCTGCGCCGGCATCCAGCATCTCTGCCGCGCGCAGGATGAGGTTGCGGGCATCGGTCGGTACACCTTCGGCACGCGGGCCGCTGACCGCCAGGGTCAGATCATTCGCAGCCGCCACATGCAGCGCATCGCCCACGCCCGCCCGCACCACCAGCGAATCCAGCAGGTGATAGCCGTCAGCGCGCTGGCCGGTGCAATGCAGGGTCAGGTTCACCTTGGCCCAAGCCATCCGCGACGCCGCAGCGCCGGGACCAGCGGGTGCCCCATTGTTCGGAAGGCTCATTCGTCTGCAGCAACCTTCAGCGGGGCCGCGCCCTCTTCGGACAGCACGGCATCAAGCCCGACTTCCAGCTTGCGGCGCATCCGCTCAGGGTCGGCCTCGGAATCCGCATCCGTCAGGTCCACGAAAGACAGCGCCCGACGCCACTGGAACTCGGCCTCGCGCTGGCGGCCCACGGCCCAGTAGACATCGCCGAGGTGGTCGTTCACCACAGGGTCCACCGGCTCCAGCTCCACCGCGCGCTCCATCTGCTCGACCGCCTCTTCGTAGCGGTCCAAACGGTAGAACACCCACCCTAGCGAATCGACGATATAGCCACTGTCGGGGCTAGCCGCGACGGCGCGTTCGATCATGTCCAACGCCTCGTCCAGGTTGCGCTGTTGTTCAACCAGCGAGTAGCCGAGGTAGTTCAACACCTGCGGCTGCTCTGGGTTCAGCTCAAGTGCGGCGCGGAAATCGGATTCTGACCCTTCCCAATCGCCGCTGCGCTCTTTGGCGATGGCGCGGGCGTAGAACAGCACCCAGCGGGCGCGGGCGGTTTCAGGCGTAAGCGCGAGCGCTTCGTCGTAGGACGCGATGGCCGCCTCATAGTCTTCCTCGGCGCGCAGCATGTCGCCCAGCGTGGAATGCACCACCGCCAGTTCCCCATGACTGCGGGCGAGTTGCTCCAGCACTTCGATGGCCTGCGCCGTCTTGCCCGAGCGCCGCAGCGCATCGGCGCGGCCCAATTCCGCAGCGTGATAGGCGGGGCTGTCGGCAGGCAGAGATTTGTACTCGGCAATCGCCAGATCATGCTCGCCGAGGTTTTCCAAAAGGCTGGCCGTCAGCAAAAGCGCATCGACATGATCGGGGCGCAGATAGCGCGCGATGCGCGAGTAGAGCAGCACATAGTAGTCCCCCGCCGCCTCGTTGCGCAGCACGGCGGCAAAGGTGAAAAACACCTCGGCCATACCCGCTTGGGCGTCGGGCATATGGCTGAAGGGGGCCGGTGCCTCTTGCTGCAGGGCCTCGATCAACCGCGCGATTTCGGGATCGGTATCTGCGCCAAAGCCGTCCGAGAGCACGGCCAGTGCATCGTCGCTGCGCCCCAGTTGGCCAAGGATCTCGGCATGGGCCATGACCCCGCGCCGGGTCTGGCCCGCAGCGCCCGCCGCACCACTGTCAAAGATCGCCTCTGCCCCTTCGAAGTCACCCACACTCGCCAGCGCGAGGGCCTTGTGATACATCACAAAGCCCTGCATCCCGGCCTCTTCGCTGAGGCCGTCAAATGCAGCCATGGCGGCGGTGACATCGCCTGCGCCCATATGCGCCCAAGCCTGCACCAACCCGCCGACCCAAGGGCCGATGGAAGATGTGTCCCGCTCTAACAGGGCCTTGTAATCACCCTCTTTCGCCATCGCGGCCACGAGGGTCATCTCGGCCACTTGGCTCTTGGTGCCGAGGGTGATCATGTTGCGCGCCAGCGGCAGCGCCTTATCCACCCGCCCAAGCGAGAGATAGGACAGCACCGCGCTTTCCATCAGTTCGATGTTCTTGGGATCACGGGCCAGCGCCTCGGTGTAGTAGCGCGCGGCTTCGGGGTAATCGCTGTTCACGGCGGCATGCCGCCCCGCCAGATAGGGGCCCGCGATCGACTGCGCCATCAGTGGCGCAGAAAGGCCGATGCAAAGCGCCGCAACGCTGGTGAAACCTAGGACATTCCGAAACATGCAAACCGCCTCATATCGCTTTGCGCTCAGGCTATCATCTCTGTGCCCGGGCGCAATGGCGGGGCCGCGATGAGGCATGCAGCCGACAGGATTTCGCCGATTCAGACAAAGAAAGGACCGACACGCCCTCGCATGCCGGTCCTTTGATTGTGCCTGTTGGCGACCCGTTTACATGTTTGGATAGTTTGGCCCGTCGCCGCCCTGCGGGGTGGTCCAGACGATATTCTGCGTCGGGTCCTTGATGTCGCAGGTCTTGCAATGGACGCAGTTCTGGAAGTTGATCTGGAACCGCGTCTCGCCGGTTTTCTCATCCTCGACGAACTCATAGACCCCCGCCGGACAATAGCGGGCCGAGGGGCCGGCGTATTTCGGCAGGTTCACCTCGACCGGAATGCTCGGGTCTTTCAGCTTGAGGTGCGCAGGCTGGCTTTCCTCGTGATTGGTGAACGAGAAGGCCACGTTGGTCAGACGGTCAAAGCTGAGCTTCCCGTCGGGCTTGGGGTAGTCGATCTTCTTGTGCTTATCCGCAGGCTCGGTCGCCTCGGCGTCCGATTTGCCATGGCTCAGCGTGCCCAAAAGCGAGAAGCCGAGCGTGTTGGTCCACATGTCAAAGCCACCAAGCGCCAGCGAAGCGGTGAGCCCGTATTTCGACCACAGCGGTTTGACGTTGCGCACTTTCTTGAGGTCTTCGGCAATCGGGCCTTCGCGCACATCCGTCTCATATTCGGTCAGCTCATCACCGCCCCGCCCTGCTTGGATCGCGGCATAGGCGGCCTCAGCCGCTGCCTTGCCCGAGAGCATGGCGTTGTGGTTGCCCTTGATGCGCGGCACGTTGACCATGCCGACCGAGCAGCCCAGCATCGCCACGCCGGGGGCCACCATCTTGGGCATCGACTGATAGCCGCCTTCGGTGATTGCCCGCGCGCCGTAGGCCACACGTTTACCCCCCTCGAGCAACTCGGCCACCATCGGGTGATGCTTGAAGCGCTGGAATTCCATGTAAGGGAAGACATGCGGGTTTTTGTAGCCAAGGTGAACGACGAAGCCGACGTAAACCTGATTGTTCTCAAGGTGATAGATGAAAGACCCGCCGCCCGCGTTGCTGTTCAGCGGCCAGCCCATCGTGTGGGTGACGGTGCCTTCTTTGTGCTTGGCGGGGTCGATCTCCCAGATTTCTTTCATGCCAAGACCGTATTTCTGCGGCTCTTTGCCCTCATCCAGCCCGTATTTCGCGATCACCTGTTTGCTCAGGCTGCCGCGCACGCCTTCGGAGAGGAAGACATATTTGCCGTGCAACTCCATGCCCGGCTCATAGCTTGGGCCGGGGGTGCCATCGGCCTGACGGCCCATCTCACCGGCGACAACGCCTTTGACTTCGCCATTCTCGCCGAACACAAGTTCAGAGCAGGCCATGCCGGGGAAGACTTCGACGCCCAGTTCCTCGGCCTGTTCGGCCATCCAACGGCAGACATTGCCCATGGAGACGATGTAGTTGCCGTGGTTTTTCATCAGCGGGGGCATGGGGAATTCGGGGATACGCAGCTTGCCCGCCTCGCCCAGCAGGTAAAAGTTGTCTTCTTTCACCGGCACATTGATCGGCGCGCCTTTTTCTTTCCAATCGGGGATCAGCGCGTCCAGCCCGCAGGGGTCAAGCACCGCGCCCGAGAGGATATGCGCGCCCACTTCCGAGCCCTTCTCCAGCACCACGACATTGCAATCGGCGTCCAACTGCTTGAGCCGGATCGCAGCCGACAGGCCAGCAGGCCCGGCGCCGACGATCACAACGTCATATTCCATCGCTTCGCGTTCAATCTCGGCCATTTTGGTGCTCCCTCACGGCAAATTCGGTTTGGATTTGGCTAAACCACCGCCGCGCGCAATGCAATCGCGACCCTGCGTTTATTGCGCAAAACATGGCCTCAGCGACATAACATGACGCGCGACCTGTCAGGCCGCCGGTTCGTCCCCCATCAGATAGCGCGGTCCGGGGCCTTTTTCACCTGCTTGGTCGATAGGATTGTAAAGCGCGCAGGCTTCGAGGCTCAGACAGCCACAGCCGATGCAGCCGTCAAGATTGTCACGCAGCCTGTTTAGGGTGGCGATGCGCGCGTCGAGGGCGGCGCGAAACCCTTCGGAAATGCGGGTCCAATCGGCCTTGGTGGGCGTGCGCCCGCCCGGCAAGCGGTCCAACTCAGCCTTGATCTGTGGCAGGGTGAAACCGAATTGCTGGGCGATCATGACGAAACTCAGCCGCCGCAGATCGGCCCGATCAAACCGCCGCTGCCCGCCCGCATTGCGCCACGGCGAGATCAACCCCTGCGCCTCATAGTAGCGAATGGCCGAAACGGCGAGCCCGGTGCGCTTGGCCAAAGCCCCGATCGGCAGCCCCTCATTCACCGCCATTTCGCCCTCATAAATCCCTTGACCTAAAGTTAGGTTTAACAATTACGCTCAGATGGCACAAGCGATCACAAAAAGGATAAACGCCATGCCCGCGCAACTTGAACATGCCAATTTCACCGTCTCTGACCCCGCCGCCACCGCCAATTGGATGCGCGAGGTCTTTGGCTGGCACCTGAGATGGGAGGGCGACGCCATGGCCGGGGGCCACACCAAACATGTCGGCACCGAGGCGCATTACGTCGCGCTCTACAATCCCGGCAATGCGGGCACTCTTACGAACACCAGCTACGAAACTATCGGTGCGCTCAACCACATCGCGGTCGTGGTGGATGACCTCGACGCCACCGAAAATGCCGTGCTGGCGCAGGGCTTCACCTCCGGAAACCACGCCGACTATGAGCCCGGACGGCGGTTTTATTTCCACGATGCGGACGGGATCGAATATGAGGTCGTGCAATACGATTGACGGCAGTCAACCGCCGACCCTGAGGCCGTTAGGCACTTGCAATTGGCGGGCAGTTTGGGTCAGGTATCTGCCAAGTTAACACGCAATTGGCCGCCCCCCGGCGAAAACCCGGGTGCGGCCCTCATTATGTAGGCACACCGCCATGGAAAAGATCCCGATGACCCGCGACGGTCACACCGCGCTCGAAGTCGAACTCAAGCAGCTCAAGTCGGTTGAACGGCCCGCCATCATCAAGGCCATCGCCGAAGCGCGCGAACATGGTGACCTGTCGGAAAATGCCGAGTATCATTCCGCCAAGGAAAAGCAGTCTTTCATCGAAGGCCGCATCAAAGAGCTTGAGGGCGTGATCTCGCTCGCGGATGTGATTGACCCCAAGAAACTGTCGGGGTCGATCAAATTCGGGGCTACGGTGACGCTGGTGGATGAGGACACCGACGAAGAGAAGACCTATCAGATCGTTGGTGAATATGAGGCCAATATCGAAAAGGGCCTTTTGAACATCAAGTCGCCCATCGCCCGCGCGCTGATCGGCAAAGACGAAGGTGATTCCGTCGAGGTGCGCACCCCCGGGGGGCAAAAATCCTATGAGGTTCTCAAGATCGTTTACGCTTGACCGGGAAGGCTGACATGGCAGAGCCCGACGCTTCGACACCCCAAGATCAAGCCCCCCGCGCCCCGCGCGGCGGGAACGGCGCCGCGCGGCCTACGTCGATGGGCGTATACGACCGCCCAAAACCCAACAGCATCACAGAGATTGAGATCATCGCGGGCGCGCTTTCGGCGCTTTGGCTGCTTGGCACGGCGATCTATTTCACCTTCATTGCCGCAGAGGTGCCGGAAGGGGCCAATGACGGGGGGCTGCGCGGGCTGCTGATCCTGTTGGTGGTGATCTTGCCGGTCGCGATGATCTGGGTCGGGGCCACCGCCGCCCGTGCCGGGCGGGTCATGCGCGAGGAAATCCAACGCCTACAAGCCGCGATTGATGCCATCCGGTATTCCTATATCTCGCAACAGCAGGGCAACAAACCTGCGGGCGACAGCAACATCGCGCGCAAGCTCGATGAACTCACCGCCAGCGCCCGCAAGACCGAGATCGCGCTGGCCGGGCTTCAGGGCCGCGACGAGACTGCGCGCCCCGTCACCCCAGCCCCCGCGCCCACACCGCCCGCCGCCGAAGACCAGCCGACGCTGGCGCTTGGCACGCAGGCGGGCGACAAGACACAGCCGCTCTCGGCCGAGGATTTCACCCGCGCGCTTAACTTCCCCGAAACGGCGGAAGACCAAGCCGGGTTCGACGCGCTGCGCCGTGCGTTGAAAGACCGCTCCGCCTCGCAACTGGTGCAGGCCGCGCAGGACGTGCTGACCCTGCTCAGCCAAGACGGCATCTATATGGACGACCTGCGCCCCGATCGCGCCCGCCCCGAGATCTGGCGTCAGTTCGCCAGCGGTGCGCGGGGCCGTACAATCGCGCCTTTGGGTGGCATCCGCGACCGCTCTTCACTGGCGCTGGCCAATGCGCGTATGCGGCAAGACCCGATCTTTCGCGATGCCGCGCATCACTTCCTGCGCCGGTTTGACCGGACCTTTGCCGAGTTCGAGAAACAGGCAACCGATGAGGAAATCTCATCGCTGGCTGACACCCGCACTGCCCGCGCCTTTATGCTGCTGGGCCGCTGTGCGGGCACCTTCGACTGACGCGCGGCCTTAGCTGGTAAAACTGCCGTAAGGAATGAAACGGACGAGATCGCCGGGCGCAATGTCGCGCGCGGTCTCGTCCAACTCGACCAGCCCTTCGGCCCAGCTTAGCCCGCTGATACGCCCCGATCCTTCGGAGGCGAAAACCTCCGCCCGGCCATCGCGCATCCGGGCGCGCAGGTATTCGCGCCGCCCGGCCTTTTTACGTTTCTCAAAGGCGGCAAGCACATCAAAGCCCTGCGGTTCCTGCCAGCCGCCCCCGGCAAGCAGCGTCATGGCGGGCCGCGCGAAAATCAACGAACAGACCATCGCCGCCACCGGATTGCCTGGCAGCCCGAACACCGGCACGCCTTGCCACAGGCCAAGCGCCAAAGGCCGCCCCGGCTTCACCGCGATCCGCCAAAGCTGCATCGCTCCCGTCTCGGTCAACAGGGCCGAGACGTGGTCTTCGTCCCCCGCCGAAGCGCCGCCGCTGGTCAGGATCACATCCACCTGCCCCGCCGCCGCGTCGAGCCTTGCGCGCAGCGCCGCGCGGTCGTCGGCCACGCGGCCCAGATCGACGGTCTCGTGCCCAAAGTCCGTCGCGAGTTGCAGCAACATGGGGCGGTTGGCGTCGTAAATCTGCCCGTCGCGTGCTGCCTCCCCCATCTCGACCAATTCGTCGCCGGTTGAGATCACGCCGACCTTCAATCGCTTGCGTAGGCGCACCTCTGCCACACCTGCTGCCGCCATCAATGCCAGTTCCGCCGGACCAACGCGCGTGCCTGCGGCGAGGATCACATCGCCGGCTTGTACATCCTCTCCGGCTTTGCGGGTGTTCGCCCCCTGTTTCACCGGTCCGTGAAACCGCAACATGCCGCCCTCGGCAGTCACGTCTTCTTGCAGGATCACGGTATCCACGCCCTCAGGCAGCGCCGCGCCGGTCAGCACGCGGATCGCTTGGCCCGCAGGCACTGCGCCGGGGCGATCCCCTGCCGCTGCACGGCCCGGCACCAGCGGAAGCTCATGCAACCCTTCGCCGCGCCCACCGGCAAAACCGTAGCCATCGACCGCCGTGTTCGGCAGCGGCGGGTTCGCGCGGAGGGCTGTGACATCTTCGGCCACGATACGCCCCCCGGCATCGGCGGCGGGAAAGGTTTCCGCCCCAGTCACAGGGTGGAGGCGCTCTTTCAACAGCGCCAGCGCATCATCCACCGGGGTCCAATGCACGCCGGGTGGGAGGGCAAAGCAATCGTTGCGCAGGGGCGGGGGTGCGGTGGTGGCAGGTGCCGTTGGGGCGGCGATCAGCCCCACTTCGCGCAGGATGAAATCGGCAATCGCACGGGTGTCGTTCAGGTCAAAAACAGGCCGGTCCATCTCAAGCGCCACGTCGCTGGCCACCGCCCGCACCGTCGGGTCATCCGGCGCGATCAGCGCGTTTCCGGTCTCGGCCCGGTGCGCTTCGACCTTGGGATGGCCATCGCGTTTGTAGCCTTCGATCAGCACCAGATCGACAGGCGAAAGCCGCGCCAGATGCGCGTCGAGCGGTGGCTCTTCGGCCCCGCGCAACTCATGCATCAAGGCAAAGCGCGCGCCGGAGGCCAGCAGCACCTCGCGCGCGCCCGCGACGCGGTGGCGGTGGCTGTCCTTGCCGGGGTGGTCCACGTCGAAAGTGTGATGCGCATGTTTGACGGTCGAGACGGTGAAGCCGCGCCCGGTGATCTCGGCCACCAACCGCTCCATCAATCCGGTCTTGCCCGCGTTCTTCCAACCGACGACACCGTAAACCCTCATGCCATCGCCTCTGCTTTCGCCAAATCCTCGGGCGTGTTCACGTTGAAGAAAGCGGCCTCATCGGGGAACAGCGCCTCGCGCCCGTCGTGCTGTTCGGTCCAGAGCACCACCTTGCGCAGCCCGCCCGCCAAAGCGCTGCGCAGATCGTCGCGCAGCGCCACGGGCCAGAGGCCAAAGGTCGGATGCCGCGCCGTGCCGCGTTTCACGTCCGGCGTCGCGGCCAAGGCGAGCGGATGGGCCATATCATCAGCGGCGAGTAGCAGACGGGGAACCAGATCACAGGGGAAGAAAGGCGTATCGGCAGCGGCGGTCACAATCGTATCGGCCCCCTGTTCGGCGGCCCAGTCGAGCCCGGCCAGCACGCCCGCAAGCGGCCCGGCGAAACCCTCGATACTGTCCGCCAGCACCGGCAGGCCCAGATCCGCAAAGCGCGCCGCATCGCCATTGGCATTGAGCGCAAGTCCCGCGACCTGCGGCTCCAGCCGGTCGATCACCGAGGATAGCAGCGTGCCCTGCCCCAGCGGCAGCAAGCCCTTATCACCGCCGCCCATACGGGTCGCCTGCCCGCCCGCCAGAATGACGCCAAGTGGTTGTTTCATCGCTTTATTCCTTCGCGCCTTTGCGCCCGCTTTTGCGCGGCTCCTCGGCCACGGTGGTCGGATCCGCGTCGCGGATCAACCGCCCCTCGCCCGCCAGACAGGTAAATCGCTGCCCGCGCATCCGCCCGATCAGCGTAAGATTCACCTGCTGCGCAATCTCCACCCCCCAAGCGGTGAAGCCCGAGCGGGACGCCAGCACCGGAATGCCCATCATCGCCGTCTTGATCACCATCTCAGAGGTCAGCCGCCCGGTGGTATAGAGCACTTTATCCTCGGCCCCGACCCCTTCGGAGAGCATCCAACCCGCGATCTTGTCGACCGCGTTGTGACGGCCCACATCCTCCATATAGACCAGCGGTCGGTCGCCTTGGCACAGCACGGTGCCGTGGATCGCCCCGGCCTCAAGATAAAGGCTCGGCGTCCGGTTGATCTTGGCCGCGAGCGCGTAAAGGTCCGAGGTGCGCACCGGCGTGTCGGGCAAGCGCACATCGGCCAGCCCCTCCATCATATCACCAAAGACCGTGCCCACGGCGCAACCGCTGGTGCGGGTCTTGCGCTGCATCTTGTCTTCGTAATCGGTGGCGCGTTTGGTGCGCACGACGACGGTCTCAAGCTCTTCGTCATAGTCGACGCCGGTGATCTCTTCGTCCGGGCGCAGCATCCCCTGATTGCGCAGAAAGCCGAGCGCCAGATAGGCCGGGTAATCGCCAATGGTCATGGCGGTCACGATCTCTTGTCGGTTGAGGAATATCGTCAGGGGGCGTTCTTCGACCACATTGATCGCCACCTCCGCGCCGGTGTGATCCACGCCAGAGACATTCCGCGTCAGTCGAACAGCAGTGGGATCGGGGGCGATCAGATAATTGCTAAGTTCATTGTCGCGGGCCAATTGTATCCCCTTCCGGTTAGGTCTAAGCCTTTGACATTATATTTAAGAGTTCGTCATGGCCATCACCACCACCAAATCCGCCTATCGCAAAGGTATCGTTGACGCATTGCCTTTCGTGCTGGTGATCATCCCCTTCGCCTCTCTCTTTGGTCTATTGGCGACAGAGGCCGGGTTGAACGTATTCGAGACGCTGACATTCTCGATCATGGTGATCGCCGGGGCCGCGCAGTTCACGGCGCTGCAACTGTTGCAAGAAGACGTACCCACGGCCATCGTGCTGGCCTCGGCGCTGGCGGTGAACCTGCGCATGGCGATGTATTCGGCCTCTCTCACCCCGTGGATCGGCGGCGCGCCGCTGTGGCAGCGGGCGCTGGCGGCCTATATGACGGTCGATCAATCCTATGTGGCGGCGATGACCCAATATGAGCGGGAACCGCAGATGACGGTGCCGCAGCGGATGGCCTATTTCTTTGGAACCGTGACGCCGGTGGTGCCGCTTTGGTATATCTTCACGCTGATTGGCGCGATGGTTGGCTCCAGCGTGCCGGACAGTTGGGCGCTGGACTTTGCCATCCCGATCACCTTTCTGGCCATGATCGCGCCGATGTTTCGCACACTGGCCCATGTGGCGGCGGCGCTTGTTGCGGTGATCGTGAGCCTCATCGCTGTCGATGTGCCCTATGCGCTTGGGCTGATCATCGCGGGGCTTGCTGGCATGATCACCGGCGCGCAGGTCGAGGCGTGGATGGAACGGCGCAAACCGGGGAGCACGGCATGATGATCGACAGAACCTCACTTTGGATCGTGATCATCGGTCTTGGGCTGGGCAGCTTTTTCCTGCGCTTTGTCTTTACCGGATTGGTCGGCAACAAGCAGATGCCCGCGTGGCTGTTGCGGCATCTGCGTTATACCGCCGTGGCGATTCTGCCCGCGCTGGTGGCACCGCAGGTGCTTTGGCCCTCGGGCACGGACGGGCAGTTCGACCTGCCGCGTGTGACTGCGGCGGTGGTCACGCTGGGCGTGGGACTGGCGAGCAAGAACGTGCTCGCCGCGATCCTGTCAGGGGCCGCGGCGCTCTATGGGATGCTCTATCTGGTGGGGTAAGCGCGGGCGCTACTGGCGGGCCAGTTGCGCTGCACGCAGGGCGTCGATCACATCGCCCTCATCATCTTCGTAATATTTCGTTGTGGTGACACCCGGCAGAGTCTCAAACCGTTCTTGCAGCTTGACGGGGTAGAACGTCGACCCAACGCTTTGAAAGCCGGGGATTTGGCTGAGAATGCCGCTGGTGGCATTGGCGCAAAATGCACCGGGCACCGCCCCGTTGGAGGTCACCAACCGAAGCGCCCGTTCGGCCACTTCGGGGCTGACCGGGATTTCCTGACTGACCACATGAAAGGTGCTGCGGGCATGGGCGGATTTATAGGCCTGCAGCCACGCGGGCGTCACCCCGTAGAGCACATCGCCCCGCTCGGCCATCCGCGCGTCCCGGAACGATCCGGCGGGGTCAAAGATCACCCGCTGCGAGCCGTTTACCATCAGGGCAGTATGTCCGCCGCTGCCGGTGCGGTTGTTCACCATGGTCATCAAAGTGAGGGAGGGCGGCTCGGGCGAGCGATAGGCCGCACGCGCCACGACATCGGGCGGGCTATCGGGGCTTTGATCCACCGAACAGCCAGCCAGAACGCCTACCAAGGCAATCGTCGTCAAGAGAGTTTTCAAAGGGTTACCCTCTCACGCAGGGATAGGGCGTGATCAACCGGCAAAGATCGCCAGCAGAACCAGGATCGCCAGGATGACAACGGCGCTGCGCGTCACGAAGGTCATGAACCCGTCAAAGGTCTTTTGCTGTGGTTCGTAATTCATGCTGCCGTGTTCGTGTTCAGCCATTTTCGTCTCCCTAAGACAATCTGTTGGCGCTGATTAACCTATTCGTAACACCCTGTCACGGGGGGATGATAATCAGAAAACCATACTAGCGTTACGCGAAATTACGCGCTAGAGGGGAATCTTACACTTGCGCGCACGCGAAAGAGTCGTGCAGGTCAGGTCTCTTCCAGATCGGCGACCAAACGAAAGCCGATCCTTTGCGGTGCGGCATCGGGCACTTTCTTTGGCAGGGCCCGCAACATCACGTTTAACTGCCCCACATGCTGCACCAATTGCGCCCGCGCCCCTGCCGGATCGACGCCGTAAAATGTGATGATGTCGGGGTCGAAATACCCCATGCCTTCGATCCGCAGCACCCCGGCGTCGCCCCCGGCAAAGCCAATCGCCGCCTCATGGTCATTGTCGAGCTTTTCTTCAAAATTCTTGAGATAAAGCACGACCCGCTCATAGGCCCATTGCGCGGGCGACTTCTGTTTCACCGGCTTGTCGGTTACCGATTTGGGCAGCGGCTGGTCGCCTGACTTGGGCTGATCCGCGCCTGTATGCACCTCATGCATACGCGGCAGTGCGGCCTCCTCATAGGCTTCGGCCGCCGTTTTCACCTCATCGCCCATCGCTCACCCCTTGCGCTGATACACCCATGCGCCATCCGCCTCACGCAACACGCGCGTGGCCTCTCCGGCTTGGTAAAGGTGGCTCAGATGGGCGACGGCTTCAACCAGCGCTAGGCCATATTCCGCCTCGCCAATGCTGCGCTTGAACAGCGGCGCGAAGCATTCCGAGGCCGATTTCGGCGTGTCGATATAGGCCAGCAGGCGGCGCAGGGCGCTGTGGTGGTTCTCGATCAACTGTTTAAGTCGCGTCGGCAGGCCGGTGAAGGGCAGTTTGTGCCCGCCAAGTACCAGATGATCCTCGCGCGCCAAGGGTAGGAAACGCTCGCAAGCCTCCAACCATTCGCCGATGGGGTCGGCCATGGGCTCCGTCGGGTAGACGCCGATGTTGGGGCTGATGGAGGGCAGGATTTGATCCCCCGCGATCACCAAATTGTCATCCCGGCTCCAGAAAGTGGCGTGTTCGGGCGCATGGCCATTGCCGATATGCACATCCCAATCGCGCCCGCCCATGCGGATCACGTCATCCTGCCGGATCCGGGTGAAGCCTAGCGGCAGCGGGGCCACGACGTCGGAAAAATTAAAAGGCCGTTCGTTGGCGCGTTTGTCGTAGAGCTCCGCCGCCATGCCCGATTTACGATAAAACGACAGGGATTCGGCGACCGGCACCTCTTGCACGTCCAACGTCAGCATCCGCGCGGTGAGCCATGCGGTCCGTGTGGTGACCAGTTCCGCGCCATGCTCCGTCTGCAACCAACCGGCAAGGCCGATGTGATCGGGGTGATGATGGGTGACGACCACGCGCGAGATCGGTTTGCGGCCCAGCGGTCCGGCCATCAGCCCCTGCCAGATGTCCTTTGCCCGGCGCGAAGCGAAACCGGTGTCGATCACCGTCCAGCTGTCACCTTCGTCCAGCGCATAGACGTTGACGTGATCCAGCTTCATCGGCAGCGGCAGGCGGAACCAAAGCACCCCCGGCGCCACTTCTATCGCCTCCCCCTCGGCGGGGGGCACGTCCCATGGATAGCGCAGCCCCTTGGGCGGTTTCGGCGTGGTGGCGGAGAGGGTGGCCTGTTCTGTCATCAGCTTCTCAGGTCTTCGACATCAAGCGCATAGAGGTCTTCGGCCCCCGCCTGCGCATGGGCCAGCAGCCCCTGATGCTCGGGCAAGAGGCGTTGGATGTAAAATCGCGCCAGCTTTTCACGTGCACCGCTGCCGCCTGCGGCTTTCTCGGCCATGGCGGCTTGCAAATGCAGATGCCCGCCCAGCACACGGGCAAAGGCGCGCAGGTAAGGCACGGCCCCGGCGAAGCGCTCGTTCATGTCCTTTTGCGCGGTCATCCATTCGGTCGCTTCGCGCAGGGTCTCGCTGGCTTGCCAGACGGCATCGGCCATGCGGGGAAACGGGTCGCGCGCGGTCTCGGCATCGGCTTCGATTTCGTCCAGCAGCCGGTTCGCTGCCTCACCGCCGTCCATCATTTTGCGGGCGACAAGGTCCATCGCCTGAATGCCGTTGGTGCCCTCATAAATCGCCGTGACGCGTACATCGCGGCTGAACTGCGCAGCGCCGGTTTCTTCGATAAAGCCCATGCCGCCATGCACCTGCACGCCCATCTCGGCAACGCTCATGCCTACGTCAGTGCCGAAAGCCTTGGTGATCGGCGTCAGGAACGCCGCCCGCGCCGCCCATTCGTCGCCCTGCCCGGCGCGCGCCATGTCGCTGGCATAGGCACAGCTGAGCGCAATCGCGCGGGAGGCAAAAATATCGGCCTTCATGCTTAGCAGCATCCGGCGCACATCGGCATGATCCACGATCGTGCCAGTGCCGCCCTCAACGGGCGAACGGCCCTGCTTGCGCTCCAGCGCATAGTCCAGCGCAAGTTGATAGGCCCCTTCAGCGGCCCCAATGCCCTGCTCTCCAACGCCTAGCCGCGCATTGTTCATCATCGTAAACATCGCCGCCATGCCGCCGCCCTCGCGGCCGATGATCCAGCCGGTGGCATTGTCATATTGCATCACCGCGGTGGGCGAGCCGTGCAGCCCCATCTTATGCTCAAGGCTGACAACGCTGACGCCATTGCGCTGGCCCGGCTCCCCATTCTCATCGGGGATGAACTTGGGCACGAGGAAAAGACTGATCCCCTTGGTCCCCGCAGGCGCACCCGGCAAACGCGCGAGGACGAGATGGCAGACATTGCCCGCAAAATCATTGTCGCCCCAAGAGATATAGATTTTCTGGCCCGAAACCGCGTAGGTCCCGTCGGCATTGTCCTCCGCCCGGCTGCTGAGCGCGCCCACGTCCGACCCTGCCTGCGGCTCGGTCAGGTTCATCGTGCCGGTCCATTCGCCGCTGATCAGCTTGGGCAGGTAGAGGGTCTTGATCGTGTCGCTTGCGTGATGCTCCAACGCTTCGATCTGGCCTTGGCTCATCAAAGGTGCGAGTTGCAGCGACAGGCAAGCGCCGCTCATCATCTCGTTGACTGCGCTGGTCAGGGTCATCGGCAGGCCCATGCCGCCGAATTCAGGGTCGGCCGACATGCCGATCCAACCGCCCTCGGCAATCGCGGCAAAGCCTTCGGCAAAACCCGGAGAGGTCCGCACGATGCCGTTCTCCAACTTCGCGGGATGCAGATCGCCGCCACGTTGCAGGGGCGCCAGCACGTCATTACAAAGCCGCCCCGCCTCCTCCAAAATTGCGCCGGTCAAGTCATCGGTGGCCTCGGCGTAGCGGTCAGTGGCGCGGAGGGCTGCGAAATCCAGCACATCTTCGATCAGAAAACGGTAGTCATCCACGGCGGCGCGGTACGGCATATCATATCCTCCTGAAAGGCGCGCTTGATCTGGCAAGCCTGACATGGCCCTGATAAAGGCTGGTTTATGTTGCCGCCAGCATGAAATGCCCGGCCGCCCCCCGCAACCCAAACGCGGCGTCACGGGATGCTGCAGGATTAGACAGGATTAGCCCTGCTATGACCGAGACGCTGACCCCCACGCCCCAAGGCATCGCCCGCGCGGCGAAGCTGCTGCAAGACGGTGCGCTGGTCGCTCTGCCGACCGAGACGGTCTATGGCCTTGGCGCGGATGCCCGCAATGGGGAAGCCGTGGCGGGCATTTATGCCGCCAAGGGGCGGCCCAGCTTCAATCCGCTGATCGTGCATTTGCCGGATATCGAGACGGCCAAACGATACGTTGAGTGGACGGACGAGGCCGACCGGTTGGCGCAGGCCTTTTGGCCCGGCGCGCTGACATTGGTCTTACCGCTCAAACCCGACAGCGGGCTGTCGTCACTGGTCACGGCGGGATTGCCCAGCCTTGCGGTGCGCGTGCCAGCCCACCCCGCCATGCGGCAGGTCTTGCAGGCACTCGATGGTCCCGTGGCCGCGCCCTCGGCCAACCCCTCGGGCAAGATCAGCGCGACCACGGCTGCGCATGTGCTGGCGGGCCTCGACGGTAAGATCGCGGCGGTACTGGATGACGGCGCCTGCACTGTTGGTTTGGAAAGCACGATCCTCGGTCTGACCGGCCCCCGCCCCGCCCTGCTCCGCGCAGGCGGCCTGCCGAGTGAGGCGATAGAGGCGGCGCTCGGGCAGCCGCTAGAGATCGTCGATGGGGCAGAGATCATCGCGCCGGGGCAGTTGGCTTCTCACTACGCCCCCGGCGCGGCGGTGCGGTTGAACGCGGAAACGGCTGGGCCGGGCGAAGTGTTGCTTGGCTTTGGAACGATGGTTTGCGACCTCAACCTCTCGCCCTCCGGCGACCTGACCGAGGCTGCGGCGAAGCTTTTTGACCATCTGCACCAGTTGGACGCCACCGGACAGAGCATCGCCGTAGCGCCGATCCCCGATCACGGCTTGGGCCGCGCGATCAACGACCGTTTGGCCCGCGCCGCCGCCCCGCGCTAGGCGTGGCCGGCTGAGGCCGAAAGCCCCAAGGGGTCAATGCCCAGCGTTTTGAGCGCCGCCGCCCATTTCTCTGCATCCGGCAGGTCAAAAATCACCTCTGGCGAGGCCTCGCAGGTCAGCCAGCCGTTCTGCGCAATCTCGCCCTCCAACTGCCCCGGCCCCCAGCCCGCATAGCCCAGCATCAACTGCGCGCGCTCTGGCCCCTTGCCGGTGGCGATGTCTTCTAGGATGTCGCGCGTGGCGGTCAGCGCAATGCCATCGCCGACCCGCAGCGTTTCAAGGGCAGAGCGGTATTCATCGGAATGCAGCACAAAGCCGCGCCCCGTCTCGACCGGGCCGCCGAAATGCACCGCCAGAGATTTCGCCTGCGGCGGCGTGTCATCGACCAATTGATCCAGCACATCCGACAGGCGCAGTTCCGGGGCGGGTTTGTTGACCATCAGCCCCATCGCGCCCTGTTCTGAATGCGCAGAAAGATAGATTACGGAATGGGCGAAACGTGGATCGCCCATGCCCGGCATCGCGACCAGCAGTTTGCCCGTCAGTTCCATTGTCTGACCCGTCAACGCCCACCTCCTGAAGGTAACCTTTCTTTGAACATGGCCGCTTGCGCCCTACAAAACAAGAGATGCCGCCCGCCGCCCGCCCCATCGGCGAAACATGGATGATGCAAATGTGACTTGGCAGGCGCGGATGGATACCGCATCAAGACCCCATGAATATATCGCGCCTCTTCTCCGCCGTTCTTTCCTGCCTTGCCCTTGCCCTGCCTGCCGCCGCACAGGACGGTGTCGGCACGCCGTTGCAGGGTGATCTGCTCACTGGTTGGCAACAGTCTGACGGGCGGCGGGTGGCGGCGATCCGGCTGCGCATGGCACCGGGGTGGAAGACCTATTGGCGCAGCCCCGGTGACGCAGGCATTCCGCCAGAGTTCGACTGGTCCGGCTCTGACAACCTGCGCGATGTGCAAATCACATGGCCCGCGCCCAAGGTCTTTGACCAAGGCGGTGTGAACTCCATTGGCTATGCCCGCGAAGTGATCCTGCCGCTGACCATCACCCCGCGCCGCCCCGGTGCCCCGGTAAGCTTGGACGCCAGCATCGACCTTGGCGTGTGCAGTGACATCTGCCTGCCACAAACCATCCGCCTGCGCGCCCTGCTCGACACCCGTGACAGCAAGCCCACCCCGGCCATCGCCGCCGCCTTTGCAGCGCGGCCCTATTCGGGGGCCGAGGCTGGATTGAAAAGCGCCCAATGCAGCCTGCGCCCCACCGCGCGGGGGCTGGAGATCGAAACCCGGCTTGCCCTGCCCTCTGCCGGGGGTAAGGAGACCGTGGTGATTGAGCCCGGCAACCCCAACATGTGGATGAGCGAGATGGACAGCCAGCGGTCGGGCAATACACTTGTCGCCAGCGGAGAGATGATCGCCGAGAACGGCACGGCGCTGGCATTGGACCGCTCTGCCATTCGGATCACCGTCATCGGGCAGGATCACAGTGTCGAGATCACGGGCTGCACCTCTGGCTAAGCCACGGCGCTACTTGCGGCGTTGATGCTCGTCCAGCCGGGGCATGATCTCTACGAAATTGCAGGGCATATGGCGGTAGTCCAACTGCTTGAGCAGTATGCCGTCCCATGCGTCTTTGCAGGCCCCCGGGCTGCCGGGCAACGCGAAGAGATACGTCCCCTGCGCCACCCCGCCCGTCGCACGGCTTTGCACGGCGCTGGTGCCGATCTTCTCCATTGAAATCATGGTGAAGACTGTGCCGAAAGCGTCGATCTCTTTCTCATAGACATCGCGGTGCGCCTCGACGGTCACGTCGCGCCCCGTAAGCCCGGTGCCGCCCGTGCTGATCACCACGTCGATTTCAGGGTCCGCGCACCAGTCGCGCAGTTGCGCCGCGATGGCGGGTCGGTCGTCGGTCACGATCTCGCGGGCGGCCAGCACATGGCCCGCCGCTTCGATCCGTCCGACCAGCACATCACCCGAACGGTCCTCGGCCAAGCTGCGGCTGTCCGAAACGGTCAGCACGGCAATTCTCACGGGGATGAACTCCCGGCTGTCGTCGATCCTGCTCATGTCCGCTCCATCATTGCCAAACGCGCGGCCAGTGCCACGAAAATGCCGCTGCTGATCCAACCGAGCACACGCCCGCCCCCGGCCAGCCGTCGCCCGATTCCGGCAGCGAAGACTCCCACCGCGCCGTTGATGACGAAACCGCCCAAGGCCAGCACCGCGCCAAAGGTCAAGAACTGCGCCAAGACCGGCCCAGCCTCTGGCACCACGAATTGCGGCAGAAAGGCCAGCACGAAAAGGATCACCTTGGGGTTGGTCAAATTGACGATAAACCCGGTGTTAAACGCCCGCCAGCCGCCCATGCCGGGCGTCGTGTCGCGCGGCTTTCCAGCCTGTCGCAGCGTTTGAACCGCAAGCCACAGCAGATAGGCCACGCCAAGCCAGCGGATCAGATCAAGCGCCCAAGGCAGCGCCGCCACCAGCGCCCCAAGACCAAGCCCCGCCAGCGTCACATGCACCAAAGCGCCCGCGGAGATCCCGGCACTCGCCGCCAGCGCGGCACGCGGGCCCGAACGCAGCCCCTGCCCAAGGCAAAACATCATATCCGCCCCCGGTGTCAGGTTCAGCGCCAAGGCGGCAGGCACGAAAGCCAGAAGGGTCAGCGCATCAACCATCGCGCAGCCTGGCCTGAACGCTGAGCAGATCGGCCCAAGCCTCGCGCTTGGCCTCGGGGTTGCGCAGAAGGTAGCCGGGATGCACCATCGGCATGCAGGAAAGATCGGCGGCTTTGGTCCAATTGCCCCGCAACCGCATGATGCTGCGTTTTTCCAGCAGTGATTGGCAGGACCAATTGCCAAAGAGCACCAGCACCTTGGGCTTGGCCAATTCGATATGACGCTGCACAAAGGGGCGCATCATCGCAATCTCATCCGGTTTCGGGTCGCGCCCCTGCGGCGTGCGCCACGGTAGGATATTCGACAGGTAGACATTGCGGTCCCGCCCCATGTCGATCGCCGCCAGCATCCGGTCAAGCATCTGACCCGTGCGCCCCACGAAAGGCTTGCCCGCGCGGTCTTCGTCGCGGTCGGGGGATTCGCCAAAGATCATCAAAGGCGCGCCCGGCACCCCATCGGCAAAGACCAGATTGCGCGCACCCTTGTGAAGCTCGCAATGTTCGAACCCTTGGACCGCGGCGCGCAACTCTTCCAAGGTCTGCGCGCCCCGCGCGGCGCGGCGGGCCAAGGCGACGGGGTCGGGCGTTTCCGACGCCTGCAAAGGCTGGGGGCCCTTGCCGATCTTGGCGCTGGCTTTGGGCGGGCTTGCGGGCACCTCATAGCGGTTGACCGGGGCGTCGCAAATCGCCTCGGTCGCGCCAAGCTCAACCTGCCACGCCAGCATCTCTGCCGCCTGATGATAATCGAATGATTCCATGGCCGCAGCTTACGCCCTGTGGGCGGGGGGCGAAATGCCCTATCGCTGCGCTTTACGCGCCAACCCACCCGCGCCTATAAGGCGGCAACAGCAGAAGGGATCGCCACCATGTCATTCGCCCATCGCCACCTGCTTGGCATCGAACAACTCTCGCAGGCAGACATCACCACCCTGCTGGATCTGGCCGACACCTATGCCGACCGCAACCGCCAGCCCAACAAACACTCTGACGCGCTGCGCGGGCTGACGCAGATCAATATGTTCTTTGAAAACTCCACCCGCACGCAGGCGAGTTTCGAGATCGCGGGCAAGCGTCTAGGCGCGGATGTGATGAACATGGCGATGCAGGCCAGCTCGATCAAAAAAGGCGAAACGCTGATCGACACGGCGATGACGCTGAACGCAATGCACCCCGATCTGCTGGTGGTACGCCATCCGCAATCCGGCGCGGTGGACCTGCTGGCGCAGAAGGTGAACTGCGCCGTGCTCAACGCAGGCGACGGGCGGCACGAGCACCCCACACAGGCACTGCTGGATGCGCTGACGATCCGCCGCGCCAAGGGTAGGCTGCACCGCCTCAGCATCGCGATCTGCGGCGATATCGCGCACAGCCGGGTGGCGCGGTCGAACATCCTACTGCTTGGCAAGATGGAGAACCGCATCCGCCTTGTCGGCCCGCCGACCCTGATGCCGAGCCAGATCGACCAATTTGGCGTCGAAGTCTTTGACGACATGAAAAAGGGGCTCGAAGGTGTCGATGTGGTGATGATGCTGCGCCTCCAGAAAGAGCGGATGGACGGCGGGTTCATCCCCTCCGAGCGCGAGTATTATCACCGCTACGGGCTGGATGCCGAAAAGCTCGCCCATGCCAGCCCCGATGCCATTGTCATGCATCCCGGCCCGATGAACCGCGGGGTTGAGATTGACGGCACGCTGGCCGATGACATCAATCGCTCGGTGATCCAAGATCAGGTAGAGATGGGCGTCGCCGTGCGCATGGCCGCAATGGACCTGCTGGCGCGCAACCACATCGCCGCCCAGCCCGGCGCGATCTGAGCGGAACCCCAATGGGCCAAGCGGCGTTTTCCTGAGAACAGTTAAAGGAAGCCGTCATGCCCCATACAGAAGTCGCCCCGCAAGAAGCCGGCAAAGTCCGGGTCTACACCCTCTCGCTCTCGGATGACGAGGCGCGGGCCATGCGTGATGATGAGACCGCACAGGCCGCCGCCCTTGGGGTCGAGCGGATTGACGCGGCCTATACAGAGGTCTTTCGGGTTGCCGACCTAGATCAACTGGGGCTTGCGGGCTATCTGCGCGACGGCAATGGCGTGAACCCCAACCAGATCGAGACGGACCGCAGCAAGCTTGCCGCGCTCGACGGCTGGGTAATGATCGTCTACTCCCGCGCTTTCGCCGGGCAGTCGCTGCAACTGGCTCCGATCCCGGCGCTGACCCATATCGGCACCTATACCGAAGGCGGCCCCGACACGCCCGTGCAAGCGATGGAAGCCGAAGCCGCCCAGCCCTACACCGGCATCCCCCGCGTCTCTCCGGCTGAGCCTGCAAAGGGCGGTGGCGGCAAGACGATGGTGATCGTGGCCGTTGTCGCGCTGATCCTGCTGGTCATCTGGTGGCTGCTGGCCTAAGGCGAAAACCGCTGGCACCCTTGGTGCTGGCGGGTTACATCTGGCCCATGCAAGAACCTGAACACGATCCCAAGATGTCTGGCCGTATTGCGATGGTCGCCCTTCTGGTGGCTTTTGGCGTGGTCGGTATGATGATTTGGATCGGCGGTTAAGGGCGACACCTGCCTCAGAAAACCGCGAAAACCGCTTGGTCTGGGGGGCGATTTGGGGCATGACAGCGGCGCATCCGCTATCGCATCAAAGGCCTGCCCATGACCCAGTTCTTCACCAACCTGCGCCTTCTAGACCCCGAAGCCAGCACGCTTGAGCCAGCCGCTGTTTTGGTCCGCGATGGGGTGATTGCCGAGGTTCTGGTCGGTGGCGCCACAGCGCCCGACGGCGCAGAGGTGATCGATTGCGGTGGTCATATCCTCGCCCCCGGCATCGTCGATATCGGCGTGAAAGTTTGCGAACCGGGCGAGCGGCACAAGGAAAGCTACCGCTCTGCCGGGCTGGCCGCAGCAGCGGGAGGGGTGACCACAATGGTCACGCGCCCTGATACCGATCCGGCCATCGACAGCCCCGAAACACTCGAATTCGTCACCCGCCGCGCCAATGAGGCAGCGCCGGTGAATGTGGTCCCCATGGCCGCACTTACCAAAGGCCGCGAAGGCCGCGAGATGACCGAGATCGGTTTTCTGATGGATGCAGGCGCCGCCGCCTTTACCGATTGCGACCGCGTTGTGACGGATACCAAAGTCTTCTCCCGCGCGCTGACCTATGCGCGCAGCCTTGGTGCACTCGTCATCGCCCACCCGCAGGATCCGGGGCTGAGCAAGGGGGCGGCTGTCACCTCCGGCAAATTCGCCTCGTTGCGCGGCCTGCCTGCCGTGTCGCCCATGGCCGAACGCATGGGACTGGACCGCGACATTGCCCTGATCGAGATGACCGGCGCGCGGTATCACGCAGACCAGATCACCACCGCACGCGCCCTGCCCGCGCTGGAACGCGCCAAGCGCAACGGGCTCGACATCACCGCGGGCGTGGGCATCCACCATCTGACGCTGAATGCGCTCGACGTGGCCGATTATCGGACCTTCTTTAAGGTGAAACCGCCACTGCGCGACGAGGAAGACCGCATCGCCGTGGTCGAAGCCGTCGCCAGCGGCCTGATCGATATCATCTGCTCTATGCACACCCCGCAGGACGAAGAAAGCAAACGCCTGCCCTTCGAGGAAGCCGCCAGCGGCGCGGTCGGGCTGGAAACGCTGCTGCCCGCCGCCCTGCGATTGGTCCATGCCGAGATGATGGACCTGCCGACACTCTGGCGCGCGCTGTCGCTGAACCCGGCCAAACGGCTCGGCCTGCCCGGCGGGCGGATTGCCGTGGGTGCGCCTGCGGATCTCGTGCTGTTCAACCCCGACGCCCCCTTCGTGTTGGACCGCGCGACGCTGCGGTCAAAATCCCGCAACACGCCCTTTGACGGGATGCGGATGCAGGGTAAGGTCGTGGCAACTTATGTTGCAGGCTCCTGCGTTTACGAGGCGAATTGATGCCCCCTATCGACACTTCTATTGAAATGATCCTTTTTTGGGCGCTGGCGGGCTACGTCATCGGCTCTATCGCCTTTGGCATGCTGCTGGCGCGGCTGATGGGGCTGGGCAACCTGCGCGATATCGGGTCGGGCAACATCGGCGCGACCAATGTGCTGCGCACCGGCAACAAAAAAGCCGCGGCGCTGACGCTGTTGCTGGACGGGGCCAAGGGGGCCGTTGCGGTCTTGCTCGCCCGCGCCTTTGCTGGCGAAGACGCGGCGCAGGCGGCGGCGCTCGGCGCGATGATCGGTCATTGCTATCCGGTCTGGCTTGGCTTTCGCGGCGGCAAAGGGGTGGCGACCTTTTTGGGCCTCATGCTGGCGCTGGCATGGCCTGTCGGGCTGGCGTGTTGTGCGGTCTGGTTGATTACTGCGACACTCTCGCGCATCTCGTCCCTGTCGGCGCTGGCAGCGGCGGCAAGCTCGACCTTTTTGCTGGTGTTCCTCGGCTATGGGGAAATGCTGCTTTTGGGCATCGCCCTGACGCTGCTCATCTTTTGGCGGCACCGCGACAACATCCGCCGCATTCGAAGCGGTAAGGAATCGCGGATCGGTCAGAAAGGCTGACACCGCCCCGAAGGCGGCATCAGCCTCTTCATGCTTTAGTAGGAATATTCAGCGTAGATACGGCTTAGATCGCCGCTCCATGGCCCATGATAATCCGCCAACAGATCATCCGCAGGCACGCGGCCTGTCTCGATACTGTCGCGCAGGGCGTTGAGGAAATGCGTCTCATCCGGGACCAGCCCGCCTGCGCCGGGACGGGCGCGGGCTTTCAAACCTGCCTCTGACAGGGCCACCGCCTCGCGTGCCAGATCATGCATTTTCAGCCCGCCAACCTCGGCCTGAAGGCCGTGGGTCGAGGCCGCGATACGCAGCTCTTCTCGGGTGTCGGCATCCCAATCCTTGACCAAATCCCAAGCGCCATCCAACGCGCTCTGGTCATACATCAGCCCAACCCAGAAGGCCGGAAGGGCGCAAAGACGCCGCCACGGGCCACCATCGGCACCACGCATTTCGATGAATTTCTTCACCCGCGCCTCGGGGAACAGCGTGGTCAGATGATCGGCCCAATCGCTCAGCGTCGGCTTCTCGCCGGGCAGCGCAGGCAGCTCGCCCTTCAGAAAATCGCGGAAGGACTGGCCGAGCGCGTCGATATATTTGCCATCGCGGTAGACAAAATACATCGGCACATCGAGCGCATATTGCACCCAAGCCTCAAACCCAAAACCCTCGTCAAAGACGAAAGGCACCATCCCAGTGCGGGCATCATCCAGATTGCGCCACACCAACCCGCGGGTGGATTTCACGCCATTGGGCTTGCCGTCGAGGAAGGGTGAATTGGCAAAAAGCGCATTGGCGATGGGCTGCATTGCCACGGCGACGCGCATCTTTTGCACCATGTCGGCTTCCGTCGCGAAATCGAGGTTCACCTGAACGGTGCAGGTGCGGCGCATCATGGTGGTGCCCATGGTGCCGACCTTTTGCATATAGCCGTCCATCAACTTGTAGCGGCCCTTGGGCATCAAATCCATCTGCTCATGCGACCACTCGGGCGCGGCGCCCAGACCGATGAAGCCCACGCCGATCTCATCGGCCACATCTTTGACCTCGCGCAGGTGGGTGTTCACCTCATCGCAAGTTTCATGGATGGTTTCGACTGGCGCGCCCGACAGCTCCAACTGCCCGCCCGGCTCAAGACTGATGTTCGCACCCTCTTTTTCCAGCCCGATAAGCTTGCCACCCTCTTCGACCGGCGCCCAGCCGTGACGGTCACGCAGCCCTTCCAGCATCACCCGGATTGAGCGGTCGCCCTCATAGGGCAGCGGCTTATGAGTATCAGTGCAATAGCCGAATTTCTCGTGTTCTGTGCCGATGCGCCAATCTTCTTTTGGCTTGCAGCCGTCGGCCAGATACTGCGCCATTTGGTCATGATGTTCGATCGGGCCGCCGCCGGATTGAGGAATGGACATTTGCGAGGGCTCCGTTTTGAAGGGTCGTCTTGGGTGTCTTCTAAGGTGACGACTTGGCGTCGTGTTTAGCAGGGATGGGCGGATTTGCCGGGGCTGTCAATGCAGCAAGACATGCGCCGGGCGCAGCGGCGCGCGCTCCCAGATCACAACGGCGTCATGGCGGGTCTTGCGCAACTCAAAGAGCATCCGCTCGGTGCGCAGGCCCGGCAGGGCGGCGAAAGCGTCAAAAAGCGCCTCGGAGCCAGCGGCATTCACCGGGATCAGCAGGGGCGCTTTATCGTCGCGCGGCTCAAGCCGCCAATGGGCGGGAAACATCTGTCGGTCGAGGCTGAGCCGCTGCAGTTCGCGCAGAGCGACCGTGCCGCCGGTCAGCGGGCCGAAATAGGTGATCTGCCCCTCGACAACCTGAACGGCCCCCGCCCCGTCACCTTCACCGCGAAAACGGGCACGTTGTACGCCGATCCAGATCAGCGCCGCGCCCCCGGCAAGCGCCGCATAGCCCGGGACCGCCAGCAAAAAGCCCGGCCCGGCCACCAGCCAGAGCCCAAAGAGCATCAGCCCGCCGCCGACGATCGCTTCGCGCCAGCGCCAAAGCTGGTCGCGGGCCCCTTGGCGCAGGAAACTCATTGGGCCATCCTTTGCATCACCAGTCTCCCAAAGCCTGCTGCCACATCGTCATCGCCGCCACCGCCGCCGTATCGGCCCGCAGGATGCGCGGCCCCAGTGTGACGGCGTGGGCATGATCAAACCCGTGCAAGCGCTTGCGTTCTCCTTCCGAAAACCCACCTTCGGGACCGATGAGAATAGCCCATGGTCCGCCTGCCCCCGTGGGAAGCGCGCCGCTCTCGCCAGCCAAAGCCTCATCGCAGAACATGATCTGACGGTTGCTGCCCCATTGATCCAGCAGCCGCCCTAGCTTCACCGCCTCGGCGACCTCGGGCACATAGGTGCCGCCGCATTGCTCTGCCGCCTCGACCGCATGGGCCTGAAGGCGCGGCTGCTGCACGCGGCCTGCGTTGGTAAATTCAGTCATCACCGGGACAATGCGCGACGCGCCCATCTCGGCGGCTTTTTCAACAATAAAGTCGGTGCGGGTCTTTTTAATCGGCGCGAAAAGCAGCCACAGGTCAGGCGGCATCTGCAAAGGTTTGATCTGCTCGACGCAGGTCAGAACACCGCCGCGCTTGCCCGCCTCGGCCACTTCGGCCAGCCATTCGCCATCGCGCCCGTTGAACAAAAGCACCCCGGCCCCGACCGACAGGCGCATCACCCCAAAGAGGTAATGCGCTTGCTCGCGCGCCAAAGGAACCGTTTGCCCCTGCCCCAAGGGCTGATCTACATACAATCTGATTTTCGCATTCATGGGGCCAGATATATGCACAACCAGCCGCCTTCGCCAGATGCTACGCCCGATGCGCCTGTTGCCGATGCTGTGACCGACAATTGGGTCGACCGTTACGCCCCTGCCGGACTGCGCCCCTACCTGCGGCTGAGCCGCGCGGATCGGCCCATTGGCACATGGCTGTTGCTGCTGCCCTGCTGGTGGGGGCTGAGCCTTGCGATCCTTTTCGATCAGGCGCCCCGGTGGGAGGATCTGTGGATTTTCGCGGGCTGCGGCATCGGCGCTTTCCTGATGCGTGGGGCGGGCTGTACGTGGAACGACATCACCGACCGCAACATCGACGGCAAAGTCGCGCGCACCCGCTCGCGGCCGATCCCTTCGGGGGCGGTCACGGTGAAACAGGCGCTGGCGTGGATGGTGGGGCAAATGCTGCTGGCGCTGCTGATCCTGCTTTCCTTTAACCAAGCGGCCATTGCCATGGGCGTGCTGGCGCTGCTGCCGGTGGCTGTCTATCCCTTCGCCAAACGGTTCACATGGTGGCCGCAGGTCTTTCTGGGGCTCGCCTTTAACTGGGGCGCGATGCTGGCGTGGACGGCGCATGCGGGCACACTGCACGCTCCTGCGATCGTACTCTACCTCGCCGGGATCGCTTGGACTCTGTTCTATGACACGATCTATGCCCATCAGGATGCCGAGGATGACGCGCTGATCGGGGTCAAATCCACCGCCCGGCTCTTTGGAGAGAATTCTGGCAAATGGCTGCGGCGCTTCCTCATGGCGACTGTCGGTTTGATGGGGATCGCCGTGATCTATGCCGGTCTGCCAGAGGCCTCGGTGCTGGCGCTGGCGATTGCGCTTGGCGGGCCTTGGGCCATGGGATGGCATATGGCGTGGCAATTGCGCGGGCTGGACACCAAGGACAACGCCAAGCTCTTGCAGCTCTTTCGCGCCAACCGCGATACCGGCATGATCCCGCTGTTGTTTTTCGCAGCAAGTCTTCTGGCCTGATTGCACCCCCGGCAGGACGCGCGTATCAAGTCTTGAGCTTAACAACCAGAAGGCCGCCCATGCGCCTCTCCGCCATTTTCATGATCGCCCTGACCTTTGCAGCCGCAGGGGTGGTCTCTCTCGTGGCGGCAAGCTTTTCGGTGCAGTTGATCGAGGATACTTCCGAAATCGGTGTGCGTGACGCGCTGGACGATCAGGGCATGACATGGGCCGAGGTGCAGGCCGATGGTCTGCAAGTCACCCTCGCCGGGATCGCCCCGACCGAGGCCGTGCGTTTCCGCGCCCTGTCGACCGCAGGCACCGTGGTCGACGCCGCTCGCGTGATCGACGAGATGGAGGTCGAGGCCCAATCCGGCATCGCCCCGCCGCGCTTCTCTGCCGAGGTTCTGCGCAATGATGCGGGCATCTCGATCATTGGCCTGATCCCCACCAGCACCGACCGCGAGGCGGTGATCGACGCCTTTGATGACATGGCGGGTGACGCCACGGTGACTGACCTGTTGGAAGCTGCCGACTATCCAGCCCCCGAAGGCTGGGAAGACGCGCTGAACTTTGCGGTGCGTGCCATGGCGGACCTGCCCCGCGCCAAAGCCTCGGTCGATGCGGGGCGCGTGACGATCACCGCCATCGCCGACAGCGCCGCCGCCAAGGCCCAGATGGAGCGTAAACTGCAGCGCGCGGCCCCGCCCAGCCTGCGGCTGCGGCTCGACATTGCAGCACCCCGCCCGGTGATCACCCCCTTTACCCTGCGGTTTGAGATCGACGCCGAAGGCGCGCGTTTCGACGCTTGCTCTGCCGATACCGAAGCCGCCGCCAACCGCATCCTGAAGGCGGGCATCGCCGCCGGCGCGTCAGAAAGTGCCGATTGCACCATCGGTCTGGGTGTGCCCAGCCCGAACTGGGGCCGCGCCGTGGCGCTGGCCATCGAAGCGCTGAGCCGCGTGGGCCAAGGCGCCATTTCTTTCGCGGATGCAGACATTACATTGCTGGCTGCGCCCGGCACCGATTCCAACACCTTCGACCGCGTTGTGGGCGAGTTGGAAAACGCCCTTCCGGATGTTTTCGCCCTGACCGCGAAATTGCCGAAAGTCGAAGACCCCGACGCAGGCCCGCCCGAATTCACCGCCACCCTCTCTCCCGAGGGGCAGGTGCAACTGCGCGGACGGCTCTCGACCGAGGGGCTGCGCGATCTGGCGGACAGCTACGCGAAATCGCATTTCGGATCGGCCAATGTCTATACCGCCGCACGTCTGGACGAGACCCTGCCGGACGATTGGGCCACCCGCGTCCTGACCGGGCTGGAGGCCATGGCCTCGCTCGCCAACGGCTCTGTCAACGTCACGCCCGACCGGCTTGAGGTCATGGGCAACACCGGCAACAAGGATGCGAACACCACCGTTGCCTCACTCTTGGCCGACAAGCTGGGCGAAGGTGCGGATTACAGCATCGACATCACCTATCAAGAAAAGCTCGACCCCATCGCGGGTCTGCCCACACCCGAAGAATGCGAAGCCGAGATTCGCGAAATCCTGAAAATCGGCAAGATCACCTTCGAGCCGGGCAGCGCCACGATCGACGCGGCCGCTTTGGGTACGATGGATGATATCGCCGAGGTGCTGAAACGCTGCGGTGACATCCCGCTGGAAATTCAGGGCTACACCGACAGCCAAGGCCGCGAATCGATGAACCTGTCGCTGTCGCAAAGCCGCGCGGAATCGGTTCTGAACGAATTGCGCGCCCGCCGGGTGCTGACCTCGTCCTTCCTTGCCAAGGGCTACGGCGAAGAAAACCCCATCGCCGACAACAAGACCGAGGATGGCCGCGAAGCCAACCGCCGCATCGAATTCCGCCTGATCCAACCCGAGGCTGAGACGCCCGAAGACGAAACAGCGCTGGAATCTGCTGAAGAAACGGGCGATACCACGGCAGAAGAGATCGGGGAATCCGACGAAACCGAAGAAGGCAGCGGTGATGAGCAGAACTGAGTTTGTCCTGGCAACAGCCATCATTCTTTTCGTGGCCTTCTGCATGGGATGGTTCGCCAATTGGCTGCTGAACCGCTTTACCCGCGTGGCTGCCGATGATGTGGCCCAGCTTGATCGGATGAGCCAAGAGCTTCACGAAGCGGAAGAAACCCGCGATCAAGCGATCACCTATCTGCAACAGCGCGAAGCCGAGTTGACCAACCAGCTCGCCCAGACTGAGGCAGAGCTGCGCGCTGCGATGGACGGGCTGCGCGACGCCCGCCATGAGGCCGAAGAAATGCGCGCCTATATCGAGCGTCAGAAAGCCTGACCCCTAAGCGCTTCCGGAGATCCCATGGCCAAACTTGCCCATTCCATGATCCGCGTCTTAGATGAGGCGGCATCGGTGAAATTCTACGAAGACGTCTTCGACCTTAGAATCGCCGACCGTTTGGATTTTGACAGCTTCACCCTGATCTACCTGCGCGACGCCTCGGGCGATTTCGAGCTGGAGCTGACAGTCAACAAGGACCGCGATACGCCCTATGATCTGGGCGACGGCTATGGCCATCTGGCCTTTGTGGTCGAAGACCTCGAGGCCGCCCGCGACACCGCGATCAAAGCCGGAGCCGCCCCATGTGACATCGTCGATTTTCGCCCAGCCGGAGAGACGGTGGCGAAGTTCTTCTTTGTGGCGGATCCGGACGGCTATCAGATCGAAGTCATCGAAAAAGGCGGACGCTTCGCCTGAAGCAGAGGCTTACCAGCGCTCTAGCGCAGCCTCATCATCGTCTTTTGCAGCGACCCACTCCTCCCCCTCAGCCGTGATCTCGCGCTTCCAGAATGGCGCGCGGGATTTGAGGTAATCCATCAAGAACTCCGCCGCCTCGAATGCGCTGCGGCGATGCCGCGCTGCCGTGGCGACCATCATGATCTGTTCGCCCGGCACCAGACGCCCATGGCGGTGGATCACCAGCGCATCTTGCAGTTCGAACCGCGTAACGGCCTGCTGCGCAATCTCGCGCAGCGCCTTTTCGGTCATGCCCGGGTAATGTTCGATCTCCATCGCGCTCAGCGTGCCTGCATCATTGTCGCGCACGACGCCGGTAAAGGTCACAATCGCACCGCTGCCGCCTTCGCCTTTCGCAAAGCGCGCGGTTTCCTCGGCCAGATCAAAGGGTTCTACCTGCACCAATACGCGCATGGATCAGCCCCCGGTCATTGGTGGGAAAAAGGCCACTTCGCGTGCACCCTCAAGCGGCGCGTCGAAGTCGGTCAACTCCTGATCCACAGCCACGCGCAATGCGGAGAGGTCAGAAAACGCCATCTCGTAACGCTCCTCTCGGCCACGTAATTCTTCGACCAGTTCGGCCACGGTCGTGGCTTGGCTTTCCACCCGCTCACGCGGCAGGCCGATCCGTTCGCGAACCCATGCAAAATAGAGGACATCCATTAGATTGGCTCCTTCAGATGTGGCAGCGCCTTGCGCAGGTAGTCAAAGCCGGTGATGGCGGTCAGCACGGCGGCGACCCACAGCAGGACCAGCCCCAACAGCCCGGCCCATTCCATCCCGGCAAGCTTCCAACCCAGCCCCAGAGTATCTTCGACCTCGCCATCAAGGATCGCTTCGATCATCTGCTGGTCCATGCCGAAAACGCTCATCCCAAGATAATGTTCGAACACGCCTTGCGAGAACAGCACGGCGATCGCGATCATCTGTAGGGTCGTCTTCCACTTGGCCAGTTGGGTGACCTTCAAGGTGCCCGCAACGTCGCCCAGATATTCACGCAGGCCCGAGACAAAGACTTCCCGAAACAGGATCAGCGTGGCGGGCAGCACCAGCCAAGGCGACCAGCTGGAAAAGGCCACGATCACCATCAGCGCGATCACGACCATCGCTTTGTCGGCAATCGGGTCGAGCATGGCGCCCAGTTTGGTTTCCTGCCCCCAAGCGCGGGCCAGATAGCCGTCAAACCAATCCGTCACCGCCGCCCCGACGAAGAGCACCAATGCGAACCAGTCGGCGTAGGGGCGCGTAAAATAGAGAAACATGACCGCCACACCGGGGGCCGCGACCAGCCTGAGCAGGGTCAGGATATTGGGCAAATTCCATTTCATGACGTTATCCTATCTTGCGCCGTTCGCGGCTGAAAGGACGAAACCGCGCCAGCGGCCTGCCCTTCGGCGGACGCATACCTAACCCTTTTCATGGAAGTAGCCATAAATTGTCTCTGCCAGCGCATCCGACAACCCTTCGACGGCCTTAAGATCGCTAAGGTTCGCGCGGCCCACCGCCTTGGCCGAGCCGAAATGCGCCAAAAGCGCCCGCTTGCGCGCAGCCCCGACGCCCGGCACATCGTCAAGCGGCGTGGCACTGACCCCCTTGGCGCGTTTCGCACGGTGGGTGCCGATGGCGAAACGGTGCGCCTCGTCACGCAGCCGCTGCACGAAATAAAGCACCGGATCATTGTGCCGCAGCGCCATGACGCGCTTGCCGACACGGTGGAACTCTTCCTTGCCCGCATCCCGATCAATGCCCTTGGCGACGCCGACCATCGGAATGTCCTGCACCCCATGCTGCGCCATAATCGAGGCCACGGCGCTCACCTGCCCGGCCCCCCCGTCGATCAGCAGCAGATCGGGCCAAAGCCCACGACTTCGGTCTGGGTCTTCTTTAATCAGGCGTTTAAACCGGCGGTGCAGCACCTCTTTCATCATGCCAAAGTCATCACCGGGGGTCAGGTCATCGCCGCGGATGTTGAACTTGCGGTACTGGTTTTTCATCATCCCTTCGGGGCCCGCGACAATCATCGCGCCCACCGCATTGGTGCCTTGGATGTGCGAGTTGTCGTAAACCTCTATCCGATCGGGCGGTTTTGGCAGATCAAAGGCATCGGCCAGTCCCTGTAACAGCTTGGTCTGGGTCGCCGTCTCGGCCATCTTGCGGGCTAGGCTTTCGCGCGCGTTGCGCAGGGCACCGTCGACCAGTTCGGCCTTCTCGCCCCGCTGTGGCACCAACAGTTCCACCTTGCGACCAATCTTGCCGCTCAGCGCTTCGGCCATCAGATCGGGGTTTTCGATCTCATTGCTCAGGATCAACTGCCGCGGCGGCTCGCGGGTGTCGTAGAACTGGCCGATGAAAGCCTCCAGCACTTCGGCGGCGTCCACATCGGCCCCGACGCGGGGGTAGTAGTCCCGATTGCCCCAGTTCTGGTTGGCACGGATGAAGAAGACCTGCACGCAGGCCTGTCCGCCCTCCATATGGAGCGCGATGATGTCGGCCTCGTTCACCCCTTGCGGGTTAATGCCTTGGGCCGTTTGCACCTGCGTCAGCGCCTTGATCCGGTCGCGCAGAGCGGCGGCGCGTTCAAACTCCATCGCCTCAGATGCCTCGGCCATATCCTGCGCCAGACGGCCCTGAATCTCGGTCGATTTGCCACTCAGAAACCGCTCCGCATCACGGACGGTCTGGCGGTATTCCTCGGCCGAGATCTTGCCGACGCAGGGGGCCGAGCAGCGTTTGATTTGGTGTTGCAGACAGGGCCGTGTGCGGCTGTCGAACATCGCATTGGAACAGTCCCGCAACAGGAAGACCCGCTGCAACTGGTTGAGCGTCCGGTTCACCGCGCCCGCGCTGGCGAAGGGGCCATAATAGCTGCCCTTCTCCTTCTTCGCGCCGCGGTGTTTCTTGATCTGCGGATAGTCGTGATCGGCGGTGACAAGGATATTGGGAAAGCTTTTGTCGTCGCGCAGCAGCACGTTGAACTTGGGCTTGAGCTGCTTGATCAGGTTCTGCTCAAGAAGCAGCGCCTCGGTTTCCGTCTTCGTGGTCAAAAACATCATCGAAGCGGTATTGGCAATCATCCGCGAAATGCGGCCCGAATGCCCCGTCGGCCGCGCATAGGACGACACCCGCGCGCGCAGGTTCCGCGCCTTACCAACATAGAGCACGCGGCTCTCCGCATCGAGCATCCGGTAGACGCCCGGCGAGGAATCGAGCGACTTCAGATAGGCCTGAATCACTTGGCGGCCTTGCGGCGGAGGGCTGTCGTTTGGCGTGGTCATCTCAGGCGCTGATTCTCGTGCTTCGCTGCAATAGGACGGCAATGGGGGCAAGCTTTAACATGTCCACCAAACATGTGGATAACTCTGCCGATAACTTCTGGGCATCTTGGATTTCTCTTTGTTTTTAACATGGTTCGCTGATTTGCCTGTTTTTTAGGCACGCCCGTAATGGACTGATTTTGCTCATTTTTTTGTTTGCCATGAAACAAGCCCCTGAAAACAAAAGGGTTTCGGTAACACTTTGGTTACATAGGTTAACGAGGTGCAAAACTTCCCGCATGGCCGTTAGTTTCGGGGGCTTTTAGGGCTTGTATCCCACTGCAAATGTTCGCCGCCATCGGTGCAGATAAGCTGCCCTGTGACGCCCGGCGAATCGATGAAATAGCCCAGTGCCGCCGTGATATCCTCTGGATTTGCCCCCCGGCCCAAAACCGTGCCGCGGCGCTGCGCGGCAAAGTCTTCGGCGTCTTGATGCGGGCCTTGCAACGTGGGGCCGGGACCGATGCCATTGACCCGGATCGCCGGGGCCAGCGCCTGCGCAGTGGTGCGCGTCATTGCCCAAAGGCCCATCTTGGCGATCGTATAGGTGGTGAATTCCGGCGTCAGGTTGCGCACCCGCTGGTCCAGCATATTGACGATCAAACCGCGCGCACGCGGCTCGCCCCCGGCGTCGACCTTGGGCATCAGCCCCTGCCCCGCCATCGCCTGCGTCAACACGAAGGGCGCCCGCAGGTTGCTGCCCATATGGCGGTCCCAGCTTTCACGGCTGGCGCTCGCGATATCGTCCTGCTCGAATATCGAGGCGTTGTTCACAAGGCAGGTGATGGGCCCGCTAAGCGCCTCTGCCGCGCGGGGCAACAGCGCCCCGGCTGCGGTATCGTCCAAAAGGTCGGCTTGCAGGGCCACGGCGCGACGGCCCATGGCCGTGATCTCAGCGGCGGTTGCCTCGGCCCCGGCACGCGAGGTGGCGTAATGCACCGCCACGTCAAAGCCCCGCTGCCCGAGATAGAGCGCCATGGCGCGGCCCAGACGTTGCCCGGCTCCGGTCACCAATGCCCGCCGCATCTGCCGCCCTCCTCAGATCAGGATGATTAACAAATAAAGCCCGTAAAGCGCGCTGAGCGCCACACCCCAAAGCCGTGTGATGTCGCGCCCCAGATAGACGAAGGGGATCAGCAGCAGCGACGCGCCCAGCATCACCCACAGGTCGATCCGCAAGAAGGCTTCGTCGACCGAGATCGGGCCGACAAGGCTTGCGATGCCGATAATTGCCAGCAGGTTGAACATGTTCGAACCAATGACGTTCCCAAGCGCCACATCCGCTTGACGGCGCAGCGCCGCCATCACCGTGGTCGCCAGTTCCGGGAGCGACGTGCCCACCGCCACCAGCGTCAGGCCGATCACCGTGTCGCTGACACCGTAGGTCTGGGCGATGAGCGTCGCATTATCCACCAAAAGGCTCGCGCCCAAGGGCAGGCCGATCAGCCCGAGGATCAGGAACAGCGCAATCTGCCAGCCCGCCATGTCGGGGTCGGCGCCTTCGGGCTCTTCCTCTTCCTCAACCTCCCCGCTCCGGCAGGCGCGGCGGTGATCTTTGGCATCGCCGAAAGCATCGTAGAGCATATAGGCCAGACCGGAGAGCAGGATCAGCCCCGAGATCCAGTCGAACACACCGCGGAAGGCCAACGCGATAAAGAGCAGCGATGCCGCGATCATCTGATTATAGGTCTTGCGCGTGCTGCATTCAGAGGTGTGCATCGTCGCCAACAGAGCGGGAATGCCCAGCACCATCAGGATGTTAGCCGTGTTCGACCCGACCACATTGCCAAGCGCCAGCCCTGGCACCCCGTCCAAGATTGCCTTGACCGAAATCAGGAGTTCCGGTGCCGAGGTGCCGAAGGCCACGATCGTCAAACTGACGATCAGCGCGGGTACGCCAAGGCGCAGCGACAGGTTCACCGCACCTTTCACCAACGCATCCCCCGCAAACAGCAGGATCACGAGGCCAAGCCCCGAAAGTAGCCACGGCATCAGCATCAACGCCCTCCCTTACAGGCACAATCGCCTTTGCCAATGCGGTAACGTCCGCAGTCACGGCATTTGGTCCGGGATAGGCGTTTGCCCCCCAGCCAATGCATTTTTCCAAACCAAGCGAGCAGGCCCATGGCCACCAGAAAGAGCAAAACGATCTTAAAAACCATGGGCTAGAGACCAAACCGCGCATAGGCCGCGCGTTCCTCTATGCCCTGCACCGCGTCCTGCACCATCTGCACGCCAAAGCGTGACAGCAGCCCGCGTTTCACACCGTAGCGGCGCAGTTTCACCTTGTCACCAAAGCGCTCTTTCAGAAGCGGTTTCAGATGGCCGACACCGTCGATCAAGCCCAGTTCGGCGGCGCGTTTCGCCAGCCAGATTTCCCCGGTAAAGAGGTCTTGCCCCTCGGGCAGCTTGCCCGCGCGGCGGGTCTTTATGTGGTCGATAAAGTTCTCATGAATGTCTTCGAGCAGCGTTTTCAGCCGCGCGACATCTTCGGGGTTTTCCGGGCGGAAGGGGTCGAGCATGGATTTGCTCTGCCCTGCCGTATAGACGCGCCGCTCAACCCCGTGTTCGCGGATGAATTCATGCACCCCGAAAGAGGCAGAGATCACCCCGATGGAGCCCACGACCGAGCTTGGGTCCGCGTAAATCTCATCTGCCGCCGCAGCCAGCCAATAGCCGCCCGACGCGGCGACATCTTCGACGAACGCAATGACGGGAATGTTCTTTTCCTCAGACAGCCGCCGGATACGCGCGCCGATCAACGAGGATTGCACCGGGCTCCCACCGGGAGAGTTAATCTCCAGCGCGACAGCGGCAGGCTTGCCCTTAGCAAAGGCCTTTTCGATGACCGGCCCCATCGTGGCATCGTTCAACACCGCACGGCCCTGCGAGCCGATCATGCCGGCAAGCCGGATCACGGAAACGCTGGGCGGGGATTTTAGGAAGGGCAGCCGAATTCTCATTCTTCTCATGTAGAACGCCCACCCGGTGCAAACAAGGCGGGCGCAGAAGTTTCGCGGCCCTCAGGCCCGCAGACGCCAGCCGGTGCGGAAAATCCACCAGATCACGCCAAGGCAAAGCGCCGTGAACAGCGCGATTGCCGCAAGGCTGGTCAGGATCGGCACATCGGCAGAGCCGAAAAACGCCCAACGAAAGCCTGAGATCAGATAGACCACCGGGTTGAAGTGCGAGATCACCTGCCAGACCGGCGGCAGCATCGAGATCGAGTAGAAAGACCCGCCAAGGAAGACCAGCGGCGTGACTATTAAGAGCGGCACAAGTTGCAACTGCTCAAAATTCCCTGCCCAGATGCCGATGATGAACCCCATAAGCGCGAAGCTAATGCAGGTCAGGATCAGGAAAGCGACCATGGCGATGGGATGCTGGATGGTGATATCGACAAAGAAAAACGCCGTGATCAAGATAATCGTGCCGATGAACAGCGCCTTGGTGGCCGCCGCACCGACATAGCCGATGACGATCTCGAAAAAGTTGATCGGGGCCGAGAGAAGTTCATAGACCGTGCCGATAAATTTCGGGAAATAGATGCCGAAAGAGGCGTTTGAGATCGACTGCGTGATGACGCTGAGCATGATCAGCCCCGGCACGATAAAGGCGCCATAGCTCACGCCCTCGACCTCTTCGATACGGCTGCCGATGGCTGCGCCGAAGACGACGAAGTAAAGCGACGTCGACAGCACCGGCGAGATGATGCTTTGTGTGATGGTGCGAAAGAAACGCGCCATTTCAAAGGCGTAGATGGCTTTGATCGCGGTCCAGTTCATGCCGCATCCTCCTTGAGCAGATCGACAAAGATATCTTCCAGACTGCTCTGCCGCGTCGCCACGTCTTGCAGCACCAAACCGCTTTCGGCGACTTTGGACAGCAGCTTGGTGATCCCGGTCCGCTCGGCGTTGGTGTCATAGGTATAGATGAGAGACCGTCCATCGGCGGACAGTTCAACATCCGGTGATTGCAGCGCCAGCGGCACTTCGGCAATCGGCTCAGTGAGCTGCACTTCGAGTTGTTTCTTACCCATCCGCGCCATCAGCGCGTCTTTCTCTTCGACCAGCAGCAACTCGCCTTTGGCGATGACTCCGATACGGTCGGCAATTGCCTCGGCCTCTTCGATGTAATGGGTGGTCAGGATGATCGTCACGCCAGAGGCTTTCAGCCCCGCCACGATCTCCCACATGTCCTTGCGCAGTTCCACGTCGACGCCCGCGGTAGGCTCGTCCAGAAACAGCACCTTTGGGTCATGCGACAGTGCTTTGGCGATCAGCACGCGGCGTTTCATCCCACCCGAAAGCTCACGGATCTGGCTGTCTTTCTTGTCCCAGAGCGAGAGTTGACGGAGGATTTTCTCCAGAACCGCTTCATCCGCCGGACGGCCAAACAACCCCCGAGAGAAGCGCACGGTGTTCAGCACCTTTTCAAACGGTTCAAGGTTAATCTCTTGCGGGACCAGCCCGATCATCGAGCGTGCGGCTCGGAAATCGTCCTTAATGTCATGGCCACCAACGGTCACTGTGCCACTGGTCGCGGTGGTGATGCCGCAAATGGTCGAGATCAGCGTCGTCTTGCCCGCCCCGTTGGAGCCCAAAAGCGCGAGAATCTCGCCCTGTTCGATCTGTAGGTTGACCCCTTTAAGCGCCTCGAAACCGCCCGCGTAGGATTTACGCAGGTTCTGAATATCCACGATTGTCGGCATGGTCGTCTCCGCTTTGGTAAGGCGGGCAACCTAACTGGCTTTGGGCCGGGTGAACAGATGCGTTCAAGTCTTGGCGCGGCCGAACCAGCCCTTTTTGGCGGGGGCGTCTTCGCCGGGGGTTTCGGGCTCAGCGCCCTTTTCCGGCGTGCCTTCGAGCGAAGACTGCAGATTGTCGAAGAACTGATCCGCCATTTTCTTGGCAAAACCGTCGATGATCCGGCTGCCAAGCTGCGCCAGTTTGCCGCCAACCTTGGCCTCCACATCATAGCTCAACTCGGTGCCGCCGTCCTTTTCGGCAAGCCGCACTTCCGCGCCGCCCTTGGCGAAACCGGCAGCGCCGCCCTTGCCCTCGCCGGTGATCGTCAGTGCTTCGTTCGGCACCAGATCAGAGAGCTTCACATGCCCCTTAAAGGTCGCCTTCACCGGGCCGACCTTTTGCACCACCGTGGCGTCATAGCCGTCTTCGACCGAGCCGGTTACGTCTTGGGCGCCGGGCACGCAGGTTTGCAGCATCTCAGGGTCCAGAAGGGCTGCATAGACCTCGGCCGGGGTGGCGGCGATCTGGCGGGTGTCGGACATCTGCATGGCTGGCTCTCCCTTAAAGCGATGCGCCCAGCCTAGCGGGTAATTCTGCGCAAACCAATGTCAAAGCGCTGGACCTCTCGTGCCGGGCTGGTAGGTCTTTGCCATGACAACCACTCCCCATAACCGCGCTGGTCTGGCGATCGGGCTGATCCTTCTTGGCGTGGCCGCGATTTCGGTCAATGACATGCTGATCAAGCGCCTGTCGGGCGGCTATCCGCTGCATCAGATCGTTTTCACCCGCTCGGCCATCGGGATCGTGTTGGGGCTGTTGCTGGTCAAACTCGAAGGCGGGTTTCACCTGCTCAAGACGCGGCAGCCGGGGCTGCACCTGCTGCGCGGGCTGCTGATCGTGATCTCGAACATGTCGTTCTTTCTGGCGCTTTCGGTCCTGCCGTTGGCCGAAGCGACGGCCCTGTTCTTTGCCGCACCCCTGTTCATCACGCTGCTGTCGATCCCGGTCTTGGGTGAAAAAGTCGGCCCGCTGCGGCTTGGCGCGGTGATCGTGGGGTTTATCGGCGTGGTTATTATGATGCGCCCTTGGGCTTCTACGACGACGCTCGAAGTTTCCCGCTGGGTTCTGATGCTGCCGGTGCTAGCAGCGCTGACCTATGCGTTGAACCAGCTGATGACCCGCAAGCTCGGCGTGAACTCCAAAGCCTCGGCCCTGATGGTCTATATTCAGGCCGCTTTTGTCGCCGTGTCGCTGGGGTTTTTCCTGATCGCGGGCGATGGACGTTTCGTGGATGAAGGCAGCAACCCCTCGCTCCAGTTCCTGCTGCGCGCATGGATTTGGCCCGCACGAGAGGATTACCTCACCTTCCTCGGCATTGGCCTCAACATCGCGCTAATCGGCTATTGCCTGAGCCAAGCCTACCGGCTGGGCGATGCGGCCACGGTGGCGCCCTTTGAATATATCGGCCTGCCGCTGGCGGTGTTCTGGGGTTTTGTGATCTTCGGTGACCTGCCGGTCTGGGAGGTCTGGGTCGGGATCGCGCTGATCCTCGCCTCTGGCCTTTTCGTTTACCTGCGCGAGCGCCAAAGGGCGCTGCGCGTAACACGTTTGCAGGGCGGGCGGCGGGCCTAGCGGGCCACCTCGACCACCACCTTGCCCGTTGCCTTGCGGTCGCGCAGCAGGGCCAGCGCTTCGTTGGCCTGCTCCAGCGGCATGACGTTGCTGACATGGGGCTTGAGCTTGCCGGCGACATACCATTCGATCAGCTCGGCGAAACTGTCGGTCAGCACCGAGGGCTTAATCTTGGCATAGCCGCCCCAGTAAAAGCCCAACACGCTCAGGTTCTTGACCAGCAGGATATTCGCCGGGATCTGCGGCACCTCACCGCTGGCAAAACCTAGCGGGATCAGCCGCGCTTCGGGGTTGCAGGCGCGCATGGCGGCTTTGAACTGATCGCCGCCCACCGGGTCATAGACCACATCCGCACCGCCCAATTCCTTGACGATGGCGCGGATGTCGTCGGTCTCGGAATTGATCAGGTGATCGGCACCCGCCTCTTTGCAGACTGCGAGTTTGTCCGCGCCGCGTGCCACGGCGATCACCTCGGCCCCCATCAGCTTGCCCAGTTCCACCGCCGTCAGGCCAATGCCGCCCGAGGCACCCAAGACCAACAGCCGCTCACCCGGTTGCAACCGCGCCTTATAGTCCAACGCGACATGGCTGGTGCCGTAAGCGATGAGGAAAGCTGCTGCATCCACGGCGGTCATCGCTTCGGGGATCGGCACGCAGACCGCGGCGGGAATGGCCGCATATTCGGCCAGCCCGTCAAATCCGGTATAGGCCGCCACGCGCTGCCCGACTTTCAGGTGATCGACCCCCTCGCCCAAAGCGGTGATCGTGCCCGCCATCTCCATCCCCAAGGTAAACGGCAGCGGCGGCTTTTCCTGATAGGTGCCTTTGATGATCAGCAGGTCCCCAAAGTTCAGCCCGCAGGTATCGACTTGGATCAGCACCTCGCCCTGCGCCGGCATCGGCATCTCAAGCTCTTGCAGGGTGAGCGGTTCGTCATAGGCGGTGACTTGCATGGCGCGCATCGGGCTGTCCTTTCGTGCTGCTTTGGGCTTGAAGAGGCCAGATGCCGCCGCACTTGGCAAGGCCCGAGGCGCGCGCCGCTGCGTCAGCCGGGCATGATCACCAGCCGGATGCCATAGGCCACCACCGCCAGCAAGGCGACGCTGGCCAGCCAAAGCGCCACGAACCAGCCGCTGCGTTTCAGCCATTTTCCCATCAGTGATAGCCCTCCTCGGGGTCGATCTTGCCGCGGAACACCCAATAGGCATAGGCCGTGTAGCTGAGGATCAGCGGCAGCAGCACCAGCGTGCCGACCAGCGCGAACATCAGGCTTTCATCGGGGGCGGCGGCATCGGCGATGGTCAGGCTTGGCGGCACCATATGCGGGTAAAAGCTGATCCCGATGCCGATGAAGCCCAACACGAACAGCGCCTGCGCACAGAGGAACGGCTGAATGTCCGCCTTGCGTTGCAAGCCGCGCAGCATCCCAAAGGCCGCAAGCGCCACCAAAAGCGGCACCAAGCCGCTGAACAGCGCCGTGGGCCACGCGAACCACCGCTCGAAATAGACGGCATCGGTGAACGGCGTCCAAAGGCTGACCATCCCCATGAAGACCAAAGTCGCCACCGCCAGCGGCCAGGCGAGGCGGCGCATGTGGGCCTGTATGCGGCCCTCAAGCTTCATGTTGAGCCACGTGGCCCCCAGCAGAGCATAGCCCACGGTCACCGCCACCCCGGTCAGGATCGAGAAAGGCGTGAGCCAATCCCACCAGCCGCCCGCATAGGCGCGGCCTTCGATCTCGATCCCCTGCACCAGCGCGCCAAGGGCGATGCCCTGACAGAAGGAGGCCACCAGCGAGCCGCCGAAAAACGCCATGTCCCACAGGGGCTTCCAACGTTTGGTGCGCCAACGGTACTCGAACGCCACGCCGCGAAAGATCAGCCCCAGCAGCATCAGGATGATCGGCATGTAAAGCGCGGGCATGACAACCGCATAGGCCAGTGGAAAGACCGCAAAAAGCCCACCGCCGCCCAGCACCAGCCAAGTCTCGTTGCCGTCCCAGATGGGGGCGACCGAGTTCATCATCACGTTGCGCTCGCCCTCGTCCTTGGTCATCGGAAAGAGCAGCCCAACCCCCAGATCGAACCCGTCGAGGACGACATAGATCAGCACGGCACCGGCGATGATCCCGGCCCAGATGAACGAAAGTTCCAGTCCAAACATCTCAGCTATCCTCGCGCTTGTTTTTGACCGCTTTGTCTCTGACCGCCGCCTCTTCGCCGACAGCAAGGATCGGCCCGTCATCCTGCGCGGCGTCATCCTGCGCCGCGTCGCGTTCGTCTTCCAGCACATGATCCACAACCGGTTTGCGCATCATCGCCACGATATACCACGTGCCCGCGCCAAAGACGAAAAAGTACACCACGATGAAAGCGATCAGCGAGGTCGCCACGGCAGGTGCCTCAATCGGTGCAAGGCTTTCAGAGGTTCGCAGCAGCCCGTAAACCGTGAAGGGCTGCCGCCCGACCTCGGTCGTGATCCAGCCCGCCAGCACCGCGACAAAGCCGGTCGGCCCCATCAGCAGCGCCAACCGGTGCAACAGCGGCGCGTCGTAGAGCCGCCCCCGCAGCCGCGCGAGTGCGGCCCAAAGACCCAGCCCCAGCATCGCAAAACCAAGCGCAATCATGATGCGGAAAGACCAGAAGACAATCGCGACGGGCGGCTCATCCTCATCCGGGATCGTGTCGAGCCCCGGCAGCGGCGCGTTCAGATCATGCTTTAGGATCAGTGAAGAGAGCTTGGGGATCTCGACCGCATAATCAATGCGCTTTTCTTCGGGGTTCGGGATGCCGAAAAGGATCAGCGGTGCGCCATCTGGATGGCTGTCGTAATGCCCCTCCATCGCCATGACCTTGGCGGGCTGATGCTCCAGCGTGTTGAGGCCGTGCATGTCGCCCGCAAAAATCTGTAGCGGCGTGACCAACAGAAGCATCCACATCGCCATCGAGAACATCCGCCGCGCGGCCCGGTCGGCGTGATCGCGCAGCAAGTGCAAACCGCCAACCCCGCCCACGACCAGCGCCGTGGTCAGATAGGCCGCCAGCACCATATGCACCAACCGGTAGGGGAATGACGGGTTAAAGACGATCGCCCACCAGTCCTCGGGCACGAATTGCCCCACGTCGTTGATGCCAAAGCCCGCAGGGGTCTGCATCCAGCTGTTGACCGACAGGATCCATGTCGCCGAGGCCAGCGTGCCCAGTGCCACCAGCGCTGTGGCAAACATATGCAGCCCGTCGCCGACCCTTTTGCGGCCAAAGAGCATGATGCCAAGGAACCCGGCTTCGAGGAAGAAAGCCGAGAGGACTTCATAGGCCATCAGCGGCCCGACAACCGGCCCTGCCTTGTCGGAAAACACCGACCAGTTTGTGCCGATCTGGTAGGACATGACGATGCCCGAGACGACCCCCATGCCAAAGGCCACGGCAAAGATTTTCTTCCAATAGTTAAAGAGCTTCAGATAGGTTTCTTCGCGTTTCCACAGCCAAAGCGCGTTCAGCACGGCCAGAAAACTCGCCAACCCGATCGAGAAAGCCGGGAAGATGATGTGAAACGAAACCGTGAATGCAAACTGCACCCGCGCTAGGATTTCGGCGGTGTAACCGTCGAGCATGAGAAGCCCTCGCGTGTTGTTTCCTGACCTATATAGGACCGGGGGGAGGGAGAGGCACAGGCTAAATTGCCGCAGTCCTTTGCGCGCGCTAACTGTCGAAGGTTATCACGACGCGCAGCCCCGGCGCGTTGTCGATCAGTTCCAGCCTTGCCCCATGCAGTTTCGCCACCCCATCGACCAGCGCCAGCCCCAGCCCATGGCCCGGCGTGCCTCGGCTGCGGTCAAGCCGGTAGAGCCGCTGCAGCACTTTGTCGCGGTCCGCCGCCGGAATGCCGGGGCCGCTGTCCGCTAAAGTGAGCACGACCTGTCCTGCCGTCTGGTTCAACGATATCTCTACCGCTTCGGCATCGCCGGAATGGCGCAGAGCGTTCTCGATCAGATTGGCCAGCAGTTGGCCCAACAGCGCCCGGTCGCCGGTGACATGGGTCGATGTCTCCGGCAGATCGCAGAGCAAGCGTTTGCCCTGCTCCCCCGCTGCGGGCTCATAAAGCTCGATCATGGTGCGGCAAAGCGCGGCCAGATCGACGGGGGCGAAATGGGCGCGGGCGTCGCCCTGCTCTACCTGCGCCAATTGCAGCAGGGATTGGAAAATGGCCGCGATACCGTCCAACTCGGCGCGGGCGCGGGCCAGCGGCTCGGCGCGGTCCTCGCCCGTGGCCTCGGCCCGATCCAGATCGTCCAGATGCACCGAGACACGCTGTATCGGCGTCTTCAGATCATGCGCGATATCCAGTGACACCTGCCGCAACGCCGCCACAGAGGTTTCCTGCGCCCGAGCCATCTGGTTCACCGCCTCTCCGATGCGCAGCAGGTCATCCGACCAGCGTGCCCCCGGCGCGACCCTTGCTGCCAGATCGCCCGCAGTGAGCCGGTCCAGCGTGGCGCGGATCACCTCAACATGACGTTTAGAGCGTCGGGCAAGGATCAGCCCGCCCGAGAGCGCAATCAGCACCGTGGGCAGAAGGCTGACCAACAGAATGTTGACGAAAACCTCACGCAGGGCCGTGATCTCGGCCCGGCTGCGCGCGATGGTCAAAAGCCCGCCATAAAGCGTGTCGGTCAGGGTCAGATAAACCCCGGTATACTGCGCCCGCGCCGCGCCGATTGAGACGATGTGATAGCCCTCGTTGTCCCGCGCGATGGCCCCGTTGCCGTAGATACGCCCATTCGGGCCGATATAGCTGAGGATCAGACGGTTGGGATCAGTCTCACGCGATTCCGCCTCGACCAGCCGCGCCAATGCCGAGGCGCCCGGGGCGGCGCGAAAGCCTGCCATGTCCTGCGCCAGATCGGCGCGGATGGCCTGCTCGAACGACCGCTGCGTGACCGCATAGCTTGCCGCGAGGCTTAAAAGGCTGACGATGGTGAACAAAAGCACCAGCAAAAGCGCCAGACGCAGCGGCATCGACCGCCAGAGCCCCGCCAGCCGCGCCCTCATGCGTCGATCCTATAGCCCGCGCCGCGCACGGTTTGGATCAACTCGGTGTGAAAGGGCCGGTCCACTTTGGCGCGCAACCGGCTGATGTGGGTTTCGACCACATTGGTCATCGGATCAAAAGAGATATCCCAGACGGCCTCTAGCAGCATGGTGCGCGTCTGCACCCGGCCTTTGCGGCGCATCAGATGCTCCAACAAAGCAAATTCGCGCGGCAGCAAGTCGATGTCCTGCCCGGCCCGCGTCACCCGGCGGCTGATGAGGTCCATCGTCAGATCCCCGGCGCGCAGGGTGGTCTCCTGCTCCAACGCCTGCGGACGACGCGCCAGTGCGTTCACCCGTGCCGACAGTTCGCCAAAGGCAAAGGGTTTGACCAGATAATCATCTGCCCCGGCGTTCAGCCCGTCGATCCGGTCTTCGACCGCGCCCATTGCCGTGAGCAGCAACACCGGTGTGGCATTGCCTGCCCCGCGCAGGGTTTTCAGCAGGGTCAGCCCATCAAGTTCCGGCAGCATCCGGTCGAGGATCAGCACGTCATATTGCCCGGTGGTGGCCTGCACCAACCCGTCGCGGCCATCGGCCACCACATCCACCGCATGCCCCTCTTCGCGCAGGCCGCGCGCGATATAGGTGCTGGTGGTGGTATCGTCTTCGACAACAAGCAGTTTCATCGCAGTCTCATGTAGGATCACCAAAGGTTTAGGGCAAATCCGCGGCCCACGCATCCTGCGGCCTGCATTCTCACAAATTTGTATAGCCCCTGCGACGGGGCTGTAAAACCTGCGCCCCAAATAGGGGTCCAGAAACACCGAATGCACAGCAAGGAGCATCTCATGAACCAGACCTTTTCCAAGGCCCCCCGCGCCGCCGCCCTTGCGCTGAGCGCCGCCGTCGCCGCGACCCCGATGCTGGCGCTTGCGCCCACAGCCGCGCTGGCCGTCCCGGCTGGCGGCTATGCCGACTTGGTCGAGGCCGTCTCTCCCGCCGTGGTCTTTATCGAAGTGACCGCGAAACAGCAAAGCACACAGATCCAGCAGCAACTGCCCCCCGGCATGTCCGAAGAACTGCGCCGCCGGTTTGAACATATGCTGCCCGACCAACCCGGCGCCGAAGCGACTCCGCGCCAAGGTCTGGGGTCCGGTTTCATCATCTCCGAAGATGGCCAAATCGTGACAAACCACCACGTCGTCGCAGGCGCCGAGACGGTAACCGTGAAGCTCGCCGATGGCCGCAGCTTTGACGCCGAGGTCGTGGGCAGCGACGCGATGACCGACATCGCGCTGCTAAAGGTCGCCGCGGATGTGGACCTGCCCAAGGTGGACTTCGGCACCTCCAAGACCCTGCGCGTCGGCGATGAAGTCGTGGCCGTGGGCAACCCCTTTGGTCTTGGCGGCACCGTGACTTCGGGCATCATTTCGGCCCTGTCGCGTGACATTCAGGCCGGGCCGTTCGATGATTTCATCCAGACCGACGCGGCGATCAACCGCGGCAACTCCGGCGGGCCGCTGTTTAACAACGATGGCGAAGTCGTGGGCGTGAACACCGCGATCCTGTCGCCGGGTGGCGGCTCTGTCGGGATCGGCTTCTCGGTGCCTTCTGACCTCGTGCAGACCATCGTGGCCGATCTGGCCGATGACGGCTTGGTCGAGCGTGGCTGGCTGGGTGTGCAAATCCGGCAGATGACCCCCGAGGTCGCCAATGTGCTGGGCTATGACGAGCCGCGCGGCGCGGTGATCGAAGCGGTTTCCGAGGACAGCCCCGCCGCCAAAGCGGGCCTTAAGAAAGGTGATATCATCCTGTCCTTCGGCGACACAGAGGTGGACGATCTGCGCGACCTGACCCGCGCGGTGGCAACCACCACGCCTGAGACGGCGGCAGAGGTTGTCGTGCTGCGCAAAGGATCTGAGCAGACCCTCGACGTGACCGTGGGCACGCTGGAACCCAAGCCGGCGTGATCCATGCCTTCCCGGCGCCCCTCATGTCGCCGGGAAACCCCAGCCCTTAACCCTCGCCGGGGCTGGGCAGCCTGCCCCGGTGGTCCTGCACTGCCGGGGCTTTTTACGCGCGCTCGCTGTCTTCGGCTGAGGCGGGCGGCGCATTGTGAATATGAAAGCGCACCAGTTCCGCGACCGAATTCGCCTCAAGCTTGCGCATCACCCGCGCGCGGTGCACCTCAACCGTTTTGATGGAGATATCCATCTCACTGCCGATCTCACGGTTCGAGAGCCCCGCCACCACCCGTTCAAAAACCCGATGCTCTTGCGGGGTGAGCCGGGCCAGCAGCTGCGCATTCTCTACCTCGGCCTCTTCGCCCTTGCGCCGCGCGGCATCGGCCTGAAGGGCGGTGTTGATGAGGTCGAGCATGTTCTGGTTGTTGAAGGGTTTTTCGATGAAATCCACCGCGCCTGCCTTCATCGCCGTCACGGCGGTAGAGACATCGCCGAAGGCCGTCATCAAGATCAGCGGCACTTTGATCCCCCGCGCATTCAGCGCCTTTTGCAGTTCTAGCCCGCTCATCCCCGGCATCCGTACATCGCTGACGAGGCAGCAGTTGCCACTGTCCTCATAGCTGTCGAGGAACGCGGCCGCCGATGCAAATGGAATCGCGCGCAGCCCGACAGACCCCAGCAACCACACCAGAGACTCCCGCACCGCGGCGTCATCATCAACGACGTAAACGATCCCGTTTTCTGACATTTTACTTTTGCACCTCCAGCGGCAGACGCACGCTCAGGCAGGCCCCCTCTGCATCGGATTTCGTCACGGCGATTGTCCCGCCATGCGACAGAACGATCGTTTCGCAAATCGCCAGCCCCACGCCAAGCCCCTTGTCCTTGGTCGAGCGGAAGGCGCTGAAGGCCGTCTGCGCAGGCATGTCCGGGGCAAATCCGCGGCCCGCATCGGCCACGACGATCACGATCTCCTCCGCCTCGCACCGCGCAGAAACCGAAACTTCGGCATCAGGGCGACCCGCTTCCCGGCAGGCATCAATGCCGTTCTTGATCAGGTTGATCAAAAGCTGCTCAATCTCGATCCGGGCGCAGGTCAACTCGACCTCCCCACATTGATCGTCGATCTCCACGGCGACGCCGGTGGCCGAGCTTTCCGGCTGGATCAACAGTTGCACCGAGCGCAGGATATCTTCGAAGCGCACCGCATGGCGGTCGGCATCGTCACTGTGCAGATAGTTCGACATGGACCGCAGGATGGCGCTGGCCCGTTCCGATTGGCTTTGCATATTATTAAGCACGGCGATCATATCCTCTCTCTCAAGCTGGTCGTTCTTGGCCCGCAACACACAGCCTGCGGCAAAATTGTGAATAGCCGCTAAAGGCTGGTTCAATTCATGGGCGATGGCAGCGGTCATCTGGCCCAATGTCTCGCGCCGGTTGAGCAGTTGCAGCGCCGTTTCATGGCGGTGCAACCGCTCTTCGCGCTCGACCTTTTCGGTGATGTCGGATGCGATGGTCAAAAGCCCGCCTGCGGCCACGGGGTAATCCGTCACCTCCAACCAGCGCCCCTTGGAAGACCGCGCACGAAAGAACTTGGCCGGGGTGTTGCGCCGATCGCGCCGCTGCTCGCTCCAGCGGACCTTGCCTTCGGCGGTCGTGGCCAGTGTGCCGGTTCGCGTGAAATGCGCGAGCAACTCATCAAAGTGCTTTCCGATGATGTCGCCGTCCATCCCGGCGTAGGTCGCGCGGTATTCCTCGTTGCAATAGACCAAGCGGTCGTTGCTGTCGAAAAGCGCCACCATGGTCGAGATGGTCTCAAAAGCCAGCGCCAGCGCCTCCAGCGCGCTTTTGCGCTCAGTCTCGGCCATGGCGATTTCGGTCATGTCGAAACAGGTGCCGCGATAGCCTGCCAATTGAGCGTGGCTGTCAAAAAAGGGTTTGCCCGACATGTCGATTTGCCGCGCCCGCCCATCCCCGAGGGGCAGAACCAACCGCAAGTCCCGGAACGGCGCCCGGGCGGCCAATCTTTGCTGAAGCTGGTCGAAATCGCCTTGGTCTTGCGCCAGATCGGCCTCGGCGAGGGTCTTGCCCAGAGCGAAAATCGGGGTTTCCGCATCGGTTTGACGGCCCCCGCCGGACAGGAAGGTGAACCGCCCATCGGCGTCCATCTCCCAGACCCAATCGGTCGCGCTTTCGGTGAAATCGCGAAACCGGGTTTCGCTTTCCACCAGATCGGTGAGGACGTTCTGCTGATCCGTAACATCTTGGATCGCGGCCAAAAGATGCACCTGACGCCCCCGGTTCAAGCGGCGAATGCAGGTGCGCGCTTCGATCTGGCGACCGTTGGCGGCCAGAAACTTTACATTCTCGACCACGTCGCGGGGGCGGCTGCCAGCCATATGCAGGTTGTTGCGGATCGTGGCGCGGCTGCGCGGCTCGACAAAGCTTTGGCCCTGCTGCCACATCTCGCGCAGACTCTGCGCATCGCGGCCCAAGAGCGCCTCCACCTCGGGAGAGACATCAACCAGCGCGCCCTCTTGATCCCATTCCAGATAGCCCACCCCCGCCACCTCAGCCGCGAGCGCGTGTTTCGCCGCGCTGACCTCTGCGTCATGCACCGCGTCCTGCGAGGCGGAGCGGTCCATTATCATCACCAGCACCCCCACCACCTGCCCCCGGTCGGATAGGGGCTGATAGATCGCCGCCCCTTGGGAGCGGGCCAGAACCGGGCGCGAGAAATCGAAACGCCATGTGACCTGCCGCCCGGCCAGCGCCTTTTCGAGGTTGTCCGACACCTCCTCCAGCAGGTCCGGCGGGATAATCTGCGACAGGTGTTTGCCCACGATCTCATCGGCGGATTTCCCAAAGGAGGCGCTATAGGCATCATTGACGAAGGCATAGGTCATATCCGGTGTCAGAAAGGCCGCCTGCACGGGCACATCGTTCAGTAAATCGGGCAGTTTCCTGCGGGTCTCATCGGAGTTGGCGCTGCCCTGAAGCTTGCGTCGGTTGCGCATCACGCGCCAAACCTGCGCCACCAGAACGGCAAATGCGGCGGTCGCAAAGACCAGCTCGATCGGGTCACTATAGGCCCCGCCGCGCGGCGCAGACGCCAGCACCACGGCGATATACATCGACAAAACCGCGATCTCGCCAGCCACGGCAAACCGGTTTACCGCATCGCCAACCTGCTTTGCGATCATCACGCCGGACAAGACGATTCCACACAGCGCAATCAATGTGAACGCCGCGACCAAGCTCATGCGCACCTCTACTTTCCGTTGAAACTTCGGCTTTTTCCGCCGCCATGTCTATTGGGGGAAACCCTGACAGGCGGTCATTAACCATGTCCTTGGATGGCCATACGACCGACTGAAATGATATCGTGAAAATATATCCCGAAATTTCAGGACCTTGTTCACCCCTGTAGGGGATAACCCTGATTTGGCTGGGGCTTTGCCCAATTGGCGTCGAAATTCGGGCTCGGTACTCTGTGCCCCACCACGGAATTGGCCGTGAGATTTAAGCTCAATATTCGGATTAGCCAGTGACAAATAGTGAAACCCCAGACTCGCATCCCTTTGAGGGAACGACGAAACAGAGCAAGGCGCCAACCAAAGCCGATCTGATGGAGATCCGCAGCCTCTACGCTCAGGCCGACGCAATGGCCGAGGCTGCCGAGAAACCCGACGATGAGGATCAGCCCCACGCGGCGGCCCCGCCCCCGGCGCAGTCAAAACTGCCCGACAGGCAGAGTGATGCGGGCTGAGCGCCGGGCGCGTCACTTAGAACTGTTGGACACCACATGATCGCTGTCGATGCCGCCCAGCGAATGAAACAGGCCAGAGGTATTGCTGACGCCGAATTTCTTGAGCAGTTTCGCGCGGTACACTTCGACCGTCCGGTGCGAAATATCGAGGTTGAGCGCAATTTGCTTGCTGGTCAGCCCCTCTGCCAGATGGCTCAGGATCTCGCGCTCGCGCCGGGTAAGCGGCAGGTAGGGCCGCTCGGCGGAGAGGTCGGCAAAGCTCCAGACCGCGCGGTCGAGCGGGCGTTCGGGCGTGAAGGAATGGCCCCGCACACGGCACCAAAACAGGCTGCCATCGCGCCGCGCCATGATGCGTTCGTCCCAATAGGTGTTGGTCTTGCGCAACTGGTCCACGCCACGGTCGCGGATGTTTACGAACTCTTCATCCGAGGGGTAGAGAATGGCGAAAAGCTGGTCGCGCAGGTCGGCGCGCGGATAGCCGAACATCTGCGCAAAGGCATTGTTGCAATCGCGGATGCAGCGGTTCTCGGTCACCACCAGCCCGATGGGCGCATGCACAAAGGCAAGCTCTGCAAAGCGCCCCGTCTCGAAGCAATCATCGGTACGTATTTCCACCATCTTGCTCCGTTTATTTCTTTTTCGGATGCTGAAAACTTAAGCTAGTCGACGGGGGGAGACGGCGCAACATGGCGCTGGCCCGTTTAGGGAGGATACCATGAAGACACGCAGATGGATCGCCGCCGTTCCATGACCAAGCTGGCCCCGGTCGCACAGGTGCGGAGACCGCCGCTGTCGCAATTCACCGACGGCGCGGATGGCAGCACCAACCGCGCGCTGAACCTGATACAGAAAGGCGCGCGCGGATGACCTCCCCCCGTTTCCATTTCATCCCCGTCATGGGACACGAAATCCATGTCACTGAATGGGGCGAGCGCAAGAACCCTGCCTTGATGATGCTGCACGGTCTCGCCCGCACCGGGCGCGACTTTGACGAGGTGGCCGCGACCTTGTCGCAAAATTTCCACGTGCTCTGCCCCGATATGATCGGGCGGGGCCGGTCAAGTTGGGCGGCCAGCCCTGAGGCGGAGTATTCGGTCGAACATTATGCGCGCATCGCGACAGGGGTGTTGGATCACTTCCAGATTGACCGCGCCGCGTGGTTTGGCACCTCTTTGGGCGGCATGATCGGGATGCACATGGCTTCGGGCCCCGAGACCGCGCGGGTCAGCGCATTGGTGGTGAACGACATCAGCCCCGAACTACCCGCGACGGCGGTGAACCGGATCCTCTCCTATGTGGGCAGCCTGCCAGACTTTGGCAGCTTTGCCGAAGGTGAAGCGTGGCTGCGCCAGACCTATGCCCCCTTCGGCCCGGCGGCCGATGCCTATTGGCAGCGCATGGCGCGGTCTTCGCTGCGCCGCCGGGGGGACGGACGGCTGACCCTGCATTATGACCCGCGCATCACCGTGCAGTTCACCGCCTCAGCCCATGAGCTTTCCACTTGGGACCGTTGGGACCGGACCACCACGCCCACGCATCTTTTGCGCGGCGCCCGGTCGGACCTGTTGCTGCCCGAGGCTGCAGAGCGCATGACCCAAAGCGGCTCGCGGCCCGGGATGAGTGAATTCCCCGACTGCGGCCACGCGCCCAATATGTCCAACCCTCAGGATATCGCCCTTTTGCACCGCGTTTTGGTTGAATTGCTGGGGCGATCGCCCCAAGGATAAAAGGCGTCACTTGCAAATTTGACGCTGTTGCCCAGCATTTGTCTGCATCCGGGTATTTTCCTTGCGTCAACAAAGCCCCCTGCAGTCTAATACCCCAAGGGCGTATTCGGCACTAAGAAGGCCGGAGGGCGGAGGACAGAGACCGATTTGGGCAAAGCCGGCATGGAAAAAATGAGAAATGCGCTGTCTCAGCGTGCGAAACGGATTATCGTTCTGGTCGTGTTGTGCGGCGTTGTCCTGGGCTTTGGCCACCGGATCGAGACCCTGTCTTATCAGACCTACATGCAGAATCTGGAGCTTGATACCACCTTAGAGCTGATCGAAGTCCGCGAACAAATCCGCGCGGATATCTTTGACCAGATCCTGAAGCTGCGTGAGTTGGCCACGGTCATCAGTGAGAACCCCACAATCACCCAGTCCGAATTCAGCGCCCGCGCGGCCGAGTTCATGGCCGAGAACCCGGATGTGATTAACCTCGCCGTGGCCCCCGACCTCGTCGTGACAATCGTCCACCCCTATGAGGCCAATCGCGGCGTGCTGGGGCTGGACTACCGCCAAAACGCGGCGCAACTGCCCAAGGTCGAAGAGGCCCTGCGGACCGGCGAAGGGTTGGTGACCGGCCCGGTTGATCTGGTGCAAGGCGGGCGCGGGCTGATCCTGCGGCATCCGATCTTTGATTCAACCAGCACCGCCGCCGCCCCGAACGAACCTTGGGGCATCCTCTCCATGGTTGTGGATTACGACGCGCTCGTCACGCAGCTGCGCATCCCCGAACTGACCGAAAAATACGATCTGGCCATCCGCGAGCTGACCCCCGAGGGAGAGATCGAACAGACGATCATCGGCGACCCCGAGATGACTTTGATCGACCCCATCGAGCTCGACTTCAACTTTGCTTTCGGCGCTTGGCAATTGGCCGCCACTGTCAAAGGCGGCTGGCCAGAGCATCGTCCCGACTTCTGGCTGAACTGGATTTTGCGTCTGCAAGGCGCCCTAGGGGTCACCATTTTTGCCTGGTATATCATCGGCTTGGCCGAGAACCGCAAACTCGCCGAAGAACGTCTGCGCACGGGCGTCGAGGCTTTGGACCATGGTTTTGTCATGTATGACGCAAAGGGCATCTTGGTGCTTTGCAATGAAAAATACCGCGAAATCCACAACTATAGCGAGGTGGTGAAGCCCGGATCATCCTATGAAAAGATTGTCCGTGACAGCATCCGCCGTGGGATCGTGCCCGATGCCATCGGCAAGGAAGAAGAGTGGATTCGCGTCTGGTTGGAAAAACGAGAGAACGGCGCTTTTGAAACCGAACAGCGCATGCCCGATGGCCGCATCATCCGCACCTCGGACCGGCGGATGGAAGACGGCAGCGTCGTGGGTTTGCGGATTGACGTGACCGATCTGAAAAAGGCGCTGCTGACCGCCGAAGACGCGAACAAGGCCAAGACCGACTTCATGGGCGTGCTGAGCCATGAGTTGCGCACGCCGCTGACGGTCATCTTGGGCCATGTCCGCCTTGCGCGGCATTTCGACCGCACCCCGGCAGCGCGCGATCTTCGTACCGCTATTGAGGCGGACCCCAAGACCCGTGAAACACTGGCGCCCAAACTGTCCGCCACGATGGGCAAACTGGGCGATATCATGCAAACGGTGGAGCGTTCGGGCAATCACCTGCTGACCCTGATCAACGAGGTGCTCGATTTTGCCAAGATCGACGCTGGCAGCCTTTCGATCGCGATGGAACCAGTGCAGATCGACGATATCGTCACCCCTACCGCCGATCAGCTACGCCCGATGATCGAAGACAAGGGGCTGGAGCTAAACGTGAAATCGGCAACCGGCGTGATGCTGGCGGATGGCAAACGCATCCAGCAGGTGTTGATCAACCTGCTAAGCAACGCGACGAAATTCTCGGATCAAGGCACCATTTCGCTGACCTGCCGCATCCGCGGGGAAGTGGTTGAATTCCGCGTGACGGATTCGGGCATCGGCATCCCGGAGAACGAGTTGGAGCGCGTCTTCGAGCCCTTCCATCAGGTTGATTCCACCGCCACCCGCCGCTTTGGCGGCACCGGGCTGGGCCTTGCGATTTCACGCGATATCGCCACGGCCCATGGCGGCAGCCTTGTCGCCACCAGCATCATGGGCAAGGGCAGCAGCTTTTTGCTGACCCTGCCCCTGCGTCCCGCCATCGCTGTCGCCGCCGCCGAAGCGCGCGAGGCCGAGGTCGCCTAGACACCCGATCCTGTCACCCGCCATCGCCCTCGCCGGTGGCACCCGTGGCGGCTGGCCCCTTCAACGCACGGGCAGCCGCTCCACCACCTGCTCTTGCTCGCCCAACCCTTGGACGCTTAGCCGAACCCGGTCGCCGGGGCTAAGGTAGCGTGGCGGTTTGAACCCCATGCCCACGCCCGGTGGGGTGCCCGTGCAGATCAGATCGCCGGGCTCTAGCTGGATGAATTCGGACATGTAGGAAACGATCGTCGCCACATCAAAAACCATCTTCTCGGTCGTGCCGTTTTGCAGCCGTTCTCCGTTGATCTCGGCCCAGAGCGACAGTTTGCCGGGATCGCCCACCTCATCGCCCGTCACCAAAACCGGCCCTGTGGGGCAAAAGTTGGGAAAGCTCTTCCCCTTGACCCATTGCCCGCCCCGTTCGGCCTGCCAAGCGCGTTCCGACACGTCATTGACGACGCAATAGCCCAGCACATGGTCCAGCGCTTGATCACGGCTGACGTTCAACGCGGTATGGCCGATCACCACGCCCAACTCGACCTCCCAGTCAAGTTTGCTCATCTCTTTGGAGTAAAGGAGCGGATCATTCGGCCCGCAATAGGTGCGGCTGGCCTTGGTGAACAGGATCGGCTCGGTCGGCACGTCCATGCCCGATTCCGCCGCATGGTCGGAATAGTTCAACCCCACGCCCCAGATGTTGCGCGGCTGGCTGACCGGTGCAGCGATACGCTGGCCTTGGGTCTCGACCAGCGGCAGACTTTCCAGATCGACGCCATCCAACATCTTGCGCAATGTCGGAATGGTTTCGGGCGTGAAGTCTGGCACAAGGCTGCTGACATCCCGCGCCTGCCCTGCAGCATCCAGCACCACCGGCGTTTTTGCCCCGTCACGCGCCCCGTATCGCATCAATCGCATGGTCAACTCTCCCCTTTGGCGACCCTCGTTGGCGGTACCATAGCCATAGAAACGGCGATGACCACCGCTTTGCAAAGGTCACCGGTTTCTGCCCTCCTGAGGCAGGACTTGCCGCGCTTAGCCGCCCTCTCCCGTCCGATAATCCACAATTATCTGCATTACCGGGGTGAAAAGCCCCATTCTTGCCCCAATTCACCCGCTGCGGCATTGGCAGCAGAGCGTAAGGGGGATACCTTGGGTCAAACATCTGCCTTCTCGCCAAGTCAGGTGCAAAGACCACGACAGAGGCAATAATGAACGACTTTTACAACGCTTTGGCGGATTTCGATGATCCGCTGCGGCAACTCTATATGCTTGCTGTCGAGCCTGATCTTTCCGTCGAAGACAAAATCGCCAAGCTCTTGCAACTGGGCACAGAGGCGCTTGGTCTTGAACTCGGCATCGTCTCTCGCGTGGATCATCCGGTTTACGAATGTGTCTATGTCCACGGCCCTGACTGGGCGCCTGCCCCCGGCAGCACCTTTGACATCAATGGCACCTATTGCCTGCACACGCTTGCCAATGCCGATGTGACCTCTTTCCACCACGCCGGTCAGCAAGAGATTTCGACCCATCCGTGTTATAAGAATTTCGGTCTGGAAAGCTATATCGGGGCGCCGCTGAAAACCGGGGACACGCTGTTTGGGACGTTGAACTTTTCCGGCACCGCCCCGCGCCCGGCCCCGTTCAGCAAGGCGCAGAGCCAATTCGTCCAATTCCTCGCCCGGTGGCTGAGCAGCGAGCTGTCCCTGCAATCCGAACGCCGTGCGCTGCGCGAACAGCGCGGGCTGCTCAAGGCAATGGTGGATGCCGTGCCCGAGGCCATTATCATGGCCGACCCCAACCGCCGCGTGGCGCTGGTGAACCCGGCGGTCGAAACCCTGTTCGGCTATGCCCCCGACGCGCTTTTGGGGCGGCAGACGGCCGTTCTCTATGAGACCCTTGGCAGCTATGAGCGCATAGGCGAAGAGCTGTCAAATGCCAGCACGGCCAGCACGCAGGGCGCGTTTTCCGTTGCCTGCCGCCGCGCCGATGGCTCGACCTTCGAAGGCCAAGTCGCCACTGCCAAGGTCGAGACCGATCGCGGCGAACATCTGGGCTATCTTGGGGTGGTGCGCGATGTCAGCGAACAGCGCGAATTTGAGCGCGCCAAGGACCAGCTTATCGCCACGGTGAGCCACGAGATGAAAACACCGCTGACCGCGCTTACCGGGGCGCTGCGCTTGCTTGAGGTCAGCCCCGGCGACCTGCCGCCGCAAAAGCGCAAGCTGCTGGAACTTGCGCTGCGAAACGCGCGGGCAATCGATCAGATGGTGGGGGATATTCTGGATGTGGAAACCCTGCGCAGACCGGATCAATCCGGCTTTTCTGAGCGCCCCTTGGCGCCATTGTTGGCCCAAGCCTCAGAGACCTTGGTCGCCTACGCCAAAGAGCGCGGTGTCGGTTTGGAAATGACCCCATCCGAGGCCCCCGCCCCGCTTTTGCGGCTGCACGAGGGGCGGCTCATGCGGCTGTTGTCAAACCTGTTGTCCAACGCGATCAAAGCCTCTGACGAAGGGGGCACGGTCCAGCTTGGCCTGTCGGAGGATGGCACCGGGTTTTGGGTCAAGGACCACGGCAGCGGCCTGCCGTTGGAGCTGCAACCGGTCCTGTTCGACCGGTTTTCCCGCGGGTCCAGCTACCGCGTCGAAGAAGGGCATGGGCTGGGCATGAGCATCGTCAAAGCCATCGTGGATCAGCACCTCGGCGAAATCCGTTTTGAAACAGCCGAGGGTGAGGGCACGACCTTTTTCGTGGATTTCCCCACTCTCAAAGGGCGGCCCGATGCGGTGGCCGCCTCCTGACGGCACATCGTAGGATCCCCAAACGCTAGACCAAGAGAGCCCGGAGCGCGTACCCCGTGCGGTCGGTCCCCGCGGGGGTGCTGACCACCGCCGCCAGTTGCGCCACCACATCGGCAGCCTCGATATGATCGGGCAAATCCATCATAAGACCGCCCCGCGCGGGTCCGGATCAGTCGGGCTGGCAAGGCCAGCGCCACATCCTCATCCCAATGGGCGATGATATTTTCCGCCTCTACCCAATGACCGGATCGGCAAAGTGTTAAACGTGAAACCAAAAGGTTTCGACAGACCGCTGAGCAGAAAGTGCAACGAGGGAAGGCCGTCTTCGGTGTGGGGTTGGCGCAATCAGCTGACCGAAGATGACATCGCCCCTTCACCCGCGCGGTCGAGCAATCCGAGCGCACATTGGACGCGGAGGAGAGCGAAAGCACTATGTTTTGGCAAGGGAGGACAGCTTCCTACGCCTGAAGGCCCGCGCGCCGGGCTAACCTGCCTCGCGTTTTGCCACCGTGCAAAGCCAATCGCGCACGATGATCGCAGCACTTGAAACCCCTTGGCGCGGAGAAAGCAGATAGAAATCCTGCCCGACCTCCATCACATGAGGCACCGGGCACACCAACCGCCCCGCCTCAAGATCGCGCTGGACCAAAAAGCGGCTCGCCAGCGCCACCCCCTGCCCGGCGAGAGCGGCATCCAGACTAAGCGTTGTTTGGTTAAACCGAAGCCGCCGCGCTGGTTTTACAACGCTATCAAACGCCTCTTGCGCAAAACGCGGCCAAAGATCATGCGTGTCGTGGAGCAGGGTCAGTCGCGCCAGACCCACCGCATCCAGTGGCGTGCCGTCAGCCGTCAAACTGGGCGAACAAACCGCCACAACCTCCTGCGCGAACAGCAGATCAGCCCGCAGACTGGCACCGAAAGGCGGACGCGCCTGACGCACGGCAAGGTCGATCCCATCCGCATGAAAGCTCGCCACCCGCTCCGTCGCCGTGATGCGCAAGTCGATGCCGGGATGGGCTTCGGTGAAGTCTGACAAGCGGGGGATCAGCCATTTCGACGCAAAAGTCGGTGTCACGCTGACCGTCACCCGCGCGGGCGCGCTGCGCAGGGCATCCGTCGCCTCGCTCAACTGCTCAAAAGCCCGCGATACAGAGGCATGATAGGCCCGCCCTTCGTCGGTAAAGGCAAGGCCGCGTGGTTCGCGTAGAAACAGGCGCAGCCCCAGATGATCCTCCAGCCCGCGCACCTGCTGGGCGACCGCCCCTTGGGTGACGCCCAATTCATCCGCAGCGGCGCGGAAGTTCATATGACGCCCCGCCGCGGCAAAAGCGCGAAGTCCGTTCAGGGGCGGCAGTGGAAAGTCTGTGGGCACGATAGAATTCCTACAGTCATACGACAATGCATCTGGCTGGCCAGCACAGCGTACTGCGCCTAATTAAAAAACCATAACACCGCAGCGCAATCGCTGCACAGCATATGGAGTATATCCGATGACAACAGAAAAAGTAGCCCTGATCACCGCAGGCGGCAGCGGCATGGGCGCGGGGGCGGCCCGCAAACTGGCCGCTGATGGCTTTAAGGTCGGCGTGCTCTCATCCTCCGGCAAGGGAGAGGCGCTTGGCGCCGAATTGGGCGGCTTTGGCATCACCGGCTCGAACCAATCGCAAGAGGCGCTGGCGCAGTTGGTGGATGGCGCGATGGACCGCTGGGGCCGCGTTGATGTGCTGGTGAACTCCGCCGGACATGGGCCGAAAGGCGACATCCTAGAGATGACTGACGAAGACTGGCACGGCGGGTTGGATGTCTATCTGATGAACGTGATCCGCCCCACCCGTCTGGTGACACGGATCATGGCGGCGCAGGGCGGCGGCGCGATCATCAATATCTCGACATTTGCCACCTTTGAGCCGGACCCGCTTTTCCCCACCTCAGGCGTCTTCCGGGCCGGGCTCGCGGGTTTCACCAAGCTCTATGCAGATCAATACGCGGGCCAAAACATCCGCATGAACAACGTCCTCCCCGGCTTTATCGACAGCCTGCCCGAGACCGAAGACCGCCGCGCGCGCATCCCCATGGGGCGCTATGGAACCGAGGCTGAAGTCTCTTCGCTGATCGGCTGGCTCGCCTCCGAAGGCGGCGCCTATGTCACCGGGCAGAACTGGCGCATCGACGGGGGGCTGACCCGTGGCGTCTGAGGCGATCGCGCGCGCGGCTCCTGCGCAGCTGGCGTTCTGGGTCAAATGGGTGGCTTCGGTGATCCAGATTCTTGGCTATGCCGCCACCGGCTTTGGCTGGACGCCTTGGAACCTCTACCTCTTTGTGGTGGGGGTTCTGGGCTGGCTGATCGTCGGGGTGCTTTGGAATGATCGGGCGATAACGCTGGTCCATCTCGTTGCCATGGCCGCGATGCTGGCGGGGATGGCGAGCCAGTAGCGGGTAGGCAATCCACGGGTTTTGATCCGGGCCGCCTTATGGAACGCCCTTGCGGATTGCCCACACCCTCGGAATAGTGCGGAGGAGCGTGCAATCTGAGGCGGCTATGACTGAAATACCAAAACACCCCATGCGCCGCCTGCTGACAAGCCTCGCCATCTGGTTTTTGGTGGTGACCTTCGTGGTGCTGATTTATGCCAAAGGAGACGACCCCATGCCGCTGAGCGTCCTCAGCCGTCTTGGGATTGCCGCCGCCATCGTTGCCTTTGTGAACATTCCGCTGATCCGCAGGATCGGCCATATCTACCTGCACACGACACCCGATGAGGATGATCTCGACGACTAGCCGCTCTGCCGCGGCCTGCCTTGCACCCTGCGAAAATCGACCCATATTTCCTATCAAAGGACAACCGCGAGAGACCAAGATGGGCTATGTAAAGACAGCGATGCTGATGGCGGCGATGACCGCGCTTTTCATGGGGGTCGGCTACCTGATCGGCGGATCGGGCGGTGCGCTGATCGCACTTGTGGTGGCGGCGGGGATGAACGCCTTTACGTGGTGGAACTCCGACCGCATGGTGCTCAAGATGCACAACGCGCAGCCGGTTTCCCCCAATGACCGCACCGGGCTTTATGCCCTCACAGCCGAGCTTGCGCGGAACGCGGGCCTGCCCGAACCGAAGGTCTATCTGATCGACACGCCGCAACCCAACGCCTTTGCCACCGGGCGCAACCCGGCCAATGCTGCCGTGGCAGTGACGAAAGGGCTGATGCAAAGCCTCAGCCGCGAGGAACTGGCGGGCGTCATCGCGCATGAACTGGCCCATATCCGCAACCATGATACCGCGATCATGACCGTGACGGCCACCTTCGCGGGTGCAATTTCGATGCTGGCGAACTTCGCCCTATTTTTCGGCGGCGCGCGTGAACGGATGGGGATGATCGGCACGCTGATGATGATGTTTCTTGCCCCCATGGCCGCAGCGCTGGTGCAGATGGCGATCAGCAGAACGCGGGAATATGCCGCAGACAAGGCCGGGGCCGAGATCTGCGGCCACCCGCTCTGGCTGGCCTCAGCGCTTGAGAAAATCGCGATGGGCGCCGCGCGGATCGACAATCACGCCGCCGAGCGGAACCCGGCCACGGCGCATATGTTCATCATCAACCCGCTGCACGCGCATAAACATGACAGCCTCTTTGCCACACACCCGGCGACGGAAAACCGCATCGCAGCCCTGCGCGCGATGACGCCCACGGCGGCCCCGGTGCGGACCGAGAGCGCCCGCCCCACCACCAGCAGCCGTATCCCCAAGGCCGGCAGACGTGGTGACGCGGGGCCGTGGCGCTAAGCCGCGCTCAGCCCCGCCGCCAGTAAGCCGTGCAAATCTGGCGTGTCTTATCCATGCCGAGGGTGGTTTTGAAATGCCCCCGCAACTGCTGGGCGTTCCGGAACTCTCCGGCGAAAAAGGCATAGCCCAAACCGTCATCCGTCAGCGCCTGCGCATGGCCTAGCACCTCGGCCTCGAACGCGGCGGGCGGCAGCGCATGGACGCGCAGCTTGGTCTTGGGCAGGTAGTCGCGATAGGACACGCCACGCGGCAGGGCCGCCACCACATCGCCCACCGCATCCTCTGGCAGGCGCGCTAAAAGCTGCGCCACAGCGGGCAGCCCCGTGCCATCTGCGGCCAGAAAATAGGAGGAGGCTTCGGGCAAGGCGCTGATGCCCACCGGCCCCATTGCCCCGATCCGTTGCCCGGCATGGGCGTTCTGCGCCCATTGCGAAATCAAGCCCGATCCATGGCGCACCACGTCGATATCGACCTCTTCGCGCGCGGCGCGGATATTCTTGAGCGTGACATAGCGCGCGTGCAACTCATCCGCGCCCTTTGGCCAGACCGGCGCACCGTTGGCGCCCATCACGGGCCACACGGGTGCGCGGCTGGGATCGCGCGGCAGGATCAACCGCAGATGCAGCCCCTGCGCGGCGAGTTCGGCAATATCCGGGTAATGCAGGGTGACGCGCTGCATCCCCTCGAACAGGATTTCGCTGTTCAACACAGTCAGCAGGCGAAAGTTCTGCGGCGTGGCACCGGCCTCTTGCGAGATGCCCTGCCAGCGGATGCGATCGGCCAGCGCGAGATCAAACTCCGCCACGTGATGCACCATGCCCTCTTTCGAGAATTGCAAGGCGTTTTCGCCGGGCGCTTGAAGGCTGACTTCCAGCCCCCGCGCGCAGAGATCGAACTCCACCCGGTAGTCGTCTTGCTCAAACACATGACCGGTCGCCCCTTTGGCGCGAAACGCCATGCCGTGGTCATCAACAAGATGCGACAGGATCTGCGAGAGCATCTCCTCCGGCGCGTCCATCGGGATGGTGGTCTTGGCTTTGGCGATGGTCATCTGGGGCTCCTCCCGGTCAAAGAAAAGCGCGGCACACGAGGGTGGTGCCGCGCTTTAGGCTCACCAGCTATGGGCCAGCTTCACGGTGACTTCACGGCCGGGGCTGTAGAAGTCAGCGTAGAAACCGCCGTAGGAGGTGTGCTTTTCGTCGAACAGGTTGGTGACATTGGCCGACAGGGTGGTCTGCTCGGACAGGTCATAGCTTACGGCCGCATCCACCACGACAAAGCTGCCCGTCTCGCCTGTCGCGTTGCTGTCGCTGTAGTAATAGCCGCTGTTGAACCGCGCGCCCAACCCGACCGTCAGATCACCACGGCCAAGGTTTTCCCATGTCCGGCTGGCCCAGATCGAGGCGACATTTTCAGGCACCAGACCGGGGCGGTTGCCGACGTTGCCGGAGGTGCCGTTCTCTTTGATCTCGGCATCCAGATAGCTGTAGGCGGCGGTGAGGGTATAGGCGCCCATCTCGGCTTTGGCTTCCAGATCGATGCCGCGGACACCGATTTCACCGATGGTTTCCGGCTGGTTGGTCGCCGGGTTGGTGCGGGTGATGTTGCTTTTCGACAGGTCATAGACCGAGGCCGTCAGCAGCGCATTGGTGCCCATGGGCTGCCATTTCGTGCCCAGCTCAAACTGCTCGCCCTCTTCCGGCTCGACGCCAAAGCCTGCGGGCACGACCGACTGCGCGTAGTTCCCAAAGACCGAAACGTTCGGCTTGATCTTATAGGTCAGACCCACGCGGCCTGTCGTCTCGCTGATGTCGTTGGTCTGCACCGTACCGGCAAGGTTGTTGGTTTCGGTCACGTCGATCCAGTCGTGACGCAGCCCGAAGGAGGCGATGAAACGTTCGTTCCAGTTCAGCTCTTGCTGAAGGTAGAGCGCCTTGCCTTCCGTCTCTGTGTCGAGATCGGCAAAAATCGGAACGCTGGTGGGACGGCCTGTGTAGCTTGGGTTGTCGCGGTCAACCGACGGCGCCGCGCCATAAAAGCGCTGATCGGTCTCGTCGGACCACGAGAATTCGACCCCCGCCGTGGTGGTGCTGGCCGCACTGCCAAGGAAACCCTCATAGGTCAGATGCAGGTCGGAGATCATGTTCTCGCTCGTGCCGTCGCTGGCAAAGTACGCGCGGTCCACCATGCTGTCATTCGGGGTATAGTCGCTGACATAGGCATAGCCGAAGTCATCCGCGCTGTCGCTGTAGCGCAGGGTGCCGCCAAAGCTCAGCCCGTTGCCAAAGTCATGCGCGCCCAGAACGGAAACGGTGGTCCGTTCGGTGCCGCGGTAGTTATAGGCAGGCTCACCGTAGAACACGTCGCTGCGGTCAAAATCGCCGCCCGCCGGGAAACCACCGCTGCCGGGCACAGAATCGCGGTCAAGGTGATCGACGATCATGGTCAGCTCAGACGCATCGGAGGGACGCCATGTCAGGCCACCCATCGCAAAGAACTCGTCATTCTCGGAATAGGGGTACTCAAGCTCGCCGTTGCGCAGCAGGCCGGTGAAACGGTAGCTGAGCGTGCCTTCTTCATCCAGCGTGTCGCCGAAATCCACACCGGTTTCCAAGCTGCCGTAGGAGTCCACCGAGGTGTAAACACTGCCAAACCGCTCGTCGCGCGGGCGTTTGGTGACATAGTTGACCGAGCCGCCGGGGTCGGACAGGCCAAAGGTCGAAGACGATGCGCCCCGGATGACTTCCACACGCTCAAAGGCAAAGGGCTCTTCGCGGATGGCCCCAAAGTTCGGGCCTAATGTCAGCCCATCGCGGTAGGTATAGGCCTCGAACCCGCGCAGAATGAAATAGTCGAACCGGTCGTCCGCGCCATAGCTGTCGGTGCTGGCGCCGGCGGTGTAGTTCAACACCTGCTCCACACTATCCGCACCGCGCGCCTCGATCTCGCGGCTGGTGATGACAGAGACGCTGGCCGGGATATCAATGATCTCTCCCGACAGCTTGCCGCCGCTGCTGAGTTCGCTGGCGACCACGGTTTCGGCATCCGCCGCGCCTGAGGTTTGCGCGCTGGTCTCTAGGATCACGTCGTCCAACTGGTAGGTCGCTTGCGCGGAGACTGCGCCGGGCACCAGCGCCGTACAGCACAAAAGCGCCGTCTTGAGAGAGCCGCGCCCTAGTTGCAGGGGAATGAATTTAAAAGAGGGCATGGCGGTCTCCGTAATAACCTAGTGAATCAGTCGGGATTTCCTTACCCCTATGATACGGAGGGCGCCAGAGTCAATCTGACTAATTTAGTAAGTTATTTTAAGCTGCGACTTCTTTTCGTGATTGCCCGATTTTATGGCGCCCGATCGGCACCATGCAGGGGGTCTGCGAAACGGGGTCGCTGACAATACGGCACGACAGGCCGAAGACGGCTTTCACCAGGTCCTCTGTCAGGACCTCAGCGGGCGGCCCCTCGGCGCGGATGCCGCCATCGCCCACGGCGATCAGGTGGTCGGCATAGCGCGCGGCGAGGTTGAGATCATGCAGCACCATGACGATCGTCGTGCCCTGCGCGGTGTTGAGATCGACAAGCAGGTCCAGCACTTCTACTTGATGCGCGACGTCCAAAAAGGTTGTTGGCTCATCCAGCAACAACAGGTCGGTCTCTTGCGCCAAGGCCATGGCGATCCACACCCGCTGGCGCTGACCACCCGACAAGGTATCAAGATCGCGCTCGGCCAGTTCTTCGGTCCCGGTCGCGGCGAGCGCGCGGGCCACGGCGCGGTCGTCCTCTGCCGACCAGCGCGAGAACAGCCCCTGATGCGGATGCCGCCCGCGCCCGACAAGGTCGGCCACGGCGATCCCCTCGGGCGCGATGGGCGATTGCGGCAACAACCCCATGACCTGCGCCAGCTTGCGCGATTTCATCTGATGCACCGACTGTCCATCGAGCAGAACCGCGCCGGATTTTGGCTGCAAAATCCGCGCCAGCGTCCGCAACAGGGTCGACTTCCCCGAGGCATTGCCGCCCACGATGGCGGTGATCTTGCCCGCAGGCAGGGAGAGAGAGACGTCCTCCAAAATCACGCGCTTTTCATAGCCCGCGCCCAGATTGCGCGTTTCAAGACGGTGGTCGTGGGTCATAGCGTGCCCCCATTTCTATTGGCGCGAACGATAAGATACAAAAGGAAGGGCGCGCCGACCGCCCCGGTGACGACGCCAACAGGCAAGCGCGCGGGCAAAAGGAACTGCCCCACGAAGTCACCCGCGATGACCAGCACTGCACCCACCAGACCGGCCGCCAGAAGCAATCCGCGGGACCCCGGCAAGAGCCGCGCCGCAATGGGCCCCGCGAGGAAGGCGACAAAGGCAATCGGCCCGGTCGCAGCCGTCGCGATGGCCACAAGGCCGACGGCGGCCAGTGTCACCCGCAGCCGCGTGGCATCGGCCCGCACGCCAAGGGCTTCGGCGGTGTCATCGCCAAGGCGCAGCACCTCCAAATCGCGGGCGGTAACGGCCAGCAGCCCTCCGAACACCAACAGCGCCCCGGCCACGGGCAGGGCTTGGACAAGCTGCATACCATTGAGGCTGCCGGTCAGCCAACGCATCGCCTCGGCCCGGTCCCATGCGGGCGCTTCGAGCAAGACATAGGCTGTCACACTATCGAGCATGGCCGAGACGCCGATGCCAATCAGGATCAGCCGCGCCCCCGCAGCGCCGCGGCGCGAGGACAGCGCCCAGATCAGCGCCGCGACCCCAAGCCCCGCCGCCACCGCGACGAGCGACACCAACCACCCATCGAGGGCCAGAATAACGATGGCAAAGACCGCCGCCGCCCCCGCACTGGCGCTGATGCCGATGATGTCGGGGCTGGCCAGCGAATTGCGCAGCATGATCTGAAACGCCACCCCGCCCAAGCCAAAGCTGGCCCCGGCGAGCAGCCCCATGACCGCACGCGGCAAGCGCAACTCGGTCACCACGAAAGCGGCATTCGCCTCCGGCGCACCGGTCAGCGCGGCCCAGACATCGCCCGGCGGCACGCAGCCCCGTCCGCAGCTGAGCGTCAGCAGCACCAAGCCCAGCACAAGCGCCGCCAGAAACCCCAGCACCTGAAGGCGGCCCGCCGCCACGGGGCGGGTGCTGCGCGGGGCGGTGAAGGTCACATCGCTCATAGCCCACGCATCCTGTGATTGCGCACCGTCCAGATAAAGAAGGGCGCGCCGACAAAGGCGGTGACGATGCCCACGTCCAACTCATTCGGGCGCGCGATGACCCGGCCCAGCACGTCCGACAGCCCCAGCATGGAGGCCCCCGCCAAGACCGAGAGCGGCAACACCAGCTTGTAATCAACACCCGCGATCATCCGGCACAGATGCGGCACCACCAGCCCGACAAAGCCAATCGGCCCGCAAAGCGCCGTCGCCGTGCCGCAGAGGATCACAGCCCCCGCCGCCGCCATGACCCGGCCCAAGGCGACGCTCTGACCAAGGCCGGTGGCAAGCTCTTCGCCCAAGGCCAATGCGTTGAGCACCCGGGCCGAGGCGAGGCTTAGCGCAAACCCGACCAGCGCGAAGGGCAAGGCGGGCAAGAGCGTCTCAAAGCTCGCGCCGCCGATGCCGCCCACCTGCCAAGATTGCACAGAGCCCGCGATGTCATTGCGCGGCAGGACCACCGCGATGATAAAGGCCGACACCGCCACAGAGGTCGCCGTGCCAGCAAGGGTCAGCTTCAGCGGGGTCGCCCCGCCCTGCCCGGCGGAGCCGATCAGATAGACGAAAACCGCCGTCACCCCGGCCCCGGCGATGCCGAGCCACAGAAAGCTCTGCGCGCCGCTGATGTCGAACCAAGCGATGCCCACCACGACGAAAAGCGCCGCGCCCGCATTCACGCCCAGAATACCCGGATCGGCCAGTGGGTTGCGGCTGATGCCCTGCATCACCGCCCCCGCAAGGCCAAGCGCGCCCCCCGCGAGAATGGCCAGCGCCGTGCGCGGCATCCGCACCGCGACCGCCGCAGCGCCGATGGTCTCAATCCGGCCGGTCATGCCCGCCCAGGTCTCGGCCCAAGGCACTGAACGCGCGCCCACGGTCAGCGACAGGCCGGTTATCAGCAGCAGCAGGCCCAGCAAAAGCGCGAGACCAGCCAGCCGCTGGGGGCGCTGCACCTGCATTATTCCCCGCGCGTGGCGGCCGCGCTCAGCCGTGCAAGATAATCGTCGAGCACATTGTCGATCGACAGCGGCGTCGGGTTCGCGGCGGTGCCCATCGGATCATTCGCCAGTAGCACGACCGAGCCACGGGAAACGGCGGGGAAACGCGCGATCAGCGGGTTCTTGGCCAGTTCGTCCAACCGCGCCTGATCGCCATAGGTGACCACGACATCCACGTCTTCGAACAGATCGATCCGCTCTGCGCTGACCCGGCCCGAGTATTTCCCGGCCTCGCTGGCCTCGCGCACCGCTTGGGGCGTTGCCATGCCGATGTCGGTCAGGAACTGCACCCGCTGGTCGGCGGCGGCGTAGAAACCGATGGTGCTGAGGTCGCGCGGATCGAGGTGAGTGACGAACATCCCGGTTTTGCCAGCCAGTTCGGGATATTCTTCGCGGGCGGTGGCGATACGCTCTTCGATCTCGGCGACCATCGCGTCACCTTCTTCGGCCATGCCAAGGCCCGCCGCGTTCTGGCGGATCATCTCGCGCCATGTCGTCGTCCATGCGGCTTCGGGATAGGCGATGACCGGCGCAATGCGGCTCAGCGTTTCATAATCCGACTGCGACAGACCGGAATAGGCGGCAAGGATCACATCGGGCTGGGTGCTGGCCACGGCTTCGAAATCAATGCCATCGCCCTCGTCAAAGAGCGTGGGCACCTCTGCGTCCAATTCATCAAGCTTTTCGATCACCCAAGGCAGCAGCCCATCGCCATCGTCGTCCCCCCATGAGGCGCGGGCAAAACCGACGGGTACGATGCCGAGCGCCAAGGGCACCTCGTGATTGGCCCAGCCGACAGACGCCACCCGTTCGGGCCGCTCTTCGATGATGGTTTCGCCAAAGGCGTGTTCAACGGTGACGGGAAAGTCCTGCGCCGAGGCGGCAGTCGCGCCAAAGGCCAAGCAAATGAATGACAATGTTCTGAGCACTGCGGCCCCCTTAATCCGATTCTTTTAGTAAACTATTGTCTGTTATGCCCCAGTGGGCGGGGATGCAACAGGGCAGTTCATCGGATCGTGGGGTTGGGCCGTGCCAAAGCGAAGGTGCGCGCGGTCGGCCCAGATGCCGCTGCGACAAGCGTGATAAACGCACAGATAGGTGAAACAGCCCCGCCAGACCGCCCGTATGCGCCCCCGGTCTTCCCCGAGGGGAGGGACAGGAAAACCGGTGGGGCGCATCGCTGCAAGTCTATCGAGGAGCCACTCCCTGGGGTAGGGGAACGGGCAGCAGCTCCCGAGAAGGCCCGCGTCGTGAAGCATATTCTCAGGCGAAACGGTCGAAATGAACCGGTTGCCAGCTTGGGACGCGGTCATTGTTCTGGTCAACGACGCCTTCGTGCAGACCCGTCTATCGGCGGGTATGTCTAACTATAGGTCGCGCTTTGCATCGCTGCATCTGGGCGGGGGTATAAACGGGCTAGTCTTAAGGATAGGTTGCCGCCCCCCCCGGTCAGACACGCCCCGTTACAGACCGACCTGCGCCTTCATTGCTGCCAGGGTCGCGTCCCAAGTTTCGGGCAAAGCCTTTGACAGCCCGCGCGCTTCGCCGTCTTTGCCGGTCTTGCAGGCGGTCTCGATCTCCTTGAGCAGGCCGTGCAGCCGGTCCGCCCCAAGCATGCCGCACATCCCGGCCATGGCATGGGCCTGCGCCTGCAAATCGGGCAGGCCATCGGCGGCCATCAATGCGGGCAGGTCATCCGCGCCCTTTTGGCCAAGCTTTTCCATCCGCTCCCGCAGCTTCTCCACGCCCAATAGGTCGATCAGGTCCGCGATCTGTTGTTCGTTCAACAATGGCCGTTTCGCGGATTTCGCCTGCACCGATGTCTGCGCGCTGGCCAAACGCTCTGGCAGGGCCTGTTCCGGCATCACCTCACGCCCCGAAAGCTCGCGCAGCTTTGCACGCAGCACTTTCATATCCAGCGGCTTTTGCAAAAACCCCGACATCCCGACCGCGCTGAACTCCGCCCGTTCTTTCGGCAAGGCGTGGGCGGTCACGGCGATGATCGGCGTCTCCCGATTGGGGCCATCGCCGGAGAGAATCGCCTTGGTCGCCTGAATGCCATTCACCTCGGGCATGGAGATATCCATGAGGATCGCATCGAAGGGCGCGTCTTCGGCAAGCTCGATCGCCGCGCGCCCACCGGTGGCAAGGGTGACATCATGGCCGATTTTCTCCAGCATTGCCATGATCAGTTCGCAGTTGATCTCATTGTCGTCCACCAGCAGCAGGTTGAGCCGCTTTGCTGGCAGCATCTCGACGCGTTTTTTCTGTGGGTCGGGGGCGGCGTCGCAGTCGATCTCTGCCAGATCAGCAAGTTTCACCGGCAAGCGCAGCGTGAAACATGCCCCCTCTCCCACGGTCGAGTCGCACGTAATCTCGCCACCCAAACGTTTGACCAAACGACGCACGATCCCAAGCCCCAAACCGGTGCCCCCAGTGCGCCGCTCATAGCGGCTGTCGAGCGAGACGAAGTCTTCGAAGATACGGTCGATATCCCCCGCCGGAATGCCGGGTCCGTCATCCTCGACCTGAAGGTGGAACTCCTCCCCCTCTGAGCCAGATTCGGCGAACCACCCGCGCAATGTCACATCACCGCCGGGGCTAAACTTGATCGCGTTGCTCAGAAGGTTGACCAAAATCTGCTGGATCGCCCGTGGGTCCGTCACGATGGCCTTGTCGTCCAACTGCGTCAAATCTAGGTGCAGCCGCGTGCCCCCGGCCTCGGCCAGAGGGTCCATCGTGTTGATGATTCCCGCCATCAGCACCGTCATGTCACAGGTCTGACGCACCTGTTCATAGGTGCCCGCCTCGCTGCGCTCGATGGCCAGCACGTCGTTGATATGGCCCAACAAAATCTCACCCGAGGTCATCCCCGCATCGAGATAGCGCTTTTGCTCATCGTCGAGCCGGTCATCTTGCAGCAGTTGCAAAGCCGAGATCACACCATTGAGGGGCGTGCGCATCTCGTGGCTCATCATGGCGAAGAAGCGCGACTTTTCCTGATAGGCAACAAGGGCTTCGTCACGCGCGGCAATAATCTCGGCCTCGCGGAGGCGTTTTTCGGTGATATCCCGGATATAAGCGATGAACAGCGCCCCCTGCCCCATGGGCGATTGCGACACGGACATCTCGACCGGGAAAATGCGCCCGGTTTGGTCGATCATTTCAAACTCGCGGCGGCCCTTATCGGCGACCTCCGTCTCTCCAGTCTGGCGGAATTTCTCAAGCCGTTCGCGGTGCACGCTGCGGTCGGCGGGCGGGATCAACAGGCTGATATAGTCCCTGCCCTTTGCGGCCTCATGGGTGATTCCGAATATCTCTTCGGCGGAGCCGTTGAAATCTTCGATCTCGCCGTGGTCGTTGATAACGACGATGGCGTCGAGCGATGCTTGAAGGGTGGTGGCAAGGCGCAGGTGGTTTTCTTCAACCAATTGCGAGGTGCGGTTCAACCGGCTGGCCTGCCGCGACAGGCGGTAGACCGCGCCGACCAAGGCAAGGGTGACGATCAACACGATCGCCGCCATCACTTCGATCAGTCGCACGATCTCATGGCGTTCATTCTGGGACATCTCGTTGGCGATGGCGATAGAGGTCAAGGCAATCTCACGCGGGACATCCTCGACGCTGCGCAGCATCGTATCGATATCATCCAGCGCTGCGGCCAGTTCGACGTCAGTGCCATCAATCGCCGGTAAGAACCCATCCAGCAGGATGCGCAGTTCGCGAATCTTGGGTTTGGCCTTTGCGTTATTGCGCATCCGTTCGGCCAGCAAAACGCGGCTGTAGAAGATGTCGAACCGCTTGCGGAACTCTTTCAGCGCCTCGGGCGTGGCGGATTTCGCCTGCGCCAATGCGCGGTCAGTCTTGAGGAACTCGATCTCAATCTGGGTAAAAACCCATTCGGCGTGGTCTTGTTGCGCACTGTCGAGCGCCTGAATGCGATCCCAGACGTTATAGGCCAGATAGGCGGCGATGCTCATCCCCGCCACGAGGATAAGCATCAATACCTGTCGGCTTCTGGCGCGCGCGGGTCGGAATTTTCCTGCGTCGTTCATCCAAGCCCTCTGCGCCATTGTCAGTTACTCGACACTAATGCGGTCAAGCTGCCAGATCGACCGGCTGTAGACCAGTTCAGTCTGGTAGGCGATGTCACTGTCGTAAGGGTAGACGACCCAGAGTGGCCCCTTGTCCCGGCGCGACATTTCCTCGCCATTGGTGTAGTAGGCGATGATCGGGCCGCCTTCGACGGCGTCGGACATCGGGATTTCCACAGCATAGTCATTGATGGCCGTCGCGGTGATCGTGCCGTCTTCGACGTTCAACGTGTCGAACAGATCCTTGAGGGAAACGCCTTCGAACTCCTGCGAGCCATCGGTCCAGATGGTTGTCGTTTCAAAGCTTGAGATCGGCATCGACTGCAGGTCAGACAGGGTAAAGTTATGGGTTTCACCGGCCAGCGTCACGTTGAGCACGGCCTCTTCGTCTTGGGCGGCAACCGCCGAAGCAAGGCCCATTGTGAGCGCGGCTGCGGTGATGGTCATGCTAAGATTCTGAAAAATCATGTCTTGGTTCCTTATCTGGTGTTATGACCTGACCATACCCTGACCTAATGAGAGGCGCGAATGCGCAGAAGCGCATCCCCCCTATACCAAAGGATAGGCGCGCCTGCCCCGGAGCGCCCCGCCCTGCCATACCAAAGGATAGCGGCGCATGCCTTTGCGTCCTTTGTTCCTTGGGCTTTCATCTTTCTTTTCAAACGGGCACACTCTACCCATTAGAGAACGCCGGCCATTTGGGCTTCAGGAGATCTATTATGTCTTTGCGTATTTTAATTGCCGATGATCACGACATGGTTCGAGAGACCATTGCCATGTTCCTTGATGCCGATGGGGCGACCGTCACCGAAGCGGCATGTGATCTGGCCGGTGCCTTGGACAAGATCAAGTCCGAGCCGCCCTACGATCTGGTTCTGCTCGATCATACGATGCCCGGTATGAAGGGGTTGCAGGGCCTGCAAACCGTGCTTGGTATCAACGAGGGCCGCCCCGTCGGGCTGATTTCTGGCACCGCCACCCGGCTGATCGCCGAACAGGCGTTGGAAATGGGGGCAATCGGCTTTTTGCCCAAGACCCTGCCCGCCAAGTCACTGGTCAACGCGGTCCGCTTTATGGCCGCCGGGGAGACCTATGCCCCGGTCACCTTCATGTCGGGCAAAGACAATCCCGAAGAGACGGATTTCGAGAAAGCCTTGTCAGAGCGTGAGCGCCAAGTGCTGCGCGGATTGATGAGCGCGCAGTCGAATAAAGAGATCGCGCGCGACCTCGATCTGCAAGAAGTGACGATTAAACTGCACGTGAAAACACTTTGCCGAAAACTGGACGCAAAGAATCGTACGGATGCAGCGATCATTGCGCGCGACGCGGGCTTCGTTTGAGGCCCGTTTTCGCCGCCTGAAACGCCCCGGCCCGGACCCTGCGCGGCCCCCCGTAGCGCGCCCAATTTGCCCTCTGGCTTGTAAACCATAATCGCCCGCCCCGCGCGGGCGTTTTTGCGTTTAGCCTATGGCGTTTTGCACCGGATCAAAGATTCGGAAACTGCACTTTTCCCTGCAAAATTAACCATCTATCCGCCCCGCCCCCAGCGCCATCCCCGCGCCAAATGATAGGCCGGGGCGCGACCCGATAGGGGCGCCTATCCTTTCGACTAACCGTCTGACCAGAGGCTCAGCGAGTTAACCCTTCGCTCAGATGATATCGGTATTCGATTCCCCGAAGATGAGAACAGGACAACGCAATGAGCGTGTCCGTTCATTGCAACTGCCGGCTCTTCACCGGCCCACAAGGGAACTACTAGATGCGTATCCATATCTCCCAATCATCCAAGACACTCATTGCGAGTACGGCCTTGTCCCTCGCGGGTTTCGCGGCTGCCGCCGACGCGCTCACGAGCGAATTCTCCTTCCGCGTGGTGGAAACCAATGCCGAGGGCGAAGAAGTCCTCGTTGAGCGTGAAACGATCCGCCCGGGCGAGGTGATCTCTTATGAGCTGCGCCACCAGAACACGACCGAAGGCGCGATGGAGGGGCTCGTCATCGCCGCCCCGGTTCCTGATGGCGTCTCTCTCGCCCTTGGGGCCGAAGTGACCTCTGTCGCCGCGGTCTTTGAAGTCCAGGCCGAGATGGACCCAGAGCAGGAAGGGCTGGAATGGTCGACCGTTCCCGCCACCCGCAAGGTCGTCGATGCCAATGGCAACATGACCGAAGAGCCTCTTCCCGAAGAAGCCGTCGCCGCCGTGCGCTGGACCCTCTCGGAACCGCTCGAAGCAGGCGCCTCCGCCTTCAACAGCTACCGCGTGCGCCTGAACTAATTCCGGCGCCTCTCTCTCCACTCTCTCTCTCCAACTACTATAGAACTAGGGAATATTAACGTGAAAAACCATACAACCTTCCTGCGCTCCGTGAGCGCTGTTGCTCTGACCGCCGTGATCGGCACTGTCGCTTTCGCGGCACCCGAAGCGGGCTCGGTCATCGGCAACCAAGCCGTCGCGACCTATACCAACGCGGCGGGCGACACGATCACGGTAACCTCCAACACCGTTGAGACGATCGTTCAGCAAGTTGCCGGCGTGACATTGACCTCCGACAACTCCGAGACGATCGCCCCCGGCGGCAAGGCCTTCCTGCCGCACATCATTACCAACGATGGTAACGGCCCGGATGCCTTCGCTCTTACCGCGGTGGAAACCGACACCGGCACGCTTGATACGTCGCAACTGGTCTTCTACCCCGACGCCAATATGGACGGCGTGGCCGATAGCGCCACACCGCTGACCGAGACTCCGACCCTTGCCCCGGGTGAGCAGTTCGGCATCGTGATCGAAGCCTCCGTCGCCTCCACGGCGACCGGCTCTGACACGATCACCGTGACGGCGGCCTCGACCCTCGACGGCACCGTGCTGAGCACCAACACGGACACGCTGACAATCTCCAACGACGCGATTGTCGAGTTGGTCAAATCGATGACAGCAGACCCCTCAGGCGGCGCCAATCCAAACATCATCGACGCGGGCGACGTAGTGACCATCACGCTGACCTACTCCAGCACCGGTCTCGCTGCCGCCAACAACTACTCTGTGCAGGACGTGCTCGATGGCCGCCTGGCCTACGTTCCCGGCTCGGCCCGCTGGTCTGACTCTGCTACACCGCTGGACGATGACAACGGTTCCACCGTCGTGGACACCACAAACGGCTCCGGCGAGACAATCGCTTGGGACTATGATGACGGCCAAAACGTCAACTTCCTGATCTCCTCTGTCGGCTCTGGCCGCTCGGGTGAGGTGACCTTCCGTGCCGTGATCGCGGATACCGCCAATGCGGGCATCATCACCAACGTGGCGACCCAAGACGTTGACGGCACAGCCTTCCCGCCGTCGAACACCGCCTCTGTCACCGTGGACAACCAATATGCAGTGGCGATTGCCGATACGGCAATCAACTCCAACGGCACCGCCAATGCGGCAATCGCCTCGGGCACCGACGATGACGCCGCGAGCAACGATGTCGTCACGGAAACCGGCGATGTCTACCAAGGCGGCGTGATCCGTCAGGAATTTGTGCTGACCAACCTCTCCAACAGCCCGGACAGCCTGCAGCTCGATGTGGCCAATGTGGACTTCCCGAACGGTACCACCTTCCGCTTTGTCGGCGCTGATGGTGTCACACCGGTGGTAAGCTCTGTTGGTCCGCTGGCCATCGGGGAAAGCGCCAAAGTGACGTTGATTGCCACATTGCCATCAGACGTCACACCAACCGCGACCACCAACTACACCGCGACAATCACCACCACGTCGGACAGCTCGGGCGTCTCTGACGTATCGACCGCTGAATTCTCAGGCGCGGTGCTGGCAGCTTCGGTTGACCTTGAAAACGCCGTGGTCGGTTCCGAAGGTGATGGCGCGGCCCCGACAAACGGTGGCAACCCATGGATCACCGAAACGGCGGACCCCGGTGAACCTGTCGTCTTTGACATGCTGGTCGAAAACAACGGCCCGACCTCGGACAGCTTCAACCTGTCGCTGGATCAGGCCCTGCCCGCAGGCTGGACGGTTGAGTTCCAACTGCCAGACGGGTCGATCGTGTCGAACACAGGCACCATCCCGGCAGGTGATTCGCAGGCCATCCGTGCGGTGATCACCCCGGCCGATGACGCCCTGCCCGGCGATACCTTGGTCGACATCGCGGTCGTCTCTTCCGTCTCGGGACAGGGTGACCGTATCGTCAACCAAGTCACGGTCAACGAAATCTACGACGTGAAGATCATCGACAACCAAAGCGCGCAGGCTTCGCCGGGTGGTATCGTGGACATCCTCCACACCATCTCGAACGAAGGGAACGTGGCCATCACCGAGGCGTCGATCACCGAATCCGGTCTGACCAACTTCTCCGGCGCGATCTTCTGGGACCAGAACGGCAATGGCGTGATCGATCCATCCGAGCCGGTGATCGACAACTTCGATGACCTGACCGACGGTGTTTCGCCGGGTGTCAACGGGCTTGCTCCGGGCGACAGCATCTCGCTGATCTACCGTGTGCAGACGCCATCGACAGCCACCCAAGGTGTCTCCGAAGTCGGCACGATCTCGATCAACAACACGTTGAACGGCACCGGGACCGATATCGACCAGACCAACAACGCCGTCGAAGACCGCGTGGTCATCATCTCGGGCGATGTCACACTGAGCAAGTATCAGTATATCGACGCGGGCTGCGATGGCACCGTGGGCACCTTCACCAAGACCCGTCTTGATGTCGAGCCCGGCCAGTGCATCCGCTACATGGTCGAAGCCGAGAACACGGGCGCCTCTGCGGCGGACAACGTGATCATCTCGGACGCCGCACCGGCCTATACCGCGGTCACAAACTGTGGCGGTGCCTGCCCAGAGAGCCTGTTCCCGGGCACCAGCACGGCCACCGTCACCTCGACCAACGTATCGAGCACACATGGCACGATCCTTCCCGGCGGCTTTGCCCGGGTAGAGTTCACCGTGCGGGTCGACGACTAACCGACCTCTCCGGTGCCCCCGGGCTGAGCAACGCTCACCCGGGGGCACCCCCTTCTACCCCCGTTTTCGTCTCCCCAATTATTTCATGCCCTTTCTAGGGATCGCACAGGAGCAAGCTGATGCGCAGTTTCCTTATGTCTAAAGCCCGCCCGGCTCTGGCCCTGATCAGCGCCTCCGCAATGAGCCTGAGCCTTCTGCCCCACACCGCCGCCGCCGCCCCGGCCCCCGCCGGATCTTTCATCCGCAACGTGGCAGAAGTCAGCTATTTCAATACCTCCCTTGGCATCATGGAACGTGTCTTCTCAAACCCGGTTCGGGCCGAAGTCGCCGCAGTTCCCGGGCTGGAAGTGACCGGCTACTCCGACCTTCTGCTGACCCGCGGCGCCTTTGGCCGCTACCATTTCGACGTGATCAACACCGGCAACGTGCCGCTTTCCACATCGCTCAGCATTGGCGAACAGGGCAGCGCCCAAATGATGTCCCGCCAATCGCTTTTCCCCGACCTGAACGGCAACGGCCTGATCGATGTCGAAGACCGGGCGGTCGACATGTCCGCGCCCATCATGCTCGCGGCGGGAGAGCGGCTGCAACTGATCTATGAGTTCCGCATTTCCGCAGACACCCCTGTAAGCACCCAGTTCGCCAGCATGTTGACGGCCTCTGCCGTGACCGAAGATGGCCAAAGCCTGAGCGAAGAAGCGGTGGGGGTCTCGCGCGTCGAAGAAGGCGGGCTCGAAGTTTCCAAAGAGCAGGTCGTCTCGGAAAACGACGAAGGCGCGCTCATCACCTACACCCTGCGGTTGCGCAACGACTCCGAGCGGGACGCCTTTGGCTATCCGCAGATCGACGGCCAGCCCATCGTGATCGACGGCACACCCCGGACCGGTGTCTTGCTGCGCGATGCGATCCCGCTGAATACCGTGTTTAACACGGTGCAGGATTCGGGGACCATGACGGCCCTTGTCCATATGCGCGGCGCCCCCGCGCACCAATACCTCAGCGTGGTCCCCGCAGGGCTTTCCCACGATGTAGATGCGGTGGCCTTCTTTCATGAGGGCGACTACGCCATCGGCCATGCCACCGATCCCAGCTTTTCGGTGCGCGTGCCTGCCGCCTTGGGCAAGGTCGAGGTGCACAACACCGCCTCCGCCTTTTACAACAACCAAGAGAGCACACTGCTGCTGGCCTCCAACACCGTGATCTATGACCGCGAGTCGGAGACAGCTGGCACATTGGTGTTCGAGCACCCCGAAACCGGCGCCGATCAACCCTATGGCACACCGGGCAGCGACACCCGTCTGCGTCTCACCTCAGGCACCTGCAACGTCAGCACCGAGGTCGACAGCACAGCGGTGACGATCCGCAGCATGCTGACCGGCGACGTGGAAACGATCATCGCGACCGAGACCGGCGCGAATACCGGCATATTCCTCACCCCCGCCCTGCCGTTGGCGCAGATGTCGCCCGCCGTCGCCGGGGATCAGGTCATGGCCACAGACTTTGGCGACAGCTTCATCGCCACGGCGACCTGCGACAGTGAGGTGCTTGAGGACGATCTGATGATCAACCCCGGCAACTTCCTGTTCAACTCCGTCTCCAACGCCCCGGTTTCCGATGTGTCTGTCGCCCTTGTCGATGCGCGTACGGGCAATGAAATGGCCCGCACGCAGACTGACCAACGCGGGTTCTTTACCTTTTCCGAAATGCCCGAAGGCGACTACCGCTATGCCGTGATGGATGCGCCCACTTGGGTCTTCCCCTCCGCCCGGCTGGACTATGCCGGGATGGGCCGCAAGGTGATGGATGCAGGTTGGGGCAACGCCTTCAACCACGCAGGCGGCGCGCTTTTTGTCTCCGATATTCCGGTGGATCCGAATTACGGCACGCCGCTGGCCTTGGACAAGGCTGCGGACCTCGACAGCGTGGGCCATGGTGAATTCGTCACCTATACGCTCAGCTTTACCAACAACATGCATCAGGCCCTGATCGGTGGCGAAATCCTCGACCGCCCCGCCTATGGTGTGAACTTTGTTCCCGGCACGGTCACCCTTAACGGTGAGCCGCTGGACGATCCGCAAGAGATCGGCAACGGCGATCTGCGCTTTGACGTGGGCATGCTTGAGCCGCTGACAAGCCATGAGCTGACCTATGTGATGCAATTCTCTGCAGCAGCCCGCGAAGGCCGCATTGAAAACACCGCGATCCTGTCGGGCCGCCAAGCCGGCACCGGGGCACTGCAACAGTCGCAGACCGCCCGCGCCCTGGTACGGCTCGACAATTCGGGCGGTGTTTTTGCCCGGCAGGGCACCGTCCTGGGCGCCGTGTTCATGGATTGCAACGGCAACGGTCTGCGCGACCGCGCCGAGGATGAGCCGGGCATTCCCGGCGTGCGCATCGTGACCCAAGAAGGGCTCTTTGTTGTGACCGATATCAATGGTGCCTATTCGCTCAACGGCATGCGCCCGGTGACCCACGCTTTCCTCGTGCAGCCCGAAACCCTCCCCGCTGGGAGTGCGGTGCAAGTGACCCGCACCAACGATCTGCGCCGCGGTGGGTCGCGCGTGGTGCCACTGAAAAAGGGCGAGCTTAGAACCGAGAACTTTGCCGTGGCCCAATGCACCCCCGAAGCGCTCAAGGAAGTCAGCAAACGTCGTGATCATTTCGCCGGAAAACGTCAGACCCCGGGCGTGAATGCAACAGATCTGCCGATCGACGGCCAGCGCAGCAGCACCCGGTCGGTGCGCGGCGAGGCTGGCATCGCCACCACCACCCAGCTGACCCCCGGCATGGTCGCCGCACAAAACGAAGAGGCCGGGGTCGACGCCTCCTCTGTGGCTCAAGCCGCCCGTGCCTCGGCGCAGCGCCAAACGCTCGACAGCATGATCCCTAACCTTGATAGCGCCCCCGGCTTTGTCGACTTTGCCGAAGACACCGCCGTCACCCGCGCCACCCAGAACATCCGGATTAAGGGCAAGGCTGACTTGACGCTGACGCTTTTGGTGAATGGCCGCGAGCTTGGCGGCGACCGGGTAGGAGAGCGCACCAGTCTGGAAAAGAACAACGTGCAGGCGCTGGAATATGTGGCGGTGAAACTGGGCTCGGGCGAGAACGTGCTGACGCTGGTGGGCCGTGACGGCTTCGGCATCGAACGTGTCCGCAAGGAACTGCGCCTTACCGCGCCCGGCAAACCCGCCCGGATCGAGATCCTCTTGCCGGAAACCGCCGCGGCCAATCCCGCTTCTGTGGTGCCGGTGGTGGTGCGCGTGCTCGACGCCCGGGGTCGCCCGGTGCCCGCGTCCGGCACGGTGACCCTTTCGGCCCGCCGGTCGCTTTGGGATGTGACCGACATCCGCAGCAGCGCGCCCGGCGTGCAGGCCTATCTCGACAATGGCGAGGCGACCTTTAACCTCATCCCACCGCAGGCCTCTGGCCCCGATCTGATCACCGTACGGTCGTCCTTTGGCGAGGCTGAAGCGCGGCTGACCTTCACCCCGGATCTGAACGAACGGGTTCTGATCGGCGTGATCGAAGGCGCGGTATCGCTGAGCGGGGACGCGGGCAACGTCATCGAAGAAGACCGCATCAGCGCTTTCGAAGATACCACAACAGGCATCCGCGGTGAGCTTTACCTCAAAGGGGTGATCCGTGGCGACGCCCTGCTGACCCTGCGCTACAGCTCGGACCGTGACACCGAAGACAGCCTGTTTCGCGACATCCGCGGAGAGGAATACTACCCCGTCTATGGCGACAATTCCGAACGCGGTGCCGATGCGCAATCTTCATCCAACCTTTTCGTGAAGGTGGAGAAGGGCCGCTCTTACGTGCTCTACGGCGATATCGCCATCGAGCCTGAGGCCAGCGCGCTGAAACTGGGTGGCCTGCAACGTGTCGCAACCGGCGCAAAAGGTCACTGGGAGAACGACCGCGTATCGGTCACCGTCTTTGCGGCCCGCACCGCGCAGGAGCAGCAGGAACAGGAAATCCGCGGGCGCGGTGTTTCTGGCCCCTATGACCTTGACCTGAGCGGCTATGTGCAGGGGTCCGAGCGTGTGGAAATCTTGGTTCGGGACGAAGATGGCGGCGATATCCTATCGGCCACGCCCCTGCTGCGCGGCACCGACTACTTGCTCGACTTCTTCCGCAACACGATCACCTTCGACACGCCGGTGCGCCAATTCGACCTTGACGGTAACCCCGTGTCAATCCGCGTGACCTATGAGGTCGAAGCCGAGGGCGCCGAGGCCTATTGGCTCTACGGAGGCGAGGTGAACTATGCCCTGTCCGAGCGGACCTCCATCGGCGCCCGTGCGGTGCATGCCGACGCACCCCTTGGCAACACGGCCCGCCAGCGGATGCACTCTGCCTATATCCAGCACGAAGACCGCCAAGGTGGTCTGTGGGAGGCCGAAGTCGCCCGCTCGGAAAACGCCATGGGCGAGAAAGACACCGCCGCGCGCCTGTCCTACGAGCTGAAGACCGAGACCCGCCATTTCGCATTCGAGGCGATCCACACCGGGCGTGATTTCTACGCTCAGGGCGGACTGGCCCGCCCGGGCACCAGCCAAGTCCGCCTAAGCTATGGCGAAGAAATCGATCAGCGCAGCGACATCGCCTTTGGCGCGGAATACACCCGTGACCGGGTCAACGACAGCGCTCGGCTGACCGTGGATGCGATCTATTCGCGGCATCTGAGCCAGACCCTGCGCGGCGAGATTGGTCTTGAATACAGCCGCGACCGCACCGCCAGCGGCAGCGAGACCGACACCGCCCTGATCCTCGGCGCGCATTGGACCCCAGCGGCCCGTCCCGGCACAGTGATCGAAGCCCAGCTGCGCGCGCCGCTCGGTGGCGACGCCCCCACTGAACTGACCCTCGGCCTCTATGACGAGCCCAAGAACGGCTGGCGCGTCTATAATGAGATCGAGCTTCAATTCGGCAGTGACGAGCTGGTCACCCGCGCCGCCTATGGTTTCACCTACACGCTGAACGAATGGGTCACTGGCCGAACCGAGATGACCAAAGCCGGCGGCACAAGCGACACCACCATGGTGCAGGGTCTGTCGGTCGATTGGGATATCAACGAAAGCACCAATCTGCGCGCCGATCTTGAGCATTCGCGCAACCTTGAGACCGATGACGGTGAGCTGACATCATTCGCGATCGGCACAAGCTGGCAGTCGGCGGATGGCGATTGGGTCGGCGATGCCGAACTGGAGACCACATGGGAAGAGTCCGGCAAAACCCACTACGCCAGCATCGGCATCGCGGGCAATGTCACCCCGGACCTGACCGTTCTGGCGCGCAGCCGTGCCGCGCTTGATCGGCGCGATAGCGAAGACACCCGCCGTATGCGCACCCGCATCGGCGCAGCCTATCGCCCCAAGGACAATGCCCGCCTTGATGTGCTGGCGTGGTACGAACACCGGCTGGAAGAGAAACACGCCAGCACGGAAACGCACCTATGGTCGATCGATGTGAATTACGAGATCGATGCCGACCTGCGGATCAACGGCAAATATGCCGGCCAGTACCAAAAGATCGGCACCCATGCCGGCGCGGCGGCCAATACCACCACGCAGCTGATCCAAGGCGGTCTGAACTACGAATTCGGCGACGACCGTTTCCAACTCGGCCTCAACGCCACGCATCTGTGGGACAGCGAGGGCAACTCTTCTAACGGGATCGGCGCCGAATTCGGCTTCACCCCGCGCGAAGGTGTCCTGCTGGCACTCGGCTACAACAAGGCCCGTGGCCGGGTGGCCGGGCAAAGCGGCCTCTATGACGAAGGGTTCTATTTCCGGTTCAACTTGCTGTTGGACAACTCACTCTGGACCCAGTTCGACCAGTTCCTCGGAAGCTGACCGGGAGACTCAGCCCCGAGGGAGAGCCACGTTCCAAGCGCATCTGGAACGTGGCTCATTCCTCTTTCAGAGCGCTGCAGCGCTCCAAAGGTGACCTGGCCTATTCCTAGTGCCGGACCAACTATCCTTTCGAGACGCTAACTAGCTGTCCGCATTAATGAAATATCGATTTTAAGCGCGCATGATCAGGGTCAACGCAACATCCAACCCAGATGGGAAACCCAGATGAAAAAGCTCGCTGCCAGCACTGCCTTTTGCCTGATCGCCGCCACCCTTTCCGGTGCGGCAAATGCAAATGATTTCGCCCGCTTCGACAGCAGGAAGATCGCCGTCACCGGCTTGAATTTCGCCCTGTCACCCTCCGCTTCGGAGGACCGCATTTACCTTAACCGCAGCATGATCAAGACGACCGCCAAACGCGCACCGCGCAAGCTTGCCATTCCCACGCGCGGGGGGCCATCCGCCGCCGTGCGCCATGTCATCGCGTCGGCTGAGGCCGGGGGCAAAGGCTATGACGCGGTGCAACACGGGGCACGGGTCAAGCCGCCGAAGCGCCCCACAAGCATGACCATCGGCGAAATCTACCGCTGGATCGCGGCCACCCCCGGCCAGCCCCATGCCATTGGGCGCTACCAGTTCATCCCCAACACCTTGAAAACGCTCGTCGCCGAAGCCGGGATGAGCAAAAGTGACGTCTTTACCCCACGGGTCCAAGACCTGTTGGCCGACCTATTGCTCGAAGATGCGGGCTTTACCCCCTTCATGAAGGGCAAGATCAGCCGCCATCGCTTTATGGAGAACCTCGCCCGCATCTGGGCCGGGCTGCCCACGTCAACGGGAAGGTCTTATTATCACGGCCATGCGGGCAACCGGGCCGTCATCACGTGGAATGAGTTCGACAGCCATATGAAAAGCATTTTTGAAAACATGGCACGCGGCATCTCCTAACCACGCGCCCCCTTCTCTCTCTCTCTCTCTCTGTCTCCCTCCAGGCCAAAGCGTGCGTATTTTCGCCGCTTTGGCCACTTTTTTAGCTGCGGCGCTGCACCTCGCGCGGCATTTCCGAGAAGATTTCCAGACCATCGGCGCGCAGGATCACGATCTTCTCCAAGCGTACGGCGAATTTGCACTCCAGATAAATGCCCCGCTCAATCAAAAAGACATTCCCTCGGCCAGTACCGGGTCGGAATGCGCAGCGACTTTACGCGGCTCATGTACGTCACTGCCAAGACCATGGCCCAGGCGGTGCAGGACAATTGCAGCGTAGCCTGCCTGCGTGACCACATCGCTGCTCCCCCAGCCCGCCGTCGCTACGATGGCCGTCATGCGCCAGATGGCCTGATCCCTGAACAACAGTTGAACCGATAAGGCCATCCGCTGGCATGCGCCGGCGTTGTTCATTACGGCCTCGGCCAAAGACCGCCGCCTCCGGCAGGAGGGCGGAACCCAGCGAGCATAAGCGTCGTTAACCTTATGTACATGCCCAAGGAGGAATGGCTCATGTGGACGTATGAATTCCTGATACTGGTCGCAGGCGTGGTGGCCTTGGCTCTCGTGGCAAAGCAGCGCCCCCAGCCCCGGCAGGCCCGCGCGATTGCGCCCCGCCCTCGGGCAAATACCACACCCAAGCGTCGGTATTGAACGACTATCGCAGATTTAGGTGCTCTGCTTTTAGCGCTTTCGCGATTCTACCCTCACCTCTCGGCCCCCGTCCTTGCCTGCACATCGGTTTCCGCCATGATGCGCGCAACAGAGGGAGCCGACGTTGGACACCATTGAATATTTCTATTCCGCCCATTCCGCTTACGCCTATCTTGGGCATCGCAAACTGCTGGAGATTTGCGCCGCCCGTGGTGCGAAGCTCATCCACCAACCATTTGATCTTTATCCGGTGATCGCAGCTGGTCGGGTGTCCCATTTTCGTGGCTTTACCCCCCATTATATCGACTATTTCTTTGGCAGAGAGATCACCCGTTGGGCTCAGTATCGCGGGCTGGACATCCTCAACCACCGCCCCACGCATCACGACAATGCGCTCGACCTTTCAAACGGTTACCTGATCGCCGCCGCGCGGGCTGGGCGCGATGTCGATGCGCTTTCCTTTGCGATTCTTCAGGCGCATTGGCGCGATGATATCGATCTCGCGAATCCCGAGCATCTGCGCCGCGCGACCGCTGCGATTGATCCCGACAGCGACGCTCTGATCGCGCAGGCGACGGATGCAGACGTTCAGACCATTCACGCCGAGAACACCGAAGAGGCGATCGCCCGCGGCATCTTCGGCTCGCCCAGCTATTTTCTGAATGGAGACATGTATTACGGCCAAGACCATCTGGAATTGATGGATCACGCCTTTGACCAACCCTACCGCGACACGGGCTTTTACAACCCGCCGAAAGACGGGTGAGACGCGCCAAAAGCGCTGCGTTCTTCAATTTTGGGTAGTGGCGGACCGAGGAGGATTCGAACCCCCGACCCCCTGATTCGTAGTCAGGTACTCTATCCAGCTGAGCTATCGGTCCACTGAGCGGGGGTTTAGTCTTAGCCCCGGGGAGTTGCAAGCCCTCGTTTTGAGGAAATGCAATTTTCTGCGAAAATCTATAGGGTGCCGTCCCCCTTGGGCAGCGTTATGTCAAAAACAGTCCCTTCCGGCCCACTGCTGCGCAGGGCCAAGGTGCCGCCGTGGCCGCGCACCAGTTCGGATGCGATCACCAGACCCAAGCCCGACCCACCTTTGCGCGCACCGCCCTGAAACGCGGTAAAAAGGTGCTCTCGCGCTTTCGGTGGCAGGCCGGGGCCGGTGTCGCTGACGGTGACGCACCACGCATCGCTCATATCCTCGGCCCGCAAATAGACTTCGCCCGGTTTGCCGGTGGCGGTAATCGCCTGCCGGGCGTTCCGCATCAGATTGGCCAGCACGCGGTACATTTGTTCGGGGTCCGCACGCACGGTCAGATTCGCGGGGATGTCGGCGGCAAAGCTGATGTCGCTTTCGGGGTCGGCAAGGCGTTCGCCGTCGATGACCTCTTCCACCAGATCTTCCAGCAGCATGAGGGTCAGCGTCGGCCCCGGCTCTTCGGCCTTGCCGAAAGCCAGTGTCGATTCGCATAGGTGCACCGCACGGGTGATGGAACTGACGAGCTTGGGCGCCATGCGTTTGACCGTTGGGTCTTCGGACATCTCGATCCGGTCGGTGAACAGCTGCGCCGAGGTGAGGATATTGCGCAGATCATGGCTGATCTTGCTGACCGCGCTGCCCAATTGGGCCAAACGCTCTTTCTGTTTCAGCGCCTGTGTCAGGTCCGTCTGGAGCTTCTGAAGCGCCACTTCAGCCTCGCGCAATTCGGTGACACTGGCGGAGGGCTCAATAATCCGCCGGGCGTCCTCGGGCGCGGCGGCGTAGCGCTGCATATGCCCTGCCACCCGCTTGATCGGCTTGAGCAGCAAAGCCCGCATGGCAAAGAACAAAAGCACCGCCGTAATGACTGAGATCACGGCCGAGAGGATGAGGATGCGAATCCCGTAGTCGAGCATGGCCACACGCATCGGCGCGGTCTCCATCGTGACTTCGATCAACAACCCCGCCTCGCGCACCGGGGCGCCGATTACGCGGACCACCTCATTGCCGGGCCGGAACAGTCGCAGCATGGCATCGCGGATCAACACCGTCGCCGAGGCATCGCGCAAATCATAGGTTTGCGACACCATCCGCGGCATCGGAGAGGCCAGCACCAATTGCCGCGCTTCGTCCCGGCGCAGTACCACGTTGAAGACCTCGGCGTTGCGCAGCAACTCCGCCTCCAACTCCGGGTCGAGCATATCGTCAGCCAAAAGCGCCAGCGACGCGATCTGCGCCCGCTCTAGCCGGGTCAGCATATATTCCTCGCGGAACCGCGCGATGGAGGGGACAAAAATCAGCACTTCGGCCAGCATCACAAAGATGGTGGTGAGGATCAGCAAACGGCCAGAGAGCGAGTGGATCATGTGCTATCTCAGGGCAACAGGCGCTGCACGGCGCGCACAACCGTTTTAACCAACGCGCTTTCGAAGAGGCGCGGACTGAAATAGGCCCCCGCCGCGCGTTTGTTGATTTCCGAGATCGTGGGGTAAGGGGCGACCATAGCGGCAATCTGGCTCATCTTCATGTTGTTGACCAGCGCAAGTGACCACAGGGTGATCAATTCGCCCGCCTGATGGCCGACGATGCTGGCCCCGACCGGGCGGCCCTTGACCACCATGACCTTGATGAACCCTTTGGTCTGGCGTTCGGCGATGGCGCGGTCGTTGTGGTTATAGTGAAAACGCACGACTTCCAGTTTGTCGCCATGTTCTTCCCGCGCCTGCGCCTCGGTCAACCCGACTTGTGCCAGTTCCGGCGCGGCATAGGTGACCCATGGAATATGGTGCAACTTGGTCTTGCTCGGCAGGCCAAAAAGGATCGAGCGGATCACAACCCCGGCGTGATAGCCCGCCACATGGGTGAATTGCAGCCCGCCTGCCACGTCGCCAATGGCATAGACGCGGCGGTTGCTGCTGCGCAGGCTGTCATCGACCTTGATGCCTGCTTTGGTGGTTTCCACTCCCGCCTTATCAAGGTCGAGACGCTCAATGTTGCTCTTGCGCCCCACGGCCATCATCAGGTGCGAGCCTTTGATGACACGGCCAACCTCAGTTTCAACCGTAATCGCGCCCGCTTCACCGCTGATCTTCGCGGCGTTGCTGCCCTCTTCAAAAGCTACGCCTTCGTCGCGCATGGTCTGAAGAACCACCTCAGCCAGCTCCGGGTCATCCTTGCCAAGCGCCCGATCGCCTTCGATCACCGTCACCTTGCAGCCCATCCGCACATGGGCCTGCGCCATCTCGATGCCGATGGGGCCACCCCCGATGATGATGATATGCTCCGGCTTTTCCCGTAGATCGAAAAGGGTTTCGTTGGTCTCATAGGGCACATCATTCAGCCCCGGAATCGGCGGCACCAGCGGGGATGACCCGGTGGCCACGACGATCCGCCGCGCGGTGATGATCGTATCACCCGCCTGCACCTCTTTATCGGAAATGAAGCGCCCGTATTCACGGATCACCCGCACGCCCAGACCCTCAAACCGCTCAACCGAATCGACCGGCGCAATTTGCGAGATGACATCGGCCACGTGATCCATGGCGACGGCGTAATCCACCGTACCGGCGGCATTCTCGACCCCATATTGCGCGCTGTGCTGCTGGGCATGGGCGGTCTTGCCAGTCTTGATCAGCGCCTTTGAAGGCACGCAGCCATAGTTCAGGCAATCACCGCCCATTTTATGCCCTTCAAGTAGGGTCACATCCGCGCCCATCTGCACGGCCCCCGCCGCCACCGACAACCCGCCAGAGCCTGCGCCGATGATCAGAACGTCAGTTTTAATACGAGTGGTCATTTCAGCAGATCCTTCTTGCCGGTAAACGTCTTGATCGCCACAGGCAGCAGCGACAGAACGCAAAGACCCAGAATGGGCAGCAAAATATGGGGCTCAAAGATGATCCCGAGGTCCGGCGTCTCACCTCGGGCAAAAACCGCACCTAGCCCCGCCCCGACAGAGGTAAAGACCAGCGCCCCTGGCATGATGCCGAAAAACGTCGAGATCGCGAAGCGAAACAACGGCACGCCAAGAAAAGCAGGCACCAGATTCGCTACGAAAAACGGCACCACCGGCACGAGCCGGATAAAGAAGAGCATCGACCATTGGTTATCGTCGATCCCTGCCTTGATCTTGCGCACCACCCCCTCTGAGGCATCCATCCGTTCTTTCAGCCGGTCGCCGAGGCCCCATTGCGCGGCCAGAAAGATCACGATCGCGCCGAGTGTGGCGCCGCCCACATTATAAAGGACACCCGGAAACAGTCCGAAGAGAAAGCCGCCCGTCAATGTGGCCACCGTGGCCCCCGGCAAGGAAAACGCCACGATCACCACATAGGCGACGACAAAGGCCAGCGCGGTCAGCAGGTAGTTGTTGTCGCGAAAGGCGATCAGCGCCTCGCGATTCTCACGCAGGGCGTCGAAACTCAGGTAATCACGCAGGGTAAACGCGCCGATGGCGGCGACCGCTAGGATCACCGCAAGGGGCAGGTAACGCATCAGCGCGGGCTTACTTTGATCTTTGCGGCTCATTTCAACACTTTTATTAGGCCTACATCAGACCATTTTCCGTTTCCTTAATGATGGCGTGAAGCAGCGCGCAGGAACAGGCTCCTCACGCGCGCTTGATAGGACTTGTGCCCAGAGCCCCGATTTCGCAGGGTAGAAGGGCGAACTGAAACAAACCGCCCCCTTCTGACCGGCATTTTGTTGCAAAGCGCAGTTTTTCCGCCCCAGGGGGTTTGACTTGCGCGCCCCGCCGCATTAAAGGACGGGCTTGAATTGACGCTGGCCGCGGTGGAACCCTTCAAGTGATTCCGTGCCCAGCCAGCTTTAAATGGAGACGGAGCGATGAAACGCACCTTTCAACCCTCGAACCTCGTGCGCAAGCGGCGCCATGGTTTCCGCGCGCGCATGGCCACCAAAGCCGGCCGTAAGATCATCAATGCACGCCGCGCACAGGGCCGGAAATCGCTGAGCGCGTAAGCGCCCTCGATCTTCGGAACCAGAATATGACACCGCCGGAGGCACCCTTGAATGGCATTTGCGCCACAAAAGGGAACCCTGCCCCGGCGGTTTCTCTGCGTTTGGAAACCCTGACCAAACGGGCGGACTTTCAGCGTGCCAGCCGCGCCAAACGTGTAGCGACCCCGGGATTCATCCTACAAATGCGACCCCGCCGGGAGGATGAGCCCAGCGCGGCGCCCATTCGCGTGGGATTTACCTGCTCGAAAAAGGTCGGCAACGCCGTGGCCCGCAACCGCGCCAAGCGCCGCCTGCGTGAAATCGCGCGGCTGACACTGCCTCAGGCGGGGCGCGCAGGCATGGACTATGTCTTTGTCGGGCGGCGCGAGGCGACAGCGGCCCTGCCCTTCGACCAGTTGCTAGCCGATCTCACCCGCGCGCTTGATATCCTTCACGGGGCGCGCAAATGACCCCCTTGGCGGCGCTGCTCGCCCTGCCGGTGCGCGGCTACCGGCTGCTTTTCAGCCCGTGGGTCGGATACAATTGCCGCTACCAGCCCACCTGCAGCGCCTATGCGCTGGAAGCTTTGCAAAAACACGGCGGGCTGCGGGGTGGATGGCTGGCCGCTCGGCGCATCGCCCGCTGCCACCCTTGGGGCCACAGCGGGATCGACAACGTCCCAGACTAGCGCCACGCTTGCGGCAAAGGGGTAAAATGCCCTAGGTGAAGCCAAGCAGATAGTGAGAGACCGACGATGCTGGACGAAACCAACGAGATTCACCCCCTCTTTGCCGGCGCACCGCAAAGCACCGAGTTCAAGAAACTGCGCAAGCGCATCGTCCGCATGACCCGCGAGGCGATTGACCAATACGGCATGGTCGAGCCGACCGCCGAGGGCGCGCCGAAACCCAAATGGCTGGTCTGCCTGTCGGGCGGCAAAGACAGCTACACCCTGCTTGCGGTCCTGCATGAATTGCAATGGCGTGGCCTGCTGCCTGTCGAGCTTCTGGCTTGCAACCTCGACCAAGGCCAGCCGAACTTTCCGGCCACCGTGCTGCCGGAATTCCTTGAAAAGATGGGCGTTCCGCATCGCATCGAATATCAAGACACCTACTCAATCGTGATGGACAAGATCCCTGCCGGACGCACTTTCTGCGCCCTTTGCAGCCGTCTGCGCCGGGGCAATCTTTACCGGATCGCGCGGGAGGAAGGCTGCTCTGCCGTGGTGCTGGGGCATCATCGGGATGACATCCTCGAAACCTTTTTCATGAACCTTTTCCACGGCGGACGGCTGGCGACGATGCCGCCCAAATTGGTAAACGAAGAAGGCGATCTGTTCCTCTACCGCCCCCTCGCCCATGTGGCTGAAAGCGATTGCGAACGCTTTGCCACGGCGATGAATTACCCGATCATTCCCTGCGATCTTTGCGGGTCGCAGGATGGGCTTCAACGCCAGCAGGTCAAGGCGATTCTCGACGGATGGGAGGCCAATAGTCCCGGTCGTCGGCAAGTTATGTTCCGCGCACTGATGAACGCCCGGCCCTCACATTTGCTGGATCCCCAGCTTTTCGACTTTGCCGGTCTCATGCGGAACATTGAGAGTGCATAGCAAGAACAATTTTAGATAATAATCCGCGAAAAACCGGTCTCTGTTAACCCACGACACACCCTAAAGGCGATATCCCACCCCTATCAGCGCAGGCATGGCGCGCATTGAAGAGGGATATCGCGATGGCACATTACCGCACCACTGGGCCCGGGCAACTGCGCCAGTCGCTCGCCGCTTTGCTTAGCGGTCAGGCCGCTCTGGCCTTTCTCCCCGCGATGTCATTGCTGGCGTTTTGGATCGGCGGTGAAATGGCATTGATTGGCGCCTCTGCCGCGCTGCCACTTCTGTTTCTTGCGGGGCAGCGGTTTGGCGAGGGGGCGACGTTTCCCCGTGACGCGCACACCGCCATACTACAGCGCAGCACCTTTGAAGAGCTGACCGAACAGGTCTTTCAAAGCGCCCGAACACAGGGCCGCTTGTCGGCAACGTGCTTTATCGCGCTTGAGGATTTTGACCAGATCATCGAACGTTACGGCCAATCCGCCGCTGATACGATTGCGCGGCAAAGCGGCGAACGGTTGCACAGCGCCCTGCGGGATGACGATATCATCGGCAAGATGGGCGAAGCACGTTTCGCCATCTGCACGGCCCCGGTCCGCCAGCTTGATCTTGAGCTTTGCATTCAACTCGCCGGGCGGCTTCAGGCCACTTTGGAAGAACCGTTCTTTGTCGATGGGGTCACGATCTATCTCACGGCCTCCGTCGGATTTTGCCTCAACACCCGCGCCCCGGGCGGTGATGGCTCCGCTTGGCTTGCCGCCGCCGCCACGGCGCTGCGCAGCGGCCAGCGGCGCGGGCCATCTTCCATCCGCGCCTTCTCTGACCAGATGCGCCGGGAAACCGAAAGCCGCGCAGAACTCCGCGAGGAGGTCGCGCAGGCATTGGCCAGTGGGCAGATTCAACCATGGTTCCAGCCGCAAATCTCAACCGACACCGGTCAAATCACCGGCTTTGAAGCACTGGCGCGCTGGAACCACCCGGTCCAAGGCATGATCCCGCCCTCCGATTTCCTGCCCGCCGTCGAAGAAGCTGGCCTGTTGGAACGTTTGGCCGAGGTGATGATGTATCATTCCTTTGCAGCGCTCAAAGCTTGGGACAGCTCCGGCACCGAAGTGCCCCAGATCGGGGTGAATTTCGCAGGCGGCGAACTTGCCAACCCTCAGCTCATCGACAAAATCACGTGGGAGTTGGACCGTTTTGATTTATCCCCCGAAAGGCTCGCAATCGAAGTACTGGAAACGGTCGTCGCTTCCGCCGCCGATGATGTGATCACCCGAAATATAAATGCCCTGCGCAAGCTCGGTTGCCGCATCGACCTTGATGATTTCGGTACCGGCCATGCCTCCATCGCGTCCATCCGCCGCTTTTCGGTAAGCCGGATCAAAATCGATCGTTCCTTCGTTATGAAGGCCGATCGCGACCCCGATCAGCAACGCATGATCAGCGCCATCTTGACCATGGCCGAACGCCTGGGCGTCGAAACCCTTGCCGAAGGGGTGGAGACGGTGGGGGAGCATGTCCTGTTGGCCCAACTCGGCTGTGACCACGTGCAAGGCTTCGGCATCGCCCGCCCCATGCCTTTTGAGCAAACACTTGATTGGATCGCCCGCCACAATGTAAAACTGCAAGATGTGCCCCGCATCATGAACGGGCGCGCGACATAGCGCCACCTTCGTCCGATCTGCACGCGCCAAATGTAGCGTGCCGTGCCTACCCCAGACAGATGATACGCCCCTCGCGCCGAGGCCCCCAACCCCCTTCGGCCCCGACCCGAGTCAAAGCCAGCGCCACAGGCCCCCCGCAACCGCCCCCGGCGAAACTCCGCAAAACCCATGCCAGATGGGCCAAAACCACGCTACATCGCCCCTAACCTTACCCGATTCCACTTGACCTTTGGCCCCGCACTCTGTTGAACCCCCATGATATTCAAAGACATCAGGTGGCGGTCCCCATGGACGAACAGAACAAGAATCTCATCCTTGCCACGGCGCTCAGCTTTGCCGTCATCCTCGTGTGGTTCCTCCTGTTCCCGCCCCCCGAAGCCGACCCTGCGCTAGAACCCGGCACAGAGACCAGCCAAACCATCGAGGGCACCTCGGTCCCAGCCTCCACCGCCGACACCGCTGCCGCGCCCGGCACGGAGGATGGCGAAGGCGCCGCACCCGAAGGCCGCCGCGCGGCTCTGGCGGCTGCCCCCCGCGTGGCCATTGCGACCGATAAGGTCAGCGGCTCCATCTCGCTCATGGGTGGTCGGATCGATGACCTGAAACTAAACGACTACCAAACCACGCTCGACGCAGACGCCGAAATCGTGACCCTGCTCTCCCCCGAAGGATCGAGCGATGCCTATTACGCGCTGCATGGTTGGGCCGCAGGCTCTGGTCTTGCGCCCGATGCCGTGCCGGGTGTCGATACGCTCTGGACCCTGAGCGAGGGCGAAACACTGGGCGTCGACAGCCCCGTCACACTAAGCTGGGACAATGGCGCCGGTCAGGTCTTCACCCGCACCATCTCGGTCGACGACGAATATATGTTCGACATCACCCAGAGCGTGACCAACAATGGCGAAGGCGCGGTGAACCTCGCCCCCTTCGGCATGATCGCGCAACACGGGTTGCCCGAAGACCTGAAAAGCTTCTTCATCCTGCATGAAGGCGCCGTGGCCATGGCCAATGGTGAGCTTTCCGAAGTCGATTGGGACGACATCGCCGAAGCCGACGTGAACAGCACCTGGGGCCGCCCCGCCGTGGTCACCGAAGGCGTCACCGAGGGCTGGGTCGGCTTCACCGATCACTATTGGCAGGCCGTGCTGATCCCCGACGCGGGCGAGACCTTTGAGCAGGCGCTCACCTATGACCCGCGCGCCGACACCTACCGCGCCTTCACCCGCCAGCCGACCCGCTCGGTCGCCGCAGGCGAAAGCGTCAGCACCTCCAGCAAGTTCTTCGCAGGTGCGAAGGAGTGGGAAACCCTGCAGGATTACCAAGCCTCCGGTGTCGCCAAATTCATCGACAGCATCGACTGGGGTTGGTTCTTTTTCCTGACCAAGCCGATCTTTTGGCTGCTGCACAACCTCAACCAGCTCATCGGCAACATGGGCGTTGCGATCATCGGCCTGACACTGCTGATTAAGGCGCTGCTCTTCCCGCTGGCCTATAAATCCTACGTCTCCATGGCGCGGATGAAGGAACTTCAGCCCGAAATGGAAAAGCTGAAGAAAGATGCGGGCGACGACCGTCAGAAGATGCAGCAGGGCATGATGGAGCTTTACAAGAAGAACAAGGTAAACCCCGCCGCGGGCTGTCTGCCGATCCTTCTGCAAATCCCGATCTTCTTCTCGCTCTACAAGGTGATCTTTGTCACGATCGAATTGCGCCACGCGCCCTTCTTTGGCCCGTTCCAAGACCTCAGCGCGCCCGATCCGACCTCGATCATGAACCTCTGGGGCCTGCTGCCCTATGCGGCCCCCGAGCCCGGCTCGATGCTGGCGCTGGTGTTCATCGGTATTCTGCCGCTTCTGTTGGGTATTTCCATGTACCTGCAGCAAAAGCTGAACCCGGCCCCCACCGATCCGACCCAGCAGATGATCTTTGCTTGGATGCCTTGGGTCTTCATGTTCATGCTGGGCGGTTTCGCGAGCGGCCTCGTGGTCTACTGGATCGCGAACAACACGATCACCTTCACCCAGCAGTATCTGATCATGCGCAGCCAGGGGTACAAACCTGACCTCTGGGGCAACATCGCAGGCGGCTTTAAACGCACGCCCAAGGGTGATGCCGCCAATGCAGATAGCAAACCCAAATCGGGCAAGTCGAAAAAGTGATGCAGATCACTGCGCTCAACCGGCACCCGCTCAAGGCCCATGGCCGCGAGACGGTTGAGCGTGTGACCCTGCGCGCCGGGCAGTCGATGCCCTATGACCGGCTCTGGGCCGTGGCCCATGACGCATCCAAAGCCGCGCCCGGAGATTGGGCGCGGTGTTTGAATTTCACGCGGGGGGCGTCCTCGCCGCAGCTGCAGGCGATCACGGCCAAGCTGGATGAGACGACTGAGATGCTTACCCTGCGCCACCCGACGTGGGGCGAGATCACCTTTCACCCCGATCGCGAACAGGCCGCATTCCTTGACTGGGTGCGCCCCTTGGTGGCCGAAGGCCGCGCCGCCCCCGCAGATATCCTGCGGCTCGACGGGCGTGGCTATACCGACAGTGCCGAACCGACGCTCTCGCTCAATAGCCTGGCCTCCCATGCCGCAGTCGAAGCGCTTGCCGGCAGCCCGCTGCAAACCGCCCGCTGGCGCGGCAACATCTGGTTTGACGGCGCGGCCCCGTGGGATGAGTTCGAATGGATCGGACGCGACCTGAAAATCGGCGAGGCGCGGCTGCATGTGTCAAAACGCATCACCCGCTGCCTTGCCACGACCGTGAACACCGACACCGGCGCGCGCGACGTGGATACGCTCGCCGCGCTTGACCAATTGGGTCACCGAGACTTCGGTGTTACCCTGACCGTCACCACCGGCGGAGAGATCGCCGTGGGCGACGAACTGGAGCTGATTTGATGCAAGTGAACTACACCATTGCCGAGGAGCCGGACGCGCCGAGCGCCGAAAAAGGCCGGATGCTTTTCGCCGGTGAGACGACATTCGTCAAAGGCGTGGTGGCGATGGACGGGCTGCCGCCCCCAGACCGCATGGAGGTCTGCTTTGCGGGCCGTTCCAACGTCGGGAAATCGACGCTGATCAACGCGCTGACGGGCATGAAAGCACTGGCGCGGGCCTCGAACACGCCCGGCCGTACGCAGGAGATTAACTTCTTCACGGCCGGCGAAGAGCATTACCTCGTTGACCTGCCGGGCTACGGCTATGCCAACGCGCCGCTGCCGGTGGTCGAGAAATGGCAGCGTCTGCTCAAGCAATACCTTTCGGGCCGTCAAACTCTGCGCCGCGCCTTTGTGCTGATCGACGCGCGTCATGGCGTCAAAAAGGTCGACAACGAAATCATGTCCCTGCTCGACAGCTCTGCCGTGACCTTTCAGGTCGTGCTGACCAAGGCAGACAAGGTCAAAGAAGCCGAGCGTGAGAAAATCCTGACGCAGGTGAAAGACGCGCTAAGCAAACACCCCGCCGCCTATCCCGAGATTGTGGTCACGTCTTCGGAAAAGGGCTGGGGCATCCCTACCCTGCGTGCCATCATCGCCACGCTGGAGTAGCACTTTTCGCCGCTATCGGCTTCCCATGGGTCAACAAATGAGAACGCAAGACATGAACCGCGACTGGATCGCCACTGCCCAAACCCTCAGCCAAGCACTGCCCTTCCTGCAACGCTATGCCGATGCCACCGTGGTCATCAAATTGGGCGGTCATGCGATGGGCAGCGACGCGGCGATGGACGAATTTGCCCGTGATGTCGCGCTGATGCGACAGGTGGGTGTGAACCCGGTGATCGTCCATGGCGGCGGGCCGATGATCAACGACATGCTGGCGCGGCTGAACATTAAATCCGAATTCGTGAATGGCAAGCGGGTCACCGATGCCGCGACCATGGAAGTGGTCGAGATGGTCCTGTCGGGCCTCGTCAATGCGCGGATCGTGCAGGCGATTTCCGAACAGGGGGGACGCGCCGTTGGCGTCTCGGGCAAAGACAGCGGTTTGATCGTTTGCGAGCCCGAAGACCCCGCTCTGGGCCTCGTCGGCAACCCGACACAGGTGAACCCACGCATCCTGCGGGACTTTGCCGACAAGGGCATCATTCCCGTCATCGCACCGCTTGGCATGGGCCGGGGCGGTGAGACCTATAACATCAATGGTGACACCGCCGCAGGCGCCATAGCGGGCGCGCTGAAGGCCGACCGCCTGCTGTTGCTCACGGACGTGGCTGGCGTCAAAGATGGCGCGGGTGAGGTGGTGACCGACCTGACGGCGAGCCAGATCAGCGACATGATCGCCGATGGCATCATTGCAGGCGGGATGATCCCTAAGGTTCAGACAGCACTAGATGCGCTCGAAGGCGGCGTGCGCGCGGCGGTGATCCTTGACGGGCGGGCGCCCAATGCCTGCTTGCTGGAGCTTTTCACAGAACACGGCGCGGGCAGCATCATTCGCAAAGGCTAAGGCAAAGCGCTTGCCCCCTGCCCCTGCTTCGCGCCTATGATGGGCCGAGCAGTGAAAGGAATGACATGCGCCGCCTGATCCTAATGCGACACGCGAAATCGGACTGGTCCCACGGCACCAGCGATCACGACCGCCCGCTGAACAAGCGCGGGCGCGGGGCTGCCGAAGCGCTTGGCAATTGGCTGCGGGCGGAAGAGTTGCTGCCTGACGCGGTACTCTGCTCCACGGCGGCGCGCACCCGTGAAACCTGCGCGCTGCTGGACTTGCCTGAAAGCAGCGCCGTCGATCATTTTCAACAGCTTTACCTCGCCGAGCCGGAGAAGATCATCACAACGCTTCGCCAGCAGGCAAAGGGGGCAACGGTGCTGCTTATAGCCCACAACCCCGGCATTGCCGCCGCCGCAGCATTGCTGTTGCAACAAACGCCCGATCAGGACGCCTTTGATCGCTATCCTTCGGGGGCGACCACGGTGATTGATTTCGATCTCGACAGTTGGGCCGACCTCACCCCCGGCACCGGGGCGCTGCACGCTTTCACCGTGCCCAAGGAACTGGTCTGAAACGCAAACGCCCCGACCGAAAGGCCGGGGCGTTTGGTAAGCGTTGTAGCCGTAGCGCGGATCAGTGGCCCAGAATTTGGCTCAAGAAAAGCTGTGTGCGCGGGCTTTGCGGATTGTTGAAGAAAGCCTCCGGCTCGTTCTGCTCAACAATCTGGCCTTCATCCATGAAGATCACCCGGTTCGCCACCTGACGGGCAAAACCCATCTCGTGGGTTACACAGAGCATCGTCATGCCCTCTTCGGCGAGCTCGATCATCGTGTCGAGCACCTCTTTGATCATCTCCGGGTCGAGCGCCGAGGTCGGCTCATCAAACAGCATGATGCGCGGGCGCATGCAGAGCGAGCGGGCAATCGCCACACGCTGCTGCTGACCACCCGAAAGTTGGCCGGGATACTTGTTGGCCTGATCGGGGATCTTCACCTTTTCGAGGAAGTGCATCGCCGTTTGCTCAGCTTCCTTCTTGGGTGTTTTACGCACCCAGATCGGCGCCAGCGTACAGTTCTCAAGGATCGTCAGATGCGGGAAGAGGTTGAAGTGCTGGAAGCACATGCCGACCTCTGACCGGATCTTGTCGATGTTCTTAAGGTCCGAGCTGAGGAGCGTGCCGTCGACTTCGATGCTCCCCTTTTGGTGCTCTTCCAACGCGTTGATACAGCGGATCAGCGTTGACTTGCCGGAGCCCGAAGGCCCGCAAATCACGATCCGCTCGCCCCGGTGCACGGTCAGATCAATGTCACGCAGCACGTGGAACGCGCCATACCACTTGTTCATGTTCTCGATCCGAATCGCGACTTCGTCGGATACTTTCATTTGTGCGGTCTCAGCCATGCGAGAACCCTCCCTTAACGATGGTCAGTCGCAAGACGGCGTTCCAGCCACTGCGAGTATTGAGAAATGCCGTAGCAAACGATGAAGAACAGCACGGAAGCAAAGAGGAAAAGCTCCCAGTAGACGCCGTTCCAATCGGTCGAGGCCAAGATCGGGCCGCGGATCATGCCGATGATATCGAAGAGCGAGATCACCGAGACCAGCGTGGTGTCCTTGAACAGGCCCACCGCGATGTTGACGATGCCCGGGATCGAGATCTTCAGCGCCTGCGGCAGGATGATCAGCCGCATCGCCTGCGGGTAATCAAGGCCAAGGCTATCGGCGGCCTCGTATTGGCCCTTTGGCAGCGCGGCCAGACCGCCCCGGATCACCTCGGCGATATAGGCCGAAGAGAACATGGTGATCATGATCACGACACGGATGAAGAGGTCAACGCCCGAGCCCGGCGGGAAGAAATAGGCCAGCATCACGTTCGCCACGAACAAGAGCGTGATCAACGGCACGCCCCGGACGAATTCGATAAAGACCACGCAGATGCCTTTGACGATTGGCAGGTGAGACTGACGCCCCAAAGCCAGCGCAATCCCGATCGGCAGCGACAGCGACACACAGGTGATGCCCAGCATCATGTTCAGCATGAAGCCACCAAGGTCGCGGCTGGGGATCGCTTGCAGCAGTGGCGAGGCGGGGCGCAAAGCCTCCCCGATGAAGCCACCGATATACCAGACGAACACCGCAGCAACGAGGCCACCCGCCAGCGCCATGGCAAAGCTTTTCTGCACCAGACGGCTATAGACTATATAGCCCGCGATCACGCCCACGAGGGCAAAGATCGGCCCCCAGATTGGACCGCCCCAGATCAGCCAGAAGGCCAGAAACGGGTAGACGCCAGTGAAATAAAGCAGCTTGCGCGGCAGGTCGATGAAGAGCACCGGGGCCACCGCAAGGAACAGCAGCACCAGCGCGAGGGTCGGACGCCAGTATTGATCACTGGGATATTTGAACCCGAACAAGAGCTGATGCCAACGCTCGCTCAGCACCGAGAAACAGGCCCCCGTGGCCCCGTCCAGCACCTCGCGACATTCAGACAGGCTGCTTGCCGACCAAACGCCGTTCAACAGCCATGGCAGAGAACCGGCGAGCAACAGATAGAGGAAATAAAGCGCCACCACCGTCAGCAGGGCGTTCGCCCAAGTCGGGAAGAGGTTGTCTTTCACCCATTTTACCGGGCCGCCCACCTTGTCCGGCGGTGCCGAAGGCGGCAGTGAGGTTTCACGCACGAAGGCGATGGATTCAGCATGTGTGTCTGACATGGCTTAACGCTCCTTCAGCTTCGTTGCGTTGTTGTAGACGTTCATCACCATGGAGATGCCCAGCGAGATGACGAGGTAGAAGAGCATCAACAAGACGACACATTCGATCGCCCGCCCGGTCTGGTTCAGGGTGATCCCGCCCAGTGTGGCGGTGATGTCGGCATAGCCCACGAGGATCGCCAGCGAGGAGTTCTTGGTGATGTTGAGGTAGTTCGAGATCAGCGGCGGGATGATTACGCGCAGCGCCTGCGGCAGCACCACAAGGTTCATGATCCGGCCCGACCGCAGCCCCAAGGCAGCAGCGGCTTCGGATTGCCCCTTGCTGACGGCTTGGATGCCCGCGCGGACGTTCTCGGCGATGAAAGCACCGGTGTAGATCGACAGGGCGAACCACAACGCGATCAGCGGTGCACCAATCTGGATGCCGCCGCGGAAGTTGAACCCTTTGAGCGCGGGGTAATCCAGCCCGATCGGCATGCCCATGATGAAGAACATGATGATCGTCGGCAGCAACAAGATCGCGACTGATGGCCAAAGCATCGGCAGCAGGCGACCGGTGTCGTAAAGCAGTTTCGTCGCATAGCGGCGGTAGGCAAAGACGCCGATCACCGAGGCGACAAAGGTCGCCACCACGATCATCGAGCCCGGTCCCCAGACCGGACCGGGGATATAGACGCCCCGGTTGGTAAAGGCAAAAGACCCCAGCATCATGCTCGACGCCGGATCATCGCCCCGGAAGGCCGAAGGCGCGGGCATCGCGGCGGTCATGATGGTGTAGATGATCAGGATCCAGATCAGCACCGGGATGTTGCGGAAGATCTCGACATAGCCTGCCATCAGCTTGCGGATGAGCCAGTTGTTCGACAGGCGCAGAACCCCGGCGACGACGCCAAAGATCGTGGCCGTCACGCAGGCAAGGAGGGACACCAGCAGCGTGTTGATGATGCCGACCCATGCCGCCTGAAGGTTCGACGACTGGCTGGTGTAGGGGATCAGCGTTTGGTTGATGTCATAGCCCGCGGGGTTACCGAGGAACTGGAAAGAGATGTTCAACCCGGCGGCGCGAAGGTTCGCGGCAAGGTTCGATCCCAGATACCAGATCGCCGTGACCAGCAGCGCAAGTGCGATAACCTGAAAGGTAATCGACCGATAGCGGGTGTCGCTCAACAGCATAGATGGCCGGAACGACTCCTTGGGAGGGTCGGAGAATGTCGTCATGTATGTATCCCTGTGTTCCGGCTTGTTTTTTATTGGTGCATTTGGCGCACCTTGGCCGAATCATTTTTGGTCGTTGATCGTTTCTTCGATCGTGGGCTTTTATTGTCTCGTTGGGGTTTTGTCAGTCGTTTTTAGACCGTTTTTCGTGTCGCAAAGGCACTTCGCGCCTCCAGAGGCACAAAGGGCGCAGGAATTCCTGCGCCCCTTGGCTTGCTATTTAGCGGAAGGGCGGTGCGTAGAGCAGGCCACCGTCTGTCCACTGGGCGTTCAGCCCGCGTGCCAGACCGATCGGGGTCTCTTCGCCGATGTTCTTGGCAAAGATCTCGCCGTAGTTGCCTTCGGCCATGATGGCGCGCTTGGCCCACTCGGCGTCGAGGCCGATCATCTCACCCAAGGTACCTTCGGTGCCCAGAAGACGAGCGATCTCAGGGTTGTTGGTGTTGCCGGTCATCTCTTCGATGTTGGCGGATGTGACACCCAGTTCTTCAGCAGCGATCAGCGCGTTCAGCACCCAGCGGGTGATGTCGCCCCAGTCGTTGTCGCCGTGACGGACCAGCGGGCCGAGCGGCTCTTTCGAGATGATCTCGGGCAGCAGCACGTGCTCGCCGGGGTTCTCAAAAGTGGCGCGTGTCGCGGCAAGGCCGGATGCGTCTGTGGTGTAGGTGTCGCAGGCACCAGCAAGGTACTGCTGCTGGCCTTCGGCGTTGGTTTCGACAGGCACCGGCTCATAGCTGATGTTGTTCTTGCGGAAGAAGTCCGCGAGGTTCAGCTCGGTTGTTGTGCCGGTCTGGATGCAGACGGTCGCGCCGTCCAGATCCTTGGCCGAGGAAACGCCAAGCGCTTTGGGGACCATGAAGCCCTGACCGTCGTAGTAGTTGACGCCGATGAAGTCGAACTTCAGGTCGGTGTCACGGCTGAAGGTCCATGTGGTGTTCCGTGCGAGGAAGTCGATCTCGCCCGAGGCCAGCGCGGTGAAGCGGGTCTTGCCGGTTGTCGGCACGAATTCCACGGCGTTCTTGTCGCTCAGTACGGCGGCGGCAACGGCACGGCACACAGCCACGTCGAAACCTTCCCATTCGCCGTTGGCATTCGGCGCGGCAAAGCCTGCAAGGCCTGTGGTCACGCCACAGTTCAGCTTGCCGCGGGCCTTGACGTCATCAAGCGTGGCGGCACCAGCAGCACCGGCCGCAAGGCCAGCAACGGTCAGCGCGCCAAAAATTACGGTTTTTTTCATTTTTACCTCTTCCTGATAGTCCGCCACGTTCACTGGCGGTTAATCCGACGTCAGGTGACGCCGAAAGCGATCTTGCGCAGGGTTCCCCCTGCTCAATGAAAAGCAGTGTGGGCGGATTCAGGTTTGAAGGTCAAGGGCGCGATGGGCAAAATCAGGGCGGGTTTTCACATCGCGTGGCAAAGCTTTTATCAAGTTAAGCAGCTTTGCAAAGCACGATAATTGCACATGCATGTAAAAACGCCTGTCGCTTGATTTCGGCCTCTTGCTCGGCCACGTCATCGCGGCCCCACTGCTCGGCCTGCCAATTCTCATCCAGCCGCGACAAGGCCCAAATCTCTTCGGGGTCAAAGGCTTGCTCCAGCGCGGCAAAGCCAAGGATCAGCGAACCGGTCAGGCTGACGAGGTCATGAAATGCCGCCAGTTCGAACGCAACGAGCCGCGCCGTCCGGCGGTGCAACTCGGCCAAGGCTTCGGGCGTTTGCGGGGCATGCATGATGCCCTGTCGCGGCTCCAAACGGACGCCGAGTGTCTCTGCCGCCCAATCCAGCATCGGATCCCACTGCGCTGCTTGCCGGGCGACCAACTCTTCGGGGCTGTCGGCGCGGTAGCACAGCAAGTCACTGTCCCCATAGGCCGCCAGCATGTCGACGACCTCGGCCTTTTGCACCGCGACCTTGTCGATCGCGGCATTGGCGGTTTTGGTCACCGGCATTGTGCGGGGGTCGATCTGCTTTTCCTGCGCCTGCCATTCGGCGGCCACGGCATCGGCCATGGCGCGGGTCGGCAGGGTCAGGGGGCGCTTGGCCGGGGTCTTCACCCGGCGGCCATCCAGTTCTACGGTGAAACCGTCTTCGACCGCGACCACGGCGGCGTCTTTCCAAAAGCGTTTGGCTTTCCAGTCACTCATGCGGGAATGCTCCAGATTTGTTCCAGCAGTGCGGGCAGCGCCGCGAATTCCTCAACCAGATGCGCGGCGGCGGCCAACCGTTCCGGACCGTGATAGCCCCATTTGACCCCGATCCCGGTCACCCCGGCGGCGGCGGCCATGTCCATGTCGAAAGAGGTATCGCCAATCATCACCGTCGCCTCCGGCCCCACCCCGGCATCGGCCATCGCCTGATGGATCATCGACGGATGCGGCTTGGAGGGGTGAAAATCCGCGACCTGCTGGGTGATAAAAAGCCCCTCCAGCCCGTGCCCGGCGATCAACTTATCAAGCCCGCGTTTCGACTTGCCCGTGGCAACGCCCAACAGCACCTCCGGCTGGCCATGAAGACGCCGCAACGTGTCCAGCGCGCCAGGATAAAGCGGCGAGGATTGCGCCACGCCCGCCTCGGCCCGCAGGGTCATATAGGCGGCCTTATAGGCCTCCACCATCGCAAGGTGATCGCCGGTTGGGCGTGTGGGCGTCAGCACGGTCATTGCCACATCAAGCGACAGGCCGACGATCGACAGGATCTCGGCACGGCTCGGCGCGGGCGCGTCGACAGCCGCAAAGGCCGCGGTCATCGCAGCCACGATATCGCCTTGGCTGTCGACCAGCGTGCCGTCGACGTCAAAGATCACCAAACGCAGTGGCTTGCTCATTGCAGCGACTCAAAGGGGTCTTCGTCGGCAAGATCTTCGGTCCAGCCAAAGGTGTCCCAGCTATGCGCCATATGTTCGGGCAACTCGGCGGTGATGGTAACCGTCTTGCGGGTATGGGGATGCTCAAACCGCATCATCCGCGCGTGCAGGTGCAGCTTTTTCGAGATGATCCCGCCCAGTTGCGCGCCCCAGCCGTCGCCGAGGTTCTCTTGCCCCGAGCCGCCGTATTTCCCATCGCCGACAATCGGATGCCCGATCTCGGCCATATGCGCGCGCAGCTGGTGCGTGCGGCCGGTGACTGGCTCCATCGCCACCCAAGACGCGCGCGAGCCGACGCGGAACAGCGTGGCATAGAGCGTATGCGCCCGTTTCGCGCCCGGCGTGTCATCCATATCGCGCGGATGCACGGCGATCATCTTCTCGCCCTCGCCGCTGCGGCCATGACCGCCAGCTTTAACGAGACCGTATTTGATTTCGCCCAAGTACGGCGTCGGCACACCGGCGACGATGGCCCAGTAAATCTTGCGCGTCTCGCGGTGCCGCATCGCCGCTGTGAGCGCCTTGGCCGCCAAACGGGTCCGCGCCAGCAGCAGCACGCCCGAGGTATCACGGTCAAGCCGGTGCACCAGACGCGGTTTTTCCTCGGCGTCAAAGATCAACGCCTCAGACAGCGCATCGACATGGCGATCCGCCTGCCCCGAGCCGCCCTGCACGGCCAGACCCGGCGGTTTGTTCAGGGCGATGACATGCTCGTCGCGGTAAATCACGCAGTTGCGGATCATCTTGGCATCAGCATCGGTAATGCGCGTCCGTTTTGGCGGGGGCGGCGGGGCGCTGTCGGGCAGCGGCGGCACGCGCACCTCTTGGCCGGCTTCGAGCCGCGTGTTGGCCTTGACCCGGCCCCCATCGACGCGAATCTCGCCCTTGCGGCACATCTTTTCGATGAGCCCCTGATTGATCTGCGGAAACATCCGCTTGAACCAACGGTCCAGCCGCTGGTCTCCATCGCCTTCGGCGACGGTAATGGTTTGTACGCGGCTCATGCCAATACCTCTCGGGCCACCCAGAGGCCCAGCAAACAGGCGGCCAGCGACAAGATCACCGAGGCCCCCACATATGAAAATGCGACAGCGGCGCGGCCTGTTTCAAGCAGCCGCATCGTGTCGAGTGAAAACGCCGAAAAGGTGGTGAAGCCGCCAAGCAGGCCGGTCATCAGAAAGGGCAGCAACAGCGCCTTATCCGCCAGTGCGACCCAGACCACCCCGATTGCGAGCGAGCCCGCGACATTCACTGCCAGCGTGCCCAGCGGGAAGCCGACGGTCAGACCGACAAGGTAGCGCAAGCACGCGCCCAGAGCGCCGCCGAGCGCCACCATGATCAGTGTTTTCATCATCGACACCCCATCGCGCGGGCGCGGCCCGGAGTCAAGTTTTCCGCTTGGCCCGCAGCCCCGCGAAGTAATCCTGTCGCTTTTTCAACTCCCGTTCGAAGCCACGTTTCACCGGCTCGTAGAGGCTGGGGCGCTCCATCGTGTCGGGAAAGTAGTTCTGCCCCGAGAACCCGTCTTCGGCGTCGTGGTCATAGGCATAGCCGCTGCCGTAGCCCTGCTCCTTCATCAGCTTAGTGGGCGCGTTGAGGATATGCTTGGGCGGCGGCTCTGACCCGGTACTGCGGGCCAGCCTGCGGGCACCCTTGTAGGCTTTGTAGACGGCGTTGGATTTCGGCGCGAGGCAGATGTAGGTCAGCGCCTGCGCGATGGCCAACTCCCCCTCGGGGCTGCCAAGCCGTTCGTAGGTCTCCCATGCCTGAAGGCAGAAAGCCTGCGCCTGCGGATCGGCGAGGCCAACGTCCTCAACCGCCATGCGGGTAATGCGCCGCATCAGGTAGCGCGGGTCCTCCCCGCCCTCCAGCATCCGGCCCAGCCAATAAAGCGCCGCGTCCGGGTCCGAGCCGCGCATGGATTTGTGTAGGGCGGAAATCGTATTTAACTTGTTTTTCTACCCGGTGAGTGAGTGAGCGAGTAAATTCTCTTTATAATCAGGTAGATCGGCGCGTTCTGAAACTGCAACCTTAACAGTATTCTCCATGGGTATATTTTTTTTCTTCCCAATCGCAACCTATCGGCGAGCGTCCAGATCGTCACCTAATAGGTGATACAGAGTTTTCCACCCAGAATCTCGGGCTCACAAGATTGAAAGGTGGGTCTGTTTGCAGATTTCTCAGATCGGGTCGGTTCGGTGCGCAGCCGTTGCGCCGCAGTAATAGTGTGTCGGCCATGTCGATTTGTATGTGGTGATTCCACAGATGTACCGACAACCAGTCGAGTAACACGATTTTGCTCACGTGTGATGTGGGCTGACCTACTGGGCCTTCCCGGCAAACCGCAGCTCTTGTTGCGGGCGTAGCTGGCGGGATTTATGGCTAAGCGGTCGAAATCTTCCAGCGTGTTCATGATCGATATGCGGCGGCGGCGCTACTTGCCGGGAGTGCTGATCAGAACCTCATGTCGATGGCGACCAACACGGTTGACAAGGGTAGCATAGATAGCCGCCATTGCCGGTCTCCTCAGCGGTGTGGTTATGCAAAACCACTGTTGAGACCTGAGACCCGGTTATGGCTAGCCGCTGCGCAATTTGAGGGTTGCGGAAGCTGCTAGAACCTCTCAGCGGCGCTTCTTCCCTACGTGCTATGGAACGGAGCTAACATCGAACACCATCTTGCAATGGCAGGAGGAGCGATGCGTCGAATTGCACTACATCGCCCCCGGAAAACCTATGCAGAGCGGCTTCGTGGAAAGCTTCAATGGCCGTCTGCGGGACGAATGCCTCAGCGAGCATTTGTTCGCCGACCTGCGCCAAGCCCGGGACCTGCTCTCTGCCTGGCGCGAGGACTACAATCCCCATCGCCCACACACGAGCCTCGACGGGCTCATTCCGTGAGAGCATCACCAACGGTTAGTAAAAGACCCAGACCTGAACAGAGCTAACTCAAAATAGCGGACTAAGGGGAGCAGGTCAGCGAAAAGCCCTTATGGCATGAGATTTTCCTTATTGTGATACCAATCAAACCCGCTTGCTCCGCCTCCGAGAGGAGTGCCCGCGTACATGCACCAACGATCAGAGCTGACCTTGCCGTACTCCTTTAGATAGGTAGCATAAACGTACGCCATTTCGTGATCTACGTCGGTTGCAAGAAAAGCTTTTAACTTGCGTCTCCCGCGCTCTGTTAGAAACGCACGCCCTCCATCAGGTTCGGCAGATAGCTTGCACTTGATAACTATGAGCCGCCGCTTTTTCGCAACGCCAGCTTGCTCTTTAGAAAGCCAACCATACCAAACGAGTAAAAAGGGCAGAACAAGATCATTGCTTAGACCGAGGGCAGAAAGTTGGCCATTTATTGGGGACACGAATCACTCCTATTTTGGGAGTGCCTGACTAACCAACGTATTGCACCCTGTCGAGCACGATTGGAGCAAAACATTGGCAGGCGCCGCGCACACGGAGACATACTTGGTTTTCCGCAAAAAATTGATCGAAAGCCGGAAGGCTGCAGCACTTTCACAAGCTGAGCTTGCGAAAATGCTAGGAAAGCCTCCTTCTTACGTAGCCAAGTATGAGTTGGGAGAACGTCGTTTAGATGTGGTCGAGATGTGCGTCATACTGAAATGTATTGGGACCAATCCTTGTCGGTTTCTCCAATCTATTTTTGAAGTCGCACCAACGTCTTTACGCTAGCGTAACGCTTCGATCGTTAAGCGTCCGCTGCCTGACGCCAGGACCCCGGGGGACAGATTTGAGAATTTGAACGACGGAGTGTTTTTGGTTCATCGTAGCTTTTAAGGAGCGAAGATGAACAAGAAGCCCGGAACATCGAAAGACGCAGCTAACAAGCTGGTCAAGAACTTCCGCCGTAAGACCGCCAGACCTACTCGGCGGAGGAGATAATCAGAATTGTTTTAGCCGGATTGCGCGGGGAGGAAAGCATCTCGGCGTTATGTCGCCGCAAGGGCATCTCTGACAGCCTGTACTGAACTTGGTCGAAGGAATTCCTTGAGACTGGAAATCGTCGTCTTTCCGGCGAGACAGCGCGTCAGGCGACATCCCTGAGGTAAAGGAGTTGAGATCGGAAGCCATGGCTCTGAAAGAATGCGCGGCCGACCTAACACTCGAGAACCGTCTGCTCAAAAAAGCATGACAGGGGCTGGGCAGTTCGAGGAATGAGGTATCCAGCAAAGCAGATACATTCAGCATGATGTGGAGGATGAGATACATTCGGCCTGATGCGGGGGATGAGGCGGCGGTCCAGTCCAACGACACGGTATTCTTCGTGCAATCGTTTGACGACCGCCGCCCCGAGGTATCCGCTTGAACCGGTGACGACGATGACTAGCTTGTCGGACTCCTTCATTGCCAGTCTCCTGCTTTACTTGCGCAGATACTTAACCAGCGCTGCGATCACCAAAATGAGGATCACGATGATCAAAAGCCAGCCGATCCCCATCCCAAACATCATCCCGCCGCCCATCATATCACCGTCCATCATCTCATTTCCCTATCTACTGCTGGTCGAAACTAACCCTATACGAAGACAACCCCTTTCCAGTGCGGGAGAGTTCCAAGTTAATTTCAGCCGATCTGTCCCAGCACCGGAAAGGTTTCCAAGAGCCACCATGAGAAAGCGCTGAGCTGTCCGGTCATCATAGTGACACCCATAACGATCATAATCCCCCCCGCCACCTGATGGAGCCGTCGCCCGAGAGAGCCGATGGCACGCAGACGGGCCGCAACCTGCTCCGTAAAAGCCGCAACGATGAGGAATGGCACTCCAAGGCCGGCTGAGTAGACAGCCAACAATCCGATCCCTTCAGATACTGTGGCGCTGGCAGCACTTGCTGTTAGGATCGCACCCAGGATCGGTCCGATACATGGGGTCCAACCAAAGCCGAAAGCAAGGCCCAGAACGTAGGATGCCACCGGCTGCCCGCCGGGAAGGTCAATGTCGAAACGCATGTCACGTTCCATGGCCTGAATCCGGGCGGCCCCGAGCATGAACAGCCCAAAAAGGATTACGATTGCGCCGCCAATCAGGTTTAACTCGAACCGCCAACGCAGGAGCACTTGCCCCAGAGCCGTTGCCGAAGCCCCGAGCCCTATGAAAATCGTCGAAAACCCCAATACGAAACAGAAACTTAACCAAACCGCTTGTTTGCGGCTGCGATGCGCCCCAGTAACCCCAGTTCGTCCCGCGATATAGGAGACATAGCCCGGGACCAAAGGTAAGACGCAAGGTGACACAAAGGAGATTATCCCGGCAAGCAAAGCCGCTATGAGCCCGAGAGAGGAAACATCAAGCATCAGGCAAGCCCACCTTCCGGGAGGAATGCCTAACCGCGCCGAAGTAGGCCGCGAGGGGAACGAAGATCCATTGCAACATAGGGGTTAGCCCGGCGTCGATGATCGGAATGACCGGCATGATCTCGCGGTAGGCCCATGCTTCGCGCAATTCGATATTTAGCCATTCGCTGAAAACCGTGTAGCCAAGCCCCATCACCAACATTGCGCCTAAAACAGGATATACCCGCCTCTGCGGCCAAGAGCCGGTGCCAAAGAAGAACAGGGCAAGCAATAGGCTGCTCATGGCGATCAGTAGATCGCCTCCGGTGCAATGCACGGCAGCAAAGATAATCTCACCCCACGTCCCCTCAACCCAGATGGTATAAAGTGGAATATGTCCTGCCTCCCAAATGAGATGCCCCAGGAAGGTGATTACGGCAAAACGCCGAAGTGCGGAAAGCCAATGGGGTCCCGTGATCGTGCTGTAAGATTTCATAAGAACCATCCAGTCATTCGCTGCCAGAAGCTGGGTTCAGCATGAGGATGGGTGTTGGTCAGCCCATTGATATAGAGCAAGAGGTTAAGCGGCTCAAAATCAGCGCCGTGAAAAATGCCGACCTGCTGGCCTGCGCGGTTCAGCAGATGGACCTGAGGGGTTAGGTCTTTCCGTTCGCTTACCCCAGCGAGAGCAGCGTTTGCATGACTAAGTTTTTCAGGGTCTGGCGTCCGCGCGAATATCCTGTTCTGCGTAGCGGGACCGCTTTGCGGCTCGTCGCTAAGGGTAACAAAGACCACCATATCGCGCATCGCGCTGGAGTTGAGCGCAGTGAGCGTTTCGGTGAGCGTAGCTTGTTGTGCCTCACAAGGATCGCCACAACCTTCGGGCACAAAGCTCAGAACCACGATCTTTCCCCTCAAAGCATTGAGGGATGTGCTTTCATGCGCCGCCCCTATCCAAGCGAGGTCTGGTGCGTCGTCGGGCAAGATCGGTTCGAAGGCGGCTTCCTTGGCAGCCATCACCTGATTAAGGTTCTCACCCGGATGATCGGCAAAAACCGGTGAGGCCAAAAGTAGGCTGGCAACAAGTAAGAGGGCGCTGCGCCATGTGGTGGGGGTGTATTTTTGGGTCATTGGGTCCGTTTCTCTTTCGCGATACGCATGGAGATTTGTTCGGCCATCTCCTCAGCTGGTTGCGCGCTTTCAAGAAAAACAGCGTCAAACTCACCCTTGCGGTTCATCAGGTAAATATGGCCGGCGTGGGCCATCATGTATCCGTGGGGCGCCGTTTCTGCGGGAATTTTCTCGTTGTAAACCTTGAAGGCCTCGGTCGCCTCGGCGATTTGGTCCTCGCTTCCGGTCAACCCGATCAGATTCGGGTGAAAGTTCGCGACATACTCCTTCAGAACCGAAGGCGTATCGCGCTCTGGATCGACCGTCACGAAGAGCGGAGCAATCTCATCAGCTTCAGGGCCCAGCAGTTCCAGCACGTTACCCATATATGCCAAGGTGGTTGGACAGATATCTGGGCAGTGGGTGAAGCCAAAAAACACAAGCTGCCAGCGGCCTGCGTAGTCCTTTTGGCTAACGACCTGACCGTTGTGGTCGAGCAACGAGAATTCTGAACGGATGTCAGCGTCGCCGCGATAGACCGTTTGGCCGGCAGGAACGTTGTCCGGGCGCAGCAGGGCAAGGCCCGCAACAAGCACGGCGGCAGCGATAGCACTCGCCCACAGGGCAATGCTTAGCCGACGACGGGCCGGCGTAATCTTAGTCATGATACTTCTTTCAATAGAATGATCCGCCCGCCAGTCAGACGGGCGGACCGAGGTTCAGCCCTTTTGATCTTCGCCATGCGCAGAATTCATGTGGTCGATCATGGACTGCATCATCTCTGTGCAGGCTTCCATCATCGGCCCCATATCAGACATCATTTTCATCATGGGCATCATGTCTTCCATACCCTTCATGCCTTCCATGTTTTTCATGCCGGACATCTCGCCGTTCATGCTGTGACCTTCGGCCATCGGCATATCGTCCGTTTCTGGTTTTGCATCTTGTGCCTGAGCGATGGGAGCGGCCAACATCATGCCGGTCAGGGCAGCAGCCGTGATTTTCATTTTGTAAGTCATGCCAGTTCCTTCTTGGGTTGAGTGTTAGTCTGTCGTGGTGTCCGGCTTGATTGTCGGATCGTTTTTAGCGCAGCCGGCAGAGCCGCCGCGCATGCAAAGCCCCAGAGCGCACATAGCGGCACAAGGGGCGAGGCTAAGGATCAAAGGTGCCGCACCAACAGCAGTCAGCCAGTCCCAGTTGAGCGCAGTGCCGCCACCGATAGCGGCAAAGCCAGTCAGCATGAGGCTCTGTCGCCGCGAAGGCATGGGGATCGCACTTGCTGGCCTGTCGTTGTTTGAAATTTGGGTCACTGTTGGGTTCATCCTTTAGAAATGACGCGTTTGATTTGAGAGATTACCGCTGGGCTGTCCCAATCGGCCGGTCCCACTTTGCGGGCGACTTCGCGGCCTTCGGCGCTAACAAGAAGTGTCGTCGGCAAGCCGACAACGCCAAGAGCCATCATCGCCCTCAATTGATCCGAGGCGTAGAGAGCGAGATGCTGAATGCCGATGTCGGAATAGAATGCGCGGACGGTGTCGAAACCACCCCTGTCGATCGACAAGGCGAGCACATGAAACTCTGGCCCGCCAAGCTTTGCCTGTAGTCTGTCGAGGGTTGGCATCTCATCACGACAAGGGGCGCACCATGTCGCCCAGATGTTAAGCAACACCGTGCTTCCCCGGAAATCTGCCAAAGTCAGGTCCCGGCCCCTCCCGTCGGTGATCGGCGGCGAGAGCATTGGTAAGGGCGCGTTGTGCTCGGCCATGACCGGACGCGCCGCAGCCGGCGTGGCCCCGAGCGCCAGTGCGCCGCCAAGAAAACCGCGCCGCTTCATGCCCCCTGCTCCTGTTGCAAACGCCGCACCACTGGAAGAATGTCGTTTTCCAGAGAGTGCCGGTTGAAGGGGCCAACATGTTTGTAAGCAATGCGCCCTTTTGAATCGATCACAAAGGTTTCCGGCACTCCGTAAACGCCCCAGTCAATAGAGGCCCGGCCAGAGCTATCCGCACCGATCCGGTCATAGGGATCGCCGAGTTCTGCGAGAAACCTGCGTGCAGCGGCTGGCTTGTCCTTTAGATTGATGCCGTGGATTGACACGCTGCCGGTCTGAGAAAGCTCCACCAGCAGCGGCATCTCGACCCGGCATGGCACGCACCAGGAGGCCCAGACATTTACGAGTGAAACTTCGCCGCGGAGATCTGATGTCGACAAGCCGTTTTCGCGTCCTTCGATTGGAGGCAAATCAAACTCTGGGATGTCCCGGCCGATCATGGTGCTCGGAAGGCTGTCTTCATTGTTAAACAGTCCCCATAGGAAAGCCGCCGCGATGGCCGCGAAGACCGCCGCAGGAAGCGCGGCGATCAGAAGGGACCATCGCCACTTGGGCGCAGCTTGATCCTGGTTGCTCATGATCCTTCCTCGTTCTTCGAGGTGATCTCGGCCTGATAATTGCGTTCACGCTCGGGCCATGTGCTCTTGATATAGCCAAGGATCGCTGTGATTTCCGCGTCACTCAGAATGCCCTCGAACACGGGCATGTCGCTTTCATAACCCGGCACGACCGAGGCCAGCCCGTTCTTGGTAATGTCGAAAAGCTGCTGATCGGCATGGTGCCATGTATGGCCCGTTTCATCATGCGGCGGCGCGGGCATGCGACCATTGTCGAGCCGCCTGCGCCAGTCCGGTTGGCCCTCGAGGTCTGCGCCGTGGCAGGAGGCACAGTTCTCCGCATAGAGGTCAGCGCCCTGATCGAGCATTTCCGCATCCACAGGCACGCCAAGCACGGTGAGCGCCGGGGGGGCGTCTTCCTTCCCCCCGGCCCAGACAGCAACCGCAGCGGCGCCCGTGATGCCAACCACAGCGGCTACGATCAACGCTCTCATGCCGAGCGCCTCAGGTATTTGACCAGAGCCAACACGCCCAGAACCAGCACCGCCAGCACCAAAAGGAACAACAGGCCGCAGCCGATCATCATTCCGGCCGACATCGGCCCATTCATCATAGATCCGTTCATCATTTCCATCATTCCATCCTCACTCATTTGAATACACGGCCACGCCGTCCTCGCCGAAGGCATAGGTCTTGAGGGTGCCACTCTTGCCCGCCATGCCGGGTGCGTTGCTGGGCATACCCGGCAGCGTAATGCCGGTGATCTCGGGGCGTTCAGACGTTAGGCGTCGAATGACCTCCACAGGGACCAGACCACTGATGTAATAGCCATCGACCTCAGCGAGGTGGCAACCGAGCCCCTGTTCTGGCACGCCAACTTCGACAGAACGCTTGTCAAAATCGCGGTCGTCAATGCGGGTGACATGATAACCGTTTTCTTCTGCATAATCGGCATAGGCGTCACAGCAGCCACAGGACGGATCGCGCCAAATGGTCATCTGGCGGTCAGCCGGAACGGTGATCGCAGCGGTATCCGTGTCAGGCGCTCTGTCGCTTTCGGCCATGCCGAAGGTGGCAAAACCAATGATGCCGGCGGCTGTGATTGCGGCAACCGTGCCGAGGGTGAATTTACTGTTCAATTTTTGTCTCCTTCAAAGATGTCGAGAGTGTCGAACGTCAGGCCGCCATCGCGGCTGACAGAAAGATTGCCGTCGCGAACAACGGTCAGACGCTGAGGATCGGCAGGATCGACAGCCAGTGCGTCGATTTTTCCATCAGCAACCAGCGACCAATTCACCCCTGCGTCTGCCGAAGCCCAAAGGCCACTGTCGAGGCCCACGTAGAGTTGCTCCGGTGCTTTGGGCGAGAGCGCGAGATGTGGGACAGGCTGCCCTACAGGCAGCGGTGTCGTGGGCGGCAGCGCTTTACCCTCGACCAGAGCATCCATGGCATTACCCGCCGTCACATCCTGCCAGCGACAAAAGCAATCGGGCACGCGGGTTAGTCCTGCCTCAGTTCCGGCATATAGCCAGATGCCGCCCATGCCAGTCGGATTTCCCACAGAAACGAGCGTGAGCACCTCCTGCTCGGCTCCGTTCAGATAGGGCCGGTCCATCACGAACTCCCAGCTTTCACCGGCGTCTTCGCTGCGCCAGAGCCCGTCACCCGCAAGCGCAGCATAGAGCAAATCTGGCTCAAGGGCCGCTTGGGTCAGAGCAGTAACCCGGACTGGAGGCAAACCTGCACCTGCGTTGGTCCACGTGCGCCCGCCGTCGCGGCTGCGCAAGAGACCGGTTGGCTCGACCGCCGCAAAGAGACTGCCCGAAGCCTCGGGGTGGCTGGCGATCGCGGTGACTGTCTGATCAAGTGGCCGTTCGCTTATTTGATTTGCGGTGGAGACGCGCCAGAGAGCATGCTCATACGCGACGATCAATGCGTTGCCGTCGTATCCGAGGGCCCGGATCGAAGCCCCCTGAGTGGTTGCATATGACACATGAGGTAGGGTCAGCGCCGCACCCATGGCGGCGAGTCCGCTGGACAGCATGCGTCTACGCGAAATATCGCGCGATTGATAAAGTGACATGAAGGTCGTTCCCGAAAGTGACGGATAAGGTCGATCGCTCTGCCGTCGCTTGGCAGCAGACAACGCGAGACCGGGCCGTCACGCTTCGGTGCGGCCGGTCAACTCAGGAAGGTGGTTCTTGGTGGGAAAGGATCAGACCCGGGATTAAGCCCGGCAAGGCTGAGATCCGCAGGCGCAGGCATGAAGAAGCGCTGAATGCTCTCTATGGGTGACTGATGCATCTGCGAAAAGATAAAGACAGGTGCCGTGCAATCGATGTCGCAGACAACCTCGCTCTGCTCCCCCGGCAAACAAGCTGCGCAGGCTTCTTCCTCATCACTTGTCGAGGATGCGGTCATGCCGGACATCTCCATCGACATGTTCGCCGCCGCCAGATCATGCGCCAACACACCCGTTAGCAGAACGAGTGATAGGCAGAACGTGGCAAGGCGAAGCAGAATGCGCATGACGGTGATATAGGAGCACGTCGTTGAAATGTCGATCCTTGGTCGAAAAAGGAAAGCGGAAGAATGGCGGAATGCGCTCATATGGGCGGGACGCTGCTCAAGGCGGCGCGCAGCCTTCGCGAGTTCGGCTGCCGCTCAATCTGTGCCGGTTCCTTCGCCTTTACTCTTTCGCCGATCCGCATGACCGAACAGTGATGCATTCTCATGCGCATTGCCGAGGGTTTCAAACTCAAGGCTTGAATGGGTGATGCCAAAGTCGTCTGCCAATATTCCTTTGAGGGTATCTTTTGCAGATTCAAGGTCCTCGAGACCTGTTCCCTCCAAAACCACATGACAATCGAGTGCGACCTCATGTTCCTGCATTTGCCATAGGTGAACGTGATGCACATCGCGCACACCCTCGACGTTCGTCATCGCTTCAACCACCGCACCCGCATCCATGTCAGGCGGGCTGCCCAGCATCAGCATACGTATAGGGTCGCCGATCTCAGTTAGAGCGAGGTATAGGATATAAAGGGCAATGCCGATGGTGATTGCCGGATCAACCCACCGTAGATCGTAAAGTATGATCAGCGTGCCGCCGATGATTACCGCAACTGAAGCCAAAGCATCCGATAAATTGTGCAGGAACAGCGCTCTGATGTTCACGCTGCCCTTTTGCATTGAGTAGGTCAGCAGCGCCGTAAGAGTGTCGACTACAAGCGCGACCCCGCCCAAGATCACGACAGTCCAACCCGCGACTTGCGGCGGGTCAATCATGCGCATCCCGCCTTCATAGATCAGGTAAAGCCCGACAAGGATAAGCGTGGTGTAGTTGATCAGGGCGGCAACGACTTCGATCCGGCCATAGCCGAAGGTCATGCGTTCATCCGCTGGACGTCGCGCGATTTTTCGGGCGACGAAGGCGATAACCAATGAGGCCATGTCAGAAAAGTTATGCAGCGCATCAGCAATAAGCGCCAGCGACCCGGCGAAAATCCCGCCGACGATCTGTGCCGCCGTAAGCAGTGCGTTCGCCCAAATCGCAATGGATACCCTGCGGTCACCACTTTCGGGATCAATATGGGCGTGATCGTGAGCCATCGGCCGCGCCTCTTTCTGTTGGCCTGATTAGAACGCGGTCCAACACCGCGTTCTAATCTTTTCCATTGGCAAAAACGGAAAGCCCTTATCCGGATGAACCGTTGGGCTCATTGAGCTGTCAGCAGCAGCCCGATTTCTCCTTGGGTTGCGAAACTTCTTCCACCAACTCCGCGGTCTCCGCCCCGCTGGCCTCTCGGGCGACGTCCGCTTGGGCGACGACGCCACAGCATTTACCACTTTCGTCGGTGACCACACTACGCCGAACCTGTTTTTCTTCCATCTTGTTGCAACAGCTTTCAACGTCGTCGTCAGCAGACACGGTCAGAAGGTCGTTCGACATGATTTCTGAAACCGGCGTCTCGACCGTCTTGCCCTGCGCAACGGCACCACAGCAGATATCGCGGTCCGTCACGATGCCAACGGGCTCACCGGCGTCATTAAGCACCGGAATGGAGCCGACAGATTTTTCAGCCATAAGGGTTGCTGCTTCCTGAATCGAAGTGTCGGGGCCGCAGCAGGTGGGATTGCTTGTCATGATGTCCTGAACTTGCATGATCTTACTCCTTGCTTTGGTTGACACAGTGCAAACCAAAAGATTGGCTCTGAGGTTCCTGTCACCACACTTTGCAGCAAGTTTCAGCGCAGTGTCCTCACGCCGGGTCGTAATGTGAAAACACTTTTGTGCTGCCATCGCGGGAGATTAGAAAGACCTCATAGGCTTCGCGTTCATCTTCTGACCCCATACCTGGTGAGCCATAGGGCATACCCGGCACGGCAAGGCCGATGGCATCCGGGCGCTCGGAAAGCAGTTTGCGGATGTCGGCGGGCGGGACGTGACCTTCGATCATATAGTCTTGGATTTCGCCGGTGTGGCAGGAGGTCATATTCTGCGGGATGCCGCTGTCCAACTTGTGCCGGATCAACAGCGTCCCAAAGCTGCGTTCAGTGGTTACTTCAAAACCGTCTTTCTTCAAGATGTCGATCCAAGCCGAACAGCAACCGCAATTAGGATCTTTCATCACGTGGATGGTAGGCTTTTCTTCAGCCCAAACTGCGAATGGCGCAGCGGCGAATGAGCTTGCGGAACAGACCAGCAGGCGGCGGCGTGTGAGGGTCATGTGAAGTCCTTCCAAGGTTTTTCCTAAATCGGACAGGATATGAGCGAATTACAGTCCTTCGCTTGATCAGATAGACAGCGTAGAAAGGCCAGAAGAAAAACAATCACAGCGCGCTAAACTGTCATTACCCCTCCGGTCAAGCCCACGTCCCTACCTAATCGTCATGGCAAACAGCCTTATGATGTTCACCATGTGCGTCTTTCAGTATTCCGACACCGCCCCAAGCAGCAATGCCAGCAACAATAACGCCAACAATAAGGTCGGGCCAATTCGCTCCAAGCCAAGCCACGAGTAAGCCTGCGGCAATAATGCCGAGATTGGCGGCGAAATCGTTCCAGCTGAATGTGTTCGCCGCGCGGATGTTCACATCTGGATCGCGAATACGTGCCAACAGCCAAACGCAGAGCGCGTTAATGCCCGCCGCGACCAGTGCCATGATGATCATGATTATGCCAAGAGGATCCGATCCGCCAACGTAGCGACGCCAAGCATCATAAAGGATGCCGACGGCGAAAAGGATCAGCAGGCCGCCCGAAACATTCGCCGCTCCACGCTTCCACTTCGCGGATCGGGACAAGGCAAAGAGACTGATCCCGTAGACAAAACTATCTGATAAATTGTCGAGACCATTGGCGATAAGGGCGGTTGAATCGCCAAATGCGCCCGAGATAAAGAAGGCGATAGCCAACCCGATGTTCAGCCCCAGAACGATCCAGAGTGTGCGTCTTTCCGATGCATTCTTCTGCTCTACCATGCGCTATTCTTAATCCCAGAACTTGCAGAATTGCAAACTCAAACGACGAGCTATTATTCCGGAGTTCTTTCGTCTTTCCAGATTTCGCTTGAGCCGAACGGGCCCATTTCTTAGTGATCATGCGGTGCGGCTGTTGCCCCTAGCAAACAAATAACGGTGCCGAGCAGTTCCCGGCTGTCAGGCCTACTTTTGCCCACCACATCCACACAACCGAGGCCGCTATATGGACGCCACCATAAGCTGTAAATGTGTGTCCCGCGGCGACAGCTTCCACCTGCGCCTAGAGCCATCCGAACAAGGCTAGGACAGCAGCAGTGCCAGGCGAAACCCAAAGTGCCGACAGGCCTAGATAGCGAAACACCCTGCGATTTCGGCAAGCGCCGCGATCGGATAGACAAACGCAACGGGCATCTTAGCCGCCGATCTCTTCATGGTTTGTCAGGCATTCGGAGTGGTCTCTCAACACCTCTAACACACGGCAGTCAGCGGTCTGCCCGCCACTGCACTCATGCACCATACGTTTCAATTCCGTGCGCAGCGCCTCCAGGCGAGCCAGTCGATGCTCAACTTGCTTAAGCTGCCGGCGGGCAATCGCATCGGCCTCCGCGCAAGATTTTCCCGGGTGATCGCTGAGGTCGAGCAGTTCGCGGATCGCATCCAACGAGAACCCCAGTTGCCGCGCGTGCCGGACGAACGACAGGCGGTCAAGCTCGGCATCACCATATCGTCGCTGGCCGCCTTCAGTTCTGCCGGGTTCTGGCATGAGCCCGATCTGCTCATAATACCGGACTGTCTGCACTTTTGTACCAGTCTTTTTTGCAAGCGTCCCAATGGTCAACATTTCAGGCTCTCCACATTAGCTACAGAGGGTGTAGCTTTAAGTGGCAGACATCACAAGATTCACCACCTCCTCACAGGTCCGTGATTGCCAGCCAATTAGCGACAATCGCGCTTGAACCTACAGCTGCTAGAAGTTGTAGACACCTCCAAAATATAGAATCAAGTTCGGGCGTAGCGGTGTGAGGCTTCCAGGTTTTCAGAAGGTATCGAAGGTGTTGGCGGGCGTGGCGGCGTTCGTTCTCATCTGGCTGTTGCTGTGGTTGGACTACCGTGCCGACCTTGCCCGCACAGAGAGTGAACCACCGTTTTTTGCTGATTTCGAACTGACCGATCATCGCGGGATGGTCCAAACGGAGGAAGATTTCAAAGGTCGCTGGATGTTGGTCTTCTTCGGCTTCACCAATTGCCCCGACGTCTGTCCGACAACACTGTCCGAAGTCGCGGCCGTGATGGAGGGTCTGGGCGATGAGGCGGCAATGGTTCAGCCGATTTTCATAACGATCGATCCCGAGCGAGATACGCCGACGGCTTTAGCAGAGTACGTGCCCTTGTTCGACGCAGGAATCATCGGGCTGACCGGCACGCCGGAGCAGATCGCCGCAACATCCGAGACTTTCCCAATTTTCTTTGAGCGGATCGAGGAGGCTACTGCGCCGCGTGGATACACGATGGGTCACACGTCGCACCTTTTCCTTTTCGACAAGCAGGCAGGCTTCGCGGATTCCTGGCCCTATGGCACGCCCGCCGAAGAGATCCTCGCCGATCTGAAAGAGAGGATCTGATCGTCATGCCCCGACTCTCCGGAGAAACAGCCCTTGGCCTAGCGTGGATCATTGCGCTTATCTCATCGCTTGCCGTGCTCTTTATTGGCGAGGTGCTTGGTCAAACGCCTTGCATCCTTTGCTGGTTCCAGCGCGCCTTCATGTTCCCCTTGGCCATCGTTCTTGGGCTCGGGTTGTGGTGGCAGGATTCCCGCGTGGGGCGCTATGGCGTTGCACTGGCGCTTGGGGGGGCGGCGGTGGCGATGTATCACATCGGCCTCTATGTCGGTCTGATCCCCGAGGCGATCCAGCCCTGCACGGCGACTGGCCCCTCTTGTATCGACGACAACCAGTTGGTCTCCGGGATTCCGATTCCGCTGATGGCGCTTGTCGCCTTCACGATTATCGGGGTGCTGTCGGCCCTTTCACTGAAGGAAGAATAAACATGAATCGACGCGGCCTCGTTCTATCCGTTCTGGCTGTTGGTGCCGCAGGTTTTGGCGGCGCGGCTTGGTATGCCACCCGCCCCCAACCCATGGCAGAGGCAGTCCCTGTCGCGCCAGAAGTGAACGATGTGCTGATCCGGTCCTATTCCCCGATCCTTGGCCCCGAAACGGCACCTGTCACGATTGTCGAGTTTTTCGATCCAGCTTGCGAGGCCTGCCGCGCCTTTTATCCCGTGGTCAAGGATATCATGACTGAGCACGGTGGTGCGGTCCGTGTCGTCATTCGATATACTGCCTTTCACGGGAAAGCTTCAGTGGAAGCGATCCGTGTTCTCGAAGCTGCGCGGATGCAGGATGTGTTCGAACCCGTGCTGGAAGCGGTCCTGCGCGAGCAGCCACGATGGGCGTCCCATGGCACTCCAGCACCGGGTTTGATCCTTGAGATTGCCGCAAGCGGTGGTCTGGATGTCGAAGCTGCTCGAACACAGATGCTGGCCCCCGGTGTCGTGGCAGTGCTCAATCAGGACCGCGCTGATGTCGAAGCGGTAGGCGTGCGACAAACGCCCACGTTCTTCGTCAACGCCAAGCCATTAGACCCGTTCGGTGAGGCCGAACTGCGGCGACTGGTCGCTGCAGAAATTGCGGTCAGCCAAAGTTGATGCTCGGATAGATAAAGGAGAATCTGTCATGATAGAGCTACCTTATATCAAGGGCTTGACTCTTTTTTTGCTGCTCTCGGGCATGTCGACTCCGACATTTGCCGGTTCGGAGGACGTCATCGTAGTAAACGCGTGGTCCCGTGCTTCGATTGGTATAAACCGACCGGGCGCGGCATATTTCACTATACATAACGCAACTGAAGACACAGTCACGCTGACCGGACTTACAACACCACTTGCCACGATGCCCGAGATCCATGAGACGAAAACCAACGCTGCAGGCGTCAGTTCAATGTCACCTGCAGACGACATCACGATCGGGCCGGGCGAAAGCGTGGCATTGGAGCCGGGCGGGCTGCACGCCATGCTCATGAAGCTGCAAGACCCGATGATCGAAGGCGAGACCTTCCCGCTGACACTGACTTTCTCGGACGGTGGCGAAGTGACTGTTGAGGTCCCAATTCTGGGGATCGCCGCGCGCGGGCCGGGAAGCTGATGCAGCGTCGGCAATTGTTCCAATACGGTGCAGGCGCTCTGGCTATGATGCTTGGTATCGGCTGGTGGCGCGTGGATGGTCCCGGCGCTCCGAAACCTACTGGCCAAAGGCCGCTCCCCCTAACGGCGATGGATTTCCGACTGACCGATCACGAAGGCCATGAAGTGGGCCCAGAAACCCTGATCGGACGGCCGACCATGGTGTTCTTCGGGTTCACCTACTGCCCGGATGTCTGCCCCACGACGTTATCGGATATCTCAGGCTGGCTTGAAGATCTCGGAGACGAAGCCGCGCAGATGAACGTGGTCTTCATCACGGTCGATCCGGCGCGTGACACGGTCGAGGCCATGGCCGAATATGTCGGCTATTTTCATCCGGCCATTCGGGGTTGGACCGGGACGGAAAACCAGATTACCCGCGCTACAGAAGGGTTTCGGGCTTCGTATGAGCGCGTCCCGACCGAGGGAGGTGACTACACGATGAACCATACGGCAAGCATATTTCTTTTTGGCGCCAACGGTGAGTTCGTCACCATGATTGACCACCACGAGCCAAGAGAATTCGCAGTACCGAAGATCCGACGTGCGTTGACAGAAGATGTAGAGATCACAACATGAGAATAAGAGTTGCCTCGGTAGCCCTGGTAGGCGCCTTTTCGATGACTGCCATCGCCACCTTAGGGTGGTGGTCCAAAGAACCGGTGCCCCAATCGATTGCCGAAGCAACGCATTGGGCGCCTGCTGCAGTTTTGGAACCGCGACTTGCTGATAGCGTCATGACGGTTCCCAAAACCACACAAGTCGGCGGAGCGCGCAAAATCCTAAACGTCCCTCTCTTGCAGCCTGACGTCACCGAAACCGCCTTGCCAGCAATTGAACCGCCCTTGGTGACTTGGACGCGTCAAATCGCGTCGGGTGAGACGTTGGATGCAGTTTTAGCGAACGCCGGCGTTGCCGCACACGCCCGTGCGGAGATCGCTCTGGCACTTGGAGTGGAATATGATCTGCGCCGATTGCGCCCAGGCCATGAGATCACCGTGATCTCAAACGCGGACGGCAATCCGAAGCGCGTAGAACTGGCCATTGACGATGGAGTGCGGATCGAAACGGTTTTTGGTGAAGAGCTTCTTACGCGCGTATTGGAACCAGACCCTGAAGTGGTGATTTTCGCAAGCGAGGCGGTGGTTGAAAGTTCGATTTCCGCAGCGTTGGACAAGGCAAAGATACCTGCACGCTTCGCGGTCGATCTGGCACAGATGCTGGGCGGCACAATCGATTTTCGACGTGAACTCTCCGGGGGTGAGAGGATGCGTCTCCTTTGGCGCGAGGCGCGAGAAGGAAACAAAAGGATTGGCCAGCCCGAGCTTGCCTTTGCCGCATTGGACCTTGCTGGATCGGTCTATGAGATCGTCTGGCCGGATGACGGCAGCGGTCAAGCGACGATCTATGTGGATGGAGAGGTCCTGCGTGTCTTTGCCCAACCGGTGGAAGGAGCGCGGCTGAGTTCCGTCTTCGGCCGTCGCACGCACCCGGTCTATGGGAATGTACGCATGCACACCGGCGTCGACTTTGCTGCGGCCCGCGGTACGCCTGTAAAAGCAACGGCGCCTGGACGCGTGAGCTTCATCGGACGTCGTGGTGGATATGGCCGGGTGGTGGAGATATCGCATGGTTCCGACACCCTGACACGATACGCACATCTCAGCGAAGTGCCGGACACACTCGAACAAGGGCAGCGCGTGATGGCCGGAGACATGATCGGTCGCGTCGGTGCGACCGGCACCGCGACCGGCCCAAATCTGCATTATGAGGTTCGGGTCGATGGTCGCCCGACGGATCCTCTCTCAGACGACCGACTGGTAGAGGCGGCCGACCGGGATGCGGTTGGCACGGCTGCACTTGAGCGATTGGCTGAGGCTCGCTCGCTACTGGCCGAGAGGCTCACCAGCGAATTTGTGCAGACAACAACGGAAAGGCTTTAATCCATGAAACGACTGGCTCCCGCTCTTGCAGTCACGCTGGCCTTGTTTTCCGCGGCGCAAGCTGTCGCCGATGCGATCCAGATTGATGTCCGGAAGACAAACGGCTGCGGCTGTTGTCTGTCCTGGATGAAGCATCTTGAGGAAAGCGGATTCGCGCCGATAGGCGAGGACCTGTTCGGGGGAACTCTTGTGCGATTCAAACTCGACACCGGCGTGCCTCAGCGCATGGTATCCTGCCATACGGCTTTGGTCGGCGGCTACGTGATCGAAGGTCATGTACCGGCATCAGACATCCAGCGTTTGTTGGATGAGCGTCCCGATGCAGTGGGGGTGGCGGTGCCGGGTATGCCCTATGGCTCGCCGGGCATGGGACCGGAAGATGATCGCGAGGGCTACGATGTCTTTTTGATCCAGGGCGATGGGTCGACCGAAATCTTTAGCAGCTATTTGGCCGCTGACTGACGTATCGGCGGGAACTCAGCGCTTGGAACCCTTGTCCCCAATAACTCTCGGCTTTCTTGGAAGCCTTGCCGCCGGATCGCTGACAGCGGTCGGGGCGACCCCCGTTCTCTTTGGACGCGTCCCCTCTCGTGCCACGCGCGATTTGCTGCTTGGCTTCGCGGCGGGTGTCATGCTCGCTGCTTCATTCTTTTCGTTGATCATTCCGGCTCTCGACGCAGCCGAAAGACAGTTCGACAACGGTGCTCTCCCGGCAACCATCGTTTGTGTTGCGATCTTGCTTGGCATGGGGGCGGTCGCTCTGATGAATGAACGACTGCCGCATGAACATTTCAAAACGGGGCGAGAAGGGCCCGCCGCCGCATCTCTGCGCCGCGTCTGGCTCTTCATCATAGCGATCACGATCCACAATTTTCCCGAAGGGCTTGCCGTTGGTGTCGGGTTTGGGGCTGATGGTTTCTCAGGTGGCTTGCCGCTCGCGATTGGCATCGGGCTGCAAAACGCGCCCGAGGGCCTCGCCGTAGCGGTCTCATTGCTTGGTGAGGGGTATTCCAGGCGCCGTGCGTGGGGGGTTGCCGCCCTGACAGGTCTTGTCGAGCCGGTAGGCGGGCTTCTTGGCGCTGGCATCATCGGCATCTCGCAGCCCCTGTTGCCATGGGGCCTCGCCTTCGCCGCCGGGGCGATGCTCTACGTAATCAGCCACGAAATCATTCCCGAAACCCACCGATCCGGCCATCAAAACAGGGCGACTTTCGGTCTCGCGGTCGGCCTCGTGATCATGTTGTTCCTAGATGTATGGCTGGGGTGATGAGATGAAACAGTCCCATTTCCAAGGCTTCATTGCGGCTGGAACTGCTTTTCTTGTTGATCAGGTGACAAAAGCAATCGTCGTCGCTAATGCGACAGATTTGAGCGCCGGAATTCCGGTCTTTCCCAGTTTTAATCTTATTTACTTGCGCAACGATGGCGTGACATTCGGACTGCTTGGTGGAGCACCATGGTGGGGCCTTGCGACCTTGGCCCTAGCCATCTGCGGCTGGTTGACCGTCATGCTGGTACGCACTGACAACCGGGTTGAGGCTATCGCCTATGGTGCGATCATCGGTGGCGCGCTCGGCAACGTCCTCGACCGCATTCGATTTTGGGGTGTGACGGACTTCCTCGATTTCTACGTCGGCTCCACGCATTGGCCCGCCTTCAACATGGCGGATGTGTTCGTGGTCGGTGGCGTGGGGCTGCTGCTCTTAGCACCGTGGTTAGCCGCTAAACTTCAGACTGGCCCATGATGACGGGTTGGCTGCAATTGACTGGCTGCAGCCGTTGCTTTCCCCTGCGATCAGGGATTAGCTTTATGGCGGGCGGTTTAACGGTTTTAACCCTTCCACCGTTCTCATGGATCATCGCTGTTCCAGTCGCCTTCTCAGCACTCTTTCTCGTGCTCATGCAGGTTTCCACCGCGCGCGCCTTCGTCATCGGCTGGATCTTTGGAATGGGCCAGTTCCTGTTTGGAATTTCCTGGATTGCCGAAAGCTTTTACGTCGATTCCGAACGTTTCGGTGCCCTTGCGATCCCAGCAGTCGCGGGACTGTCCGCCGGACTGGCCATTTTTCCAGCTATTGCGGCGATGTTATTTGCCACCGTAATGCAGCGCCGTGCTGTCGGCGGCATTACGGCAGGTCTTCTGTTTGCAACGTGTTGGGTTGCCGCGGAATGGCTGCGTGGTCATGTCCTGACGGGGTTTCCCTGGAACCTTGCTGCTTATGCCCTTGTCGAACATGCCCCCCTGCGCCAACCCGCCGCATGGGTCGGAAGTTACGGTCTGGGCTTTGTCACGGTATTTATCAGCATATTGCCAGGTGTGTTCATCGCAGCCGCGCCAAACAGCCGCGCAGCTGTCTTGGCGCTCTTTGCCGTCGCGGTGACGGTAATTTGGGGGGGCGGTGTGCTTCGGCTAAATCAGAACGTGCCGCCAACGGACATTGCTTTGCGCATCGTCCAAGGCAATGTGCCGCAAGTCGAGAAGTGGGCGCCGGGCAGCCGCGAACGCACGCTGGAAAAATACCTCGGCTTGTCCGCGCAACCCGGACGCTTCGACCTGCTGCTGTGGCCGGAAACGGCCTTTCCCGGTTTTCTGGACGAAGACGCCTTGGCGCGCAGGCGGTTATCCACGGTTTTGCCAGACGGTAGGATCCTTTTGACAGGTGTGCCTGACCGCGTAGAGAGGGATGGGGGAACCCGATATTTCAACACGGTTCAGGTCTATGACGGCAGCGGCGAAATTCTAACGGGATATGCAAAACATCATCTTGTTCCGTTCGGGGAATATGTGCCCCTGAAAGGTTGGCTGCCGTTCGAGCGTCTGGCCGAAGGTTTGGGTGATTTCACCCCGGGACCAGGGCCACGAACGCTGGCAATTCCGGGCGCGCCTCTGGTTGCGGTGGCAATCTGTTACGAGATCATTTTTCCGGGCCAGGCGGTCGACGATCTTTTTCGTCCCGACTGGATTTTCAACGCCACAAATGATGCCTGGTTCGGCGCCAGCATCGGGCCCGAGCAGCACCTCGCATCCGCGCGCATGCGCGCTGTGGAGGAAGGGCTACCCGTGGTGCGCGCTGCGAACACCGGGATATCCGCAATTATTGATGCTAACGGCGAGATCGTCGCGCGCCTCGACACTGGGCGAACAGGCGTCATAAATGAAAGCCTGCCGGCTGCGCGTACGGCTACGCCTTACGGACGTTTCGGCAATTGGACATTTCTGTCGCTCATCTGTGCAGCTTGGACGTTGAGGTTTGCCTTCGGCTTGGCCAAACAGCGACATAAGTCTGTAAAAACAAACCCAAAGGAACCGTGATGCTAATGTTTTTAGGCTCTATCGGAGGTGCTTTTTGGGGAGGCTATTTAGCCCGGAGCCGCAAAGGGAACTACCTAGACATCCTTCAATATGCGGCAAGCTTCGGCATCGCCCTAGGCCTACTGGGTTTCTTCATCTCAGTGGTTCTCTTACGCATCACTTCCTGACGCGAATTTGGTCTTTGTATCGAATTAAAACTGCCCGCTTCCTAGGGTTGTGTAATTTGAAAATCCCGACGTTCACCGTTACCTATCGACTGGCTGACAATACAATATGACAGGAGCTGATAATCCCCTTCTTTCTTCTTTTGGCGATTGTATATTTGACAAACCCGCAACGTGAGATAGGCTCGGATTCTACTTTAGAGGGATTCGAGATATGGCACTGTTTACCGTTACCTACGATCTTATCGCGGAGAAGGACTATGACAGCCTGATAGGTCGGCTCAAGGAATTGGACACTGCAAGAGTCCAGCTTTCTCAGTGGCTATTAAGCGCGGATAACTCTGCGACAGAGGTAAAAGATCACCTTGCGCAGTACGTGGACGACGACGACAAGTTGATGGTCATTGAATTTACCAAGCGACCTGCCTTCACGAAAGCGATTGCCGGAACAAACGATTGGCTGGACAAGCACCTTTAGCCGCGATCCGTGCGCTCTTGCGGCTTTCCGCGACGACCGTAGGGAAGTCCATCTATATGCACAAGGATGCCAAGCGCACGGGAGACAAAATGAAGAAGCTTGAGCTTCATGGTATCATGATACCCCATCTGTTGGGGTAACTCAACACTTCAATGGTACCTTCCAGCGCGCAGCAAAGGCCACACTTTCTCGTAAGACATCACATCTTCATGCTTGGACCGCCAGTGGGCATCTATGCCATCCCAGCCGTTGCCCTTGAAGACGTGGCCGCACTCAGGGCAGACTTTCTTGGCTGGTGTAACGATGCCGCGCAAGCACTCGTTAAACCGTTCTTCGTCGTCGTCCGTCTCTAGTTCGCGGGCGGCTTCTTTGAAGCGGTCTAGTTGGGGCTTTTGATCTGTCATTAGGTGACCTCTATTTCAATCCGGCTACCCTTTGGCGGCCAATTAATAGGTTCATACGTCGGCACTCTTTCGTGAGCGTCGGGGGCCTCATCTTCGCCATCTGGGGTCTCCACTGCGTCTCGGCGAGCGACAAATTGGGATAGATTGATCTTACACGCGCTAAGTGCTTCTGCGTAAGATATCAGACTTTCTTGCGTAGCGACCAGTTTAGGAAAGAGACTAGCGGCATCGTCCACGTGATCAGATCGCATTTTGTGCAAGATAGTGTTGCGATTATCGCGTATGGTCTTGCATCGACTGAGCGCTTCGATGGCATCTCCTTGGGCAATCTTATCAATCTCTTTGGCCATCACCACCTTGCGCAGCATTTTCTCTACGTGGTCCCCACTTGATCTGCCAAAAAGCAGGTCAAACGTAGGCCGATCAGTCCCGACATAAAGCCAAAGCAATTCTCGTAGATTGGCTTCCACCTCAGACCAGCGAACTGCAATGTCACCGATCAAATTTAAGCAGCTAGACCTATCGCTCATAGATCGGCGGGGGGTTCAATGTTGGGCCACATAGCGGCAATCTCCCCACAAGCAGCTTCTAAGTTTTTAACTCGTGTCTTGTAAGATTTGGGTGCCTTGGTCGCTTTCTTCCCGAACAGATCAACCGCATAGCACAAATTGGGATCAACTGTTCCGTGCCCTGCCAGAAACTCAGACGATGCCATCCAAATCAGCGACGTTACATAAAGTGAATGTTCATCCCTCCAACTCTTTGCCGAGATGGCCTTGGAGGTTTGAAGCAATACACCGCCGCAGACCTCCTTAGCCTGATTTTTGGCGATAAGATCCACTTGAACCGAAACGTCGACTTCCGACAACGGCAACTTGGGCATGTATCCAGTTATTGGCGCAAAAGTTAACTTGCTGAACGCATTGGGATACTGCTTAGGGTCCGACACAAAAGCCGCAAAAGACGCAATCGCTTCGGCGGACAAAAGGGCGTCGTTTTCTTTGAATTTTGACCCGAGTGACGCAGCGGTGGCCTTGAGTTCTGCTTCTGCTGAGTGTAATTTGGCAACAGGTCGCGTTCCGTCCTTAAGAAAGTCGCAGACAGACGCGCGCGCTTCGCCGTACCTTACTACCAAGAACGTGGGTGCGTATTTGGCGTTCCTTAAGATAACCTGACGACGAGAGGGAGAGGCAAGAGCATATTCTGCAAGTTGATTTGCCGAAATTCGCGGATCAGGATGTATGCGATATTTGTCACTTGTGTCTAGCATGATGGAAGATCTCTACATGGAAGGCGAGATGGGAGAACAGATTGTGTTTGTGACCCCATTGTCGCACAAGATGTACCGTGAAGCCATGGGGCATGGTATGGGGGGCCCAGAGGGTTATTTTGTTTGCTCATTACTGAAATCAAGACCTGACGCTGGCTTTGAAATCCTAGCAAAAGCGGCCACACTAGAGGCTGCTGAGTTGATTTTCAGGGCGCTTATTGGATCAGTGAAGCCTACCTTAGCTGCCTAAGGTTTTGTCAGGCCGCCGATAGGTCAGCCTTTTCCCGACGACACCGCGCAGCGCAACCTGACCACGCTCAACATCATCAACGCCACTCGCTGTGCGGTTGTTGTAACGGAAGTCAAATTCCGCAGCATAGCGATGCAAGTGCTGCTTGCCGCAGTGCTGGTAAACGCCCTTCATGCCGCGCTTGAAGATGCTGTAGAAGCCCTCAACGGTGTTCGTGTGGATTTCGCTATCGGCATAGTCCACGTACTGACCCGCGCTGTGGTTCGCCCAGCCGTGAGCGTCAAACACCTTGCCAGCGCCGATGTTCTGGTACTGACGCGCCTCATCGGTCATGACATACGCCTCACGGGCGATGTTCTCTTGCAGGATCGGGATCAGCGTAGACTTCTTGAGGTCGTCAACGACGATGCTTTTTGCGCGCTTCGTGGTGCGATCCACCAACGTTACCATCTTCATCTTATGAGAACCGCCACGGGCCTTCGGATGCTTAGCGACGCCGGGTTCCTTGCCGATGAAAGTCTCGTCAACTTCAACGATACTACCGTTACCACCAAAGCCTGCCAGCGCACCGTCACGCATACATCCGCGGATGCGGTGTGTCAGGAACCATGCGCTCTTGTAGGTGATGCCCAGAACGCGATGTAGCTGGTGGCTGCTGATGCCCTTCTTGCTGGACACCATCAGGTGAATGGCTTGCAGCCACAGGTGCAGCGGCAGGTGGCTTTCCTCGAAGATTGTGCCTTTACGGACGGTGAATTGTTTGCGGCACTCGCGGCACTTCCACAGGCCGTGGCGCTCTTTGCCTTCGGGGTTCTTTGCGCTTGGCTTGGTGCGAACGCCCGTCAGGGGATAGGCGCTATCAACGACACCACAATGCGGGCAGACGGGACCATCAGCCCAAAGCATCGCTTCGACATGGGCGAAGGCTGCTGTTTCATCGTGCATATAGGGGGCGGAAAGAACGGACATGGCGTAAACCTCTAACTTGTTGAGTTAAAGATAGGTTTTCACAGTGGGTTTGTCAAATATACAATCGCCAAAGTCTTGTATGGGAGTCTTCGGGGGGTTAAATTTTTCCAAAGAAGTATAGCACGATGACAGATAAAAAGAGTCAACTAGAGCGCTTCAAAGAAGCCGCCCGCGAGTTAGAAGCGGACGACGACGAATCCTAGCTCAATGAGCGACTGCGCAAGCTGGTAAAAGAAAAGCCGGGCAGCAAGAAGGTTGGCGATTGAGGTGTTTATTTACCCCAACAAATGGGGCGCTAAGTTACCTATTTCGTTTATACAGCGCGAGCTTGATCGGATATCTACCACTCTAAGAGAGAACCCGCAGAACGATGACTATGGCGCCATTTACGCCGCTCTGCAGGCACTTTCATAGGCGGCGGACCCCAATGGGTTCGCTTCTCCGATGAAACAGATCAGGGGCATTCAGGAAGGCTTAGGAGATTGTCTGCCGCATCTTGATCCGGGTCAGTTCGAACATACTTGTTACCGTTAGCGCTAGTGCCGACGATCAAATAGACTTTGTGCCCACTTACGTTCACGTAGAATTTGTAACCCTTTTCAATGTACGCAACGCATTCCTGTCGAGTGCAGGACCAGCGGCCCCCATCATCTTCCTTCGTACCGGCCAGTTTCTGGATCGCATCATAGCGACTATCGCGGTTTGGCTTTGTAATGCAGGTAACTTTGTTCATCTCAAATCTCCCTTAATGCGGGAAATCTACTGATCACGCCTCGGGTTTGTCAAGTATACAGGCGTCCACTCAAGGGTTGCGCCTACCTCTTTTCACGCGACCGACATTTTCGTTGCATGGTCGGCGCAGGTAGGAATATTGGGCGCACTATCTCGCGCTGGCCAAACTCAGAGGACGCGATGGGTTAGACTAGAGTTGAGCATTGACACAAATGCTACCCCCGCCAACGTATGACTGCTGACGCTGCAGCCCCCTGAGTCTCGCCTTGCTGAATTTCGAGAGAACTCGATGCTGCGCTACTTGCCGCTCTGAAACTTCTGGAGAGCGTGCTCGAAGGCCTCGAGCGTGGTCGTACTGACGTGATGCTCGATCCCCTCCGCATCGCGTTCCGCAGTCTCTTCGTCGATTCCCAGGCTGAGAAGAAACGCGACAACGACTCTATGGCGGCGGCGGCAGGCGTCGGCCAATTCTCGACCCGCATCGGTTAAAAATATTGCGCGGTAACGCTCCCGCCGCACCAAACCAGCAGCCTTGAGCCGTGAGATGTTCTTGGTCACTGTTGGAGATTTCACGCCAAGCCGCTCAGCGATTTCGACTGGCCTAGCCTCCCCCCGCAACTCGATCAACTCTGCGATCAGCTCCACATAATCCTCCGCCATTTCGCTTTCATGTGCTCGGCGCACAGTCGCGAAACCCTTAGCCTGCGCTTCGGGAGCTCTCTCGACAGTCTCGAACGCCTCGCGTTCGTATGATTGTAGCTTCGTCATGTCCGGACATTGCAACGAATAACTAAAATTGACAATCTAATTAGCCTAGAATACCTAAGTTAGACGAGTCTAAGTTTTAGCGCCGGAGGCTATGGTGATAAAAAATCTTTCGAGGCTGCTGCTAACCGCTGCAAGCGCGGTCCTGCTGTCCGGACCCGGGGGAGCGACGCCTGTCAAAGAGGCTCCGTGGCTTCCTGAGGCGGCAGCCTATCGGCTGACACTTTTTCTTGGGAATCTCGCGCCAGTGCCTTGGGACGACATCGAGACCGCTTGGACAGAACCTCACCGGGGTTCGGAATTCTCGACCGGCGCGTTGGAGTGGGTGGACCGCAAAAGCGGTATCAAGCCGGATGGTATCCTTGACGCCATGGCACGTGAAGACCGGCAAGCAGTTTTCACAGAGGCCACTCGTCTTGTAGCGCTTAGGATCGAAGAGGAATTGGACCGGACTCTCGCAGCCGAAGAACCTGCAAAGGCGCGCCAGGCTCTGCGAACGGCAGGCGAGCTCTACCGTGCATTTGAGGATGGTATCGCGGCAGCCGACCCCGAAGCAGCAAGACGTATCGGCCTCGCTTGGCTGGAACTTAACAGCAGCACGGGGTCCGCTGGTCTTCTCGGCGCTGGCGCCTTTTCCGCGGATCGCGACACGCTGGAGGCCGCGCGCGCAGTCATTTCCAGCTATCTCGCGGAAAATTACCTCTTAGCCAACTATGCTCCCCGTCAGACACTGAGTGCCCTGCCCGAAACCGCTGTGTTCAGCCGACGCACTATCGAGGTGCCGCCAAGCTTGCCGCCTGGCTCCGACATCTTCGATCAGGACCCGCTGCCATTGCTTGTCCTCAACTTCGAGGAACAAGGTATTGACGAGACCGATCTGCCCTTGGTGGCTTATGGCGACATGCTTTTCGACAGCCCGCAGATATTCGGAAATCCTGCGCGAAACCTCGGGATCGCCTGTTCGACCTGTCACAATCGCTCGGATGTGAACCAGCGCCTCTTCATCCCGGGCGCCAGCCACCAACCCGGTGCCATCGACGTCGATGGCGCGTTCTTTAATCCTATCTTCAACGACCGGCGCGACGACCCGATCGACATTCCGAGCCTGCGCGGGCTGCGCTTCACCGGGCCTTATGGTCGCGATGGGCGCTTTGCCTCTCTGCGCGACTTCAGCCGGAACGTGATCGTCAATGAATTTGGCGGCGCGGAGCCGACGCCCTTAATGCTCGACGCGCTGGTAGGATACATGCTCGAGTTCGACTTCCTACCAAACTCTAAGCTGAATGCGGATGGTACGCTGTCCGAGGCAAACCCGGACGCGGCGCACCGAGGCGAGGCTATTTTTAATCGGCCTTTCGCTGGGCTAGGCGATCGCTCCTGCGCTAGTTGCCACGTGCCTGACGCAAATTTCCTCGATCGGCAAGCCCATGACATTGGATCGGTCTCGCCGGCATATAGTGGCGCGCGCGCAGGCGCGCTGGATACGCCGTCCTTGCTGGGAACCGCATATACCGCCCCCTATTTTCACGACGGTTCGCTGTCGACGTTGGCCGCCGTTGTTGAGTGGTTCGATGAGACGAAATCGCTCGGGCTATCAGAGACGGAACGGACTGAACTGACCGCGTATCTGGAGACTGTAGGGTCGGCAGACGAGCCTTACGAGAAGTTCGACGCAGAGAACACCGCCTTTCGCCTGACATTTGCCGAATTGGCGACATTTGCATCGACGCTCGACACGCTTCTGCCCCGACGTGACGCAGAGCACATCCTGCTGCTGACCGATACTGTCGCTGCGGACCTCGCCGCAGACGCGAGCACCATGTCGAACCTGACCGCACGGCCCGAAGTCTATGCCTTGGCCGAGCGTCTTGCCGCAGTCGGCGATGCAGTCCGTGACGACGACTGGGGGGCCGCCGAAGCAAGTTGGACCGCGTTCAAGACCGAAGCCGACGCGATCGAAGAGAGGGCATTCTGATGGAATTCCACCTAACCCGCAGAAATATGCTGGCCTTGGCCAGTGCAGGCGCGATCTCGCTGGCCTCCCCGCTGATCGCACAAGACACTCCCTTGCGGCTTGCTTTCATTCCGCAGGAGAATCCCGACAAGCTATTAGGCGACATTGAGGCCATCACAAGATGGCTATCCGAACAGCTTGGCGTTCCCGTGGAAGGCTTCGTCACCATCGACCATGCTGCGGCTGTCGAGGCACTTCGCAACGGAGATGCAGACGTCTCCTTCATGGGCGCATTGCCTTTCGTTCTGGCGGAGGCGGAAATTGGCGCGGTACCTCTCTTGTCTGAGGTCTACCGGGGCGCGTCAAGTTACACAGGACGCATTTTTGTCCGCCGCAACGGCGGTATCGAAACGCTGGCAGACCTGCGCGGGCGCGATATCGCCTTTGCCGACCCGATCTCTGAATCAGGTTATCTTTATCCTCTTTCCGAATTCGTTAAGGCCGGGCTAATTGAGGGTCCTGGCGCAGCGGAGAAATTCTTCGGCCGCGTGTTCTTTGCGGGAGGCTACCAGCAAGCCATGCAGGCTATGGCCGAAGGTCTGGTCGATGCCGCCGGTGCCAGTCAGTATGCGGATTTGTTGCTGACCCCACAACAGCAGGCCGAGGTGACTTGGCTCGTAGAAAGCGCGCCGATTCCAAGTCACCTTGTGATCGCACGCCCAGAACTCGATGCCGCCCTGCAAGCCCGTTTTGTTGACGTCATGCTGAAGCTCAACGAACCGAAGCACCGCGACAAATTGAGCTATCTTTACGGACCAGATGGCTACGTCAGGGCAGAGGGCACCGCGTATGAAGGCGTACGCGATATGGCAAAGAAATACGGGCTGTTACGATGAGCATGGCTATCGAAATAGACGATCTAAGTTATGTCCATGAGGGCGCACAGCTACCAGCGTTGGAACGAGTCTCATTTCGGATCCCGGCGGGTGAGTGTGTCGCTTTACTGGGCCCATCCGGGGCGGGCAAAACGACGTTGCTGGCGCTGCTCGACGGTAGGATTCAGGGATGGCGCGGGCGCGTTTCTGTCTTGGGTGCGCCGCTCAATCCCGACCGCCCACCACCCCGAGCTCGCCGTCCTGATACCGGTTTCGTGTTTCAGGAATTCGCCCTCGTAGAACGCTCCACGGCACTACGCAACGTGCTCAACGGCCGCCTGGGGCGGATGTCACCTTTCCAAGCAGTACTGGGATCGCCAATGGCTCACGATCTCGATATTGCCCGCACAGCACTCGCCGATTGCGGCATCGCAGAACTCGCGGAACGCCGTGTCGACAGTCTCAGTGGAGGACAGCGACAGCGCGTGGCTATTGCGCGATGTCTGGCGCAGGAACCACGGCTGATCCTCGCCGACGAGCCAGTGAGCAACCTCGACCCCGCCCGCGCTGGAGAGGTTCTGGGGTTGATGACCAAGGCGGCGCGAGCGCGTGATGCAACAGCGCTATTCTCCTCGCACCAACCCGATCTGGCGCGGCGTTTTGCAGGGCGCATCATCGGCATACGAGAGGGGCGGATCGCGTTTAACGTTCCAACGTCCGAGTTGAAAGACGATGCGACTGCCGAACTCTATCGGGGGTCAGGACCGACGCCGGAACTCGGTCCCCGGGCGGTGTTATGATGCCCCCCCGCGACTTCGGCGGCTTCGTCACCAGTTCGCTGATCGCTATTGCCATCCTATGGTCCCTCGTCACAACCGATGTCGAGTTGTCGCGTCTTGCTTCGGCCGGTCCACGGATTACCGACTTTATCGGCCGGATGTTCCCGCCCGATCCGACAGTGATGACCGAGATCAAAAAAGGCAGCGCAGAGACACTAAGAATAGCAATCCTCGGCTCCCTCGGCGCAGTGCTGCTGTCGACCCCTCTGGCTATTCTCGCGTCCGAAACCATGGTTTCGCGTGCGGTGTTCGGGCCGGTCCGCGCGCTGCTGGCCTTTATCCGGGCGGTACCGCTGATCCTCGTGGCCATGCTCATGGTGGGCGCGGTCGGGCTCGGGCCGCTGCCCGGCATCATCGCAGTTGCCTTTCATGCCACTGGGATGCTCGCTAAATTCTATGCCGAGGCGATCGACGGCGTATCTCGCGCCCCCATCGCAGCACTTGAAAGTGCAGGGGCTGGACCGCTCGTGCGGCTCAGACATGCGATTTGGCCACAGATGGCCCCAGTCATCGCCCGCGACACGATTTTCCGGTTCGAACTGAACCTGCGTGAGTCGTTGGTCCTCGGCATCGTCGGTGCGGGCGGGATCGGCTTTTACATCCAGACCTACATCCGCTCTTTTCAGTATGACAAGGCGGCCAGCGTCACGATTGCCGTCGTCGGCCTAGTCATCGTCATCGAGGCGATCAACATCACGCTGCGTCGTCGATTTACCTAACCATCAAGCATAAATGTCGATCGGTGTTCCATTTTTCACCATTGCGTAGATTTCCTCGATCTGACGGTCCGCTACGGCGATGCATCCTGCGGTCCAGTCACGCTTGTTCATCGGGTCGATCCCCTTGCGTGGCCCACCGTGAATAAAAATATCGCCACCCGGCGACTTTCCTTGGGACTCAGCAAAGGCAATATCCGCCGCGTTGGGATATGAGATGCCGATGGAGAGGTGGAAGAGGCTGTCCGGGTTGCGTCGGTCAATCACGTAGGTGCCTTCTGGCGTACGGCCGTCTCCCTCGAACTGTTTGTGACCCTGGGGCGCGAAGCCCAATCCGATGGGAAATGCACGCAAAACGCCAGCCTTCCCGTCAAGGACGAGCAACCGCTGTGCCTTGTACATGCGAAGACGGGTTACTTTGGGTCCGTTGTAGGTCCGGAACTTATCTGCACAGCCTGACAGGAAGGCAGCCAACCCACTTAGAATAAAGACCCGTCGTGGAAAATTGGTAGTCATTACTGCTTGATGCCCCTTTCGTGAGGTCTGATGTGTTTTAGGCGTTACTTAACCGCAAATGCCGGATCAATGACCGTGCGCGAGTGCTCCCTTTGCCATATTCTCACCCACCGGTTCACCGCCCGAAGGCCCGCCCTTGATCTGATAGCCGTTCAAAAGCCGCAGTGCATTGGCGACCACCAACAGGGATACGCCCACATCCGCAGCGATGGCGCCCCACATAGAGGCCATGCCGAACGCGGTCAGCCCGACGAACAGCGCTTTGGTCGCCAACGATATACCAATATTCTGGTGGATGATCGACATGGTCCGGCGTGAATGACCAATAAGCCAGGGCACCTTGCCGATATCGTCAGTCATCAACGCAATGTCGGCCGTCTCGATGGCCGCATCAGATCCGACAGCCCCCATGGCAATGGCATAATGCGCCCGCGCCATGGCCGGTGCGTCGTTCACGCCGTCACCAATCATCGCCACCATGTCGTGGATTTCCACCAGTTCTTCGATGGCCGTCACCTTATCTTCTGGCAAAAGTTCGGCGCGCACTTCGTCGATCCCAACTTCGGCCGCGACGGCACGCGCGGTGCGTTCGTTGTCGCCCGTCAACATCACGATCGTCTCCACACCCTGCGCATGCAACTTTTCAACGACCCCCTTAGCATCAGGGCGGATGCGGTCGCGCAGCTCTAGTATGCCGACCACGGCAGTCTCGTCACCCACTACAACTAAGGTGCTCCCTGCTCCTTCTATTCGATCTCTCAAATCTGTCGGAATGTGATTGCCAAACCCCTTTTCCTCAGCGAACCGATCCGAGCCGAGCCAGATTACACGCCCGTCGGCGCGCCCTTCCAGCCCGCGTCCAGGCACGGTGCGTGTATCCTCTGCAGCAGTTATGGAAACACCATCAGTTTGCGCGCGCGCGAGAATGGCCCGTGCCAGCGGGTGCGAAGACCGTGCTTCCAAACTCGCTGCCAGCGTTATGAGATCGCGCGCGGAGGCTTCGCCCAATGCGTGAACTGCTGCAACCTCGGGTTCGCCCATAGTGATCGTTCCCGTCTTATCCATCGCCAGCGCAGTGCTGCGACCTGGCGCCTCAACATAAGCGCCCCCCTTGATAAGCACCCCTGCTCGCGCCGACGCGGTCAGCGCTGCCACGATCGAAACTGGTGTTGAGATGACAAGGGCACAGGGGCAGGCGATTACCAGCAGCACCAACGCATTGTAGAACCAATAGTCCCAGGCACCGCCCAGGAGGAGCGGCGGCACCAGCGCAAGGGCGACCGCCAGCGCCATCACTATGGGGGTGTAGATGCGTGCAAACTTCGCGACCCATTGCTCGACCGGGGCGCGACGGGCATGGGCATCGCCGACCATGCGAATGATTTTCGCGAGCACCGTGTCCGAGGCGGCCTTCGTCGCGCGCACCGTCAGTGTGCCCTCACCATTGATTGTGCCGGCATAAACCTCGTCGCCGAGTTCCTTCGGAACCAGTGCGCTTTCGCCAGTGATCGGGGCCTGGTCGACAGCCCCGGCCCCCTCTAAGACCTCGCCATCAAGTGGGATGCGGTCGCCGCCGCGCACGATGAAGCGATCGTCCACGGCAACTTTTGCCGCTGGAACATTCGCCTCGCTACCATCCGGCCGGATGATCCTGGCTGTCGGTGGTGCTAAATCCAGAAGGGCCGACACCGCATTGCGCGCCCGCCCCACACTCCAGCTCTCAAGGTAGAGCGACAGTGAAAAGAAAAACGCAACTGTCGCTGCCTCGAATAATTCGCCCAGCCCGATAGCACCCGCCACGGCCACCACCATCAATAGATTCATGTCAGGGCTAATTCTGCGTGCTGAAGACCAGGCCTTTGGTGCAACGAGCCAGACGCCAAAAAGGATTGCGACGGCAAACAGCCCGGCTTCCGCGATGGGCATCGGCGCCGTGCCATGCCCTGCAAACAGACCAAGCGCACCCCCCATGCCCGTTTCGACGATATGGTAGAGAAATCCTGCTGCCCAAAACCCGCCGCTCAGCGTGGTAAAACGCTTTTGACGTGCCAAATGCGCTGCCTGATTTTCGGCCGCGTTGTCGGCATCCCACGGTTTCGCGCTCATGCCCGTGCTCGCGACCAACTCAGCGACCTCATCATCTGAAATCTTATCCGCAGTATCCAGAATCGTCATTCGTCCATTAATGACATCAAACGCCAGATGCTCTGTCCCGCCAACTGTTGGACCGACAGCCCTATTCAGGATCGCCACCTCTTCGGCACAATCCAGACCAGAGACCTGGAAACTTCGTCCGGTCGCGGAGATGGGTTGTGCTGGATCCGTGTCGGCTCCAGCACCGCAGCACGTACCACCTTCTCCATGAGAGTGGGAAACTCCTTTCGGATGCTCTTGATAATCACTGTGCTCGCGATCGCGGTCAGATTTGTGTTTGTGGTCATGGATAGACATAGATTGACCCTAGGATTAGATTGATTCAACTCTGACATAGCCCCTACAGTTACTAGAGGTTCAATAGAAAAAATTGCGTTTCTTTTTATGAACTCTTTTGAAGATGCCGCGCTCCGACCGCCCCAGGGTGGTTCTTGTGGACCTGTGCCCGGTATGCAAGATTGTTGGTGAAAACCAAATTAGGACAGGTCAGAGGACTGAATGCAAACACGACATATGATGATTGGAGCGGCCCTGCTGCTCGCAAGCGGATGTGCCGCACCAATGGCTAACTCCCGCGCGCCGGTAGACGCGGTTGGAAACCTTCCCGAACAAATCGTTAACCTAGCTGCACCTGGTCAGGACCTCACAACAGCTCGGCTTCGTTCCGAGGATGGATGCTACTGGTATGAGCACAGCGGTCTAGTAGAAACGACACTGGTGCCGCTCCGCTCAATAGGTGGCAACCCGATCTGCACCACGCGCTCGGCGTGACTAATTGACCAGTGCAGACTGGTTGGGCGTAGATCACGTTCGCGGGGTCACGCTTTCTTCTGCCGAATACAGGAACGCCGTCGAACCAGTTTTGACGTTCGGGTATAGATGGTTGATATGTGCCATGACCATGCGGACACACCCCGAACTCGCGCGCCCGCCGATGCTTCTTGGTTCGGGCGTCCCGTGAATGCGTAGATAGGTGTCTCGGTTGCCTTCAAAAAGGTAAAGCGCCCGCGAGCCAAGAGGGTTTTCTGGGCCAGGGTCAACACCGTCGGCAACCGGGCCATAGAGCTCGGGATCGCGTGCGATCATGTTTTGGGTCGGCGTCCAGTTTGGCCATTCCACTTTTCGCTGGATCGTATACGTGCCGGGCTCGTACAGGTTACCACGGGCGATCGCCACACCGTAACGCATCGCAGTTCCCCCTTCTTCGATGTGATAGATGTAGCGCGCTACGGCATCGACGTGGACGTCTCCCGGAACAAGCCCGTCCTTAGCGTCCACCCGCTGGGGCAAAAAGCGCGGGTGCAGGCCCCACGGGTTTGACGTAGTTGGATCAAAAGCGGGAGGTGTGACCTGCGCGTCCCAGGCGGCCTTCTCCTCCTTGGTGGGCCGAGTGGCTGCCAGTAGCGGGCCAGCGATTGGAGTAGAAAACAGCGCACCGCTGGTCTGGAGAAAATGTCGTCTTGTCAGCATCATTCTTATTCCTTCAACGTTAGGTAGGCAAACTAAGCTTAAACAAGACCACTCTGCCGTTCAGTAAGGAAAGCCTGAAGCAGTATGGCCTGTTAGACTCGAATGCCGTTCTTCGCCTGCGGTCCTAACTCCTAAAGCCGCTGTAGGTTCAAGAGAAATATTTCTATCGAACCGGGCTTCTTGGAACCTAAATCCGTTCCCTTATTTGTGTTAACACCCCTACTCGGGCGGTTTCTGTGACGAAAAAAGCTACTTCTAGCAACTGATGATACGAGTTCACCGTTTCAATTCTCTGCCAACGGACAATAGCAGGCGGTTTGCGACCAAGGGTCAAAGGCCGGCTTTTATGAATGTATAACGCCAGCCACTTCCTGACGCGGGCCATTGGCGCTGATCCGTTTTCACAGGCATACAGGCATGTAAGTAGCCCCATAAACCCCAGCTAACGCCGCAGCCCCCAGCTAAGATGTAGTTAAGGAAACGGTCATCGCTATCCATTGGCATGTGGGCACCTCACCATCGCAGCAGATTTTTCCACACAAATGAACTGAGCTAACCGCCCTGAACGGAATTCGAGTTCTTAGGTGGTCCGAACTTGTAGTTGGCTTCGTGTAGCGCATTAACCTAGGGATCAACCTCCAGGATGTTCAAAATGGATTTCGACTTTTTTGGTGATGGTGCCTCGCGGGAGCGAACATCATCCTAGTAGCGCAGCGCACGGGATAACTTTCGACTTGAAGCTACATCTACTGTAGCAATTACACTTGTCTCATCACGATTCGATGGAGACGGGAATGAATGCCGACACAACTTTGCTTCAGCCGACAGAATTACTCGACTTTTGCCGAGGCCCGATCAGTAGTCTCATCGAAAAGCGTGGCTGGCTGGCGCTTTCCGAACATGGTCGGATCGGCGCAGCATATGATTTCGTCCGTAATGAGATCCACTTCGGCTATAACCGCGCGGACAACATTCCGGCCTCAGTCGTGCTGATGGACGGCTATGGCCAGTGCAATACTAAGGCCACGCTGCTGATGGCGCTTCTGCGCGCGCTCGGTTTCCCTTGCCGGCTGCATGGCTTCACCATCCACAAGGCTCTTCAGCGTGGCGTCGTGCCCGAAGCAGTCTACCCGATTGCGCCGGTAGAGATCCTGCATTCATGGGTCGAGGTTCGCGTTATTGGCACCTGGGTGAACCTCGAAGGCTTTATTCTGGATACTGACTACCTAACCCGGCTCCAAGCGCACTTCCCCGGACGCAAAGAGTTCTGCGGTTACGGCATCGGGACAGATTGTCTCGGCGCACCACCGGTCGACTGGCGCGGTGGTGACACCTACATCCAACGCACTGGCATCACGCGCGACCTCGGAACATTTGATGCCCCGGATGAATTCTATCGGCAACATCGGCAGGAATTCGGACGCCTTCGTGGATGGCTCTACCGACACGGAATTCGCCATTGGATGAACGCACGTGTCGCCGCGCTCCGGTCGGGCCGCTTGGTCCCCTCGCCAGAGATTACGGCCCACAATCAAGAGGAGCCGCATTATGCCGCATGATCACGGTAATGCCCACATGGACCCGACTTCCGGGGACCGGAGGGTATCGGTCGCCATTTGGGCCAATGCTCTTCTGACTGTTGCGCAGGTCGTCGGCGGCATCTTTTCTGGCAGTCTTGCCCTCATTGCAGACGCACTGCACAATTTCTCTGATATGGCATCGCTAGTCATCGCCTTCGTCGCGCGCAAGATTGCCCGGCGACCGGCAGATGAACGCATGACCTTCGGCTATGGCCGGATCGAGATCGTAGCGGCGCTGATCAACTACACCACCCTAATCCTTGTCGGCGTCTATCTGATTTACGAGGGCGCGATGCGCTTTATCGAGCCAACGGAGGTCGCTGGCTGGACCGTCGTTATCCTCGGTTGCGTGGCGCTCGCGGTAGACAGCTTGACCGCATGGCTCACCTGGTCGATGCAGAAAGGCAGCGTGAACATCCGCGCGCTCTTCCTACACAATCTATCCGACGCACTGGCCTCAGTAGCGGTGATCATCGGGGGGACGCTGATCATTCTCTACGACGTGACTTGGGTCGATCCGGCGATCACGATTGCCATTGCCCTCTACATTCTCTACCTCGCCCTGACCGAAATCGGAAAGCCGATCCGTACGTTGATGCTCGGCAGCCCCCCCGACATGGATAGCCGTGCAGTGGTCCGGGCGATGACCGAGGTGGATGGTGTCGAGGACGTGCATCACGTTCATCTCTGGCAAATGCAGGAACACGAAGCAGCGCTCGACTGTCACGTGGTGCTGACAGAGGCGGGCTGGAGCCGCATCGAACCGGTCAAGGCGGAAATCAAAGAACGGCTGAGTACGGAGTTCAGCATAATGCATTCCAGCTTTGAGTTCGAGAACATCCACCACGCGCACCAGAACGTCCAACTCTTCGGCCACGGCGACGTAGAGAAGAAACCCGACCACGAAGACAACAAAGATACTGAAAGACAGTGACAATGTCACCGGCATCGTTTGCCAGAGCAAACGGTATGGAGCGCACTCATGCGCCGCACTCATGCGCACCAGAATGAAGAGTGGCGGACCATCCGGCCAAGTCGGTGGGGCGAGTGAAATGCCTCCACGATAAGGCCCCACAAACTGCTTTCAGACAGCGTTAAAAGACCGAACGCCACCCCGTCAGAAAATCGACCCTACGTCCGAAGTGGCCGTCGGGTAAGCTGCGGGCATCGCTTTCACCTGCGCCGCCCCTGCCAGTGATGAGTTTCGCTCCGTCATGTGTTTCACCGATGCGCTTCTGCGAACATCAGCCCGAGGTATCGGTGAAGCTCACCTCGATATCGCCCCTCTCTCGTGCCCCTGAAATGGTCCTGTTTTTTAGGACAGCTTTGTGGCTCAGCTAAGATGTAATTTGGTTGGTTTCATGCCGCCCTCTGGGTCCGCTCTGCTTCAACGAATGCGTCGTCAGAGGATTGTTTGTCGAGAGCCGTGTGTGACACCTCGGAGTTGTAAAACCCGACCCAGTCTTTGATTAAGCGCTTGGCTTGAAACCCGTCCTGCAATTCATGCAGATATACAGCCTCCTGTGCGAGTATTTGGTACCAGCGCCTTTTCTACCGCGGAAGGTAAAAGGTCTATCAGGCGAATGCCCGGTCGCAACAAACAATGAGGGCCAACCTACGGCCCTTAATGATGAGAGCGGTCGGCCCTCATTGCTGCGAAATGATCGGCGGGGCGCACCTACTAGTTCTTACCCGCCTTCGGAGTTGCGGACTTTCCGAAGCTTTTCGAAGTAGCGAACCCTTTTTGATAGTTCTCGCTCGAACCCGCGTTCAACAGGCAGATAATGCTGGGGCCTTGCCATCCCATCAGGAAAGAAAACCTGACCAGAGAAACCGTCGGGAGCATCGTGATCATATTGATACCCTTCGCCGTATCCAAGATTCTTCATCATTGCTGTGGGCGCATTCACGATGTGCATGGGGGGAGGTGCGGAACCGGATATTTTCGCATCAGCGCGCGCGGCTTTGTGTGCCAAATAGCCGGCATTCGATTTCGGGGCCAAGGCCAAGTAAATTGCGGCCTGAGATACAGCCAGATCGCCTTCGGGACTGCCAAGCTTTTCGAAAGTGTCCCACGCGCTCAGACAGATACGGGATGCCTCCGGATCTGCCAACCCTACGTCCTCCCATGCGATCATTGTCAGCCGCCGCAGGATAAAACGAGGATCTTCGCCGCCCTCAAGCGCTCTATGGACCCAGTAAATTGCGGCCTCGGGGTCAGAACCCCTTATCGATTTCTGGATGGCACTTGCGATCGAGTAGTGACCATCTGACGCGCGATCATACTGCGCCGCGCGCTGTGTCAAGCGATTGGCCACTTCCTTTGCAGAATAGATATGGTCCCGGGGCCAAGTGAGCGTGCTCTCGACCAAATTCAGAAGAGCCCGCCCATCACCATCCGCCATGGCACAAAGGAGCTCCTTCGCTTCGTCGTCCAAAGGCAGGGGGCTATCAAGAACCCTCTCAGTGCGTGCAATTATGGCGGATAGCGCTCGTTCGTCAAGGCGCTCCAAGACCATCACCTGACACCGGCTAAGCACAGCCCTGTTCACAGAGAATGATGGGTTCTCTGTCGTTGCTCCGCATACGGTAACCGTCCCGTCTTCCATCACTGGCAGCAAGGCGTCAAGCTGGGTCTTGTTGAAACGGTGGATCTCGTCAATGAAAAGGAGTGTTCCCTGCCCCCTGCGGTGGCGGCCGCGCGCCGCCTGGAAAGCCCTCTTAAGGTCCGCGACGCCACTGAATATTGCACTGATCTGCTCGAAATGAAAATCCGTTTTCATAGCCAGCAGCCTGCCAATAGTGGTCTTCCCGACGCCGGTCGGCCCCCACAGGATTAGAGACGAGATTTTCCCTGCTGCCAACATGGAGCCCAGCGGACCATCGCCGGCCAGTAGCTTGTCTTGACCGATAACTTCCTCGATGGCTTGAGGCCTCAGTAGGTCAGCCAAGGGGCGGGTCTTAGCCTTTCCTGTTTCAGGCTCAGTCGCATCGTCTTGTTGCTCAAACAGGTTCATTCGTCGCTCCATTCATTTCCCCAATCAAAGGCACATCAGGTCTTCGTTCGAGGTTCGCGACAAACGTGCATCGAATTCGGGCCACCTTAGAAGTCCGCGTCCAGGTGCTGTAAAAGGTTAGTCTTTCGCTGGAGGGCGATTGAGCCTCGATCCACCGCTTGCTGGACCAGGCCCATATCCTCACTGCAAACAATTAGTTTCTTCTGTGCGCGTGTCGCGCCCGTGTAGAGCAGCGTCTTATCCAGCATGTGCGTTGCCCTTCTGTTCAAGACGAGGATTACGTTCTCCCACTGCGACCCCTGCGCCTTATGGATGGTCATAGCGTAACCGAGGCTCATCTTGTCCAACAGGTCTGCATTTAGATCGAACATCCGGCCGCCGATCTTAACGCAGCCAAGGTGCCCGTCCTCGGTTTGTTCATCGAAGATCTCCACGATGGTGCCGAGATCGCCATTTCTAACGCCAATGTCGTAGTCGTTCTTTGTTATGAGGATTGGATCGTTCAGGTAGAACTTGCTGCCTGTGAAACTTACGTAGTCATAGACGCCGTCCTCATGGACTAGACGAACTACAGGACGGTTGAAGCCCAGCCGGCGTTGCATGCCCATGTTCAGGTTTCCGACACCAGCTTCGCCAGCTTGCATCGAGGTTAGAATTGCGCACCGTTCAGCCCCCCCGTGAACCTGGAACAACTGACCAATTTCATCTGGGTCGACGCGTCGTAGGACAGCGCAATCAATTTCCACTCCCTCCTGATAGTCAGGCAAAGCTATGCACCCGTGTTGATGCCTCACCGCCGTTGCAAACCGATGAATTCCGCTCTCGGCTCCTTGGCGTTTCACCTCAGTTAGTTCGACGGCCGGGAAGGTCGATTTCATAATGTTATGAAACAACAGGCCGCCCCCGACGGGCGGCAATTGGTCCACGTCACCTACGAAGATAAAACGCGTGGCAGCAGGTAGGTGTAGCAGAAGGGCGTGCATGGAATATAGATCAACCATACTGGCTTCATCGATCACAACGATGCAATGGTCGGGACGCTGGTCCTGCTTCTTCCTTGCCATGTCCGCACAGAACTTAGCAATTGTCGAAGCAGGTCTACCAGTGGCTTCAACCATCCTTTGTGCAGCCCGCCCTGACAACGCGACCTGGAAGATATCAACACCAAAGGAGACCCTCTCCAACACCGTCACGATAGCCTGAAGGATTGTCGTCTTGCCCGTCCCTGCTCCGCCCGATAGCGCGAACACGTTCATACTTGACGCAAGCAACACCGCACGCCTTTGCTCATCCGTGAGCCTGAATTGAATGGTCTGCTCAAATTCGCGCAATCGCTCCGTAACCGCCTCAACGGTTAGATTGCACTCCCAATCCGCCGCGCTGCTGCCCGCGCCCGGCGGTCGAAGGATTGCATCACGCAGCCTCTGCCCCGTAAGGGCCTCAAGCAGAAATTCCCCTTCAAGTTGAAAGCCGTCCTCGCCACGGATATAGCCGATGAGTTCCTGTTCCATCGCGTGCCGCAGGACGACATTGAAGTCGACACCCATCTCTCTGCATTTCTTCTCGAACGCAGGCCGTAGCATCAAAGTCGATGACGTAGCGCGACAATATTGCGAAATGAGATCAGCTGCCAACGCAGCTTGGTATTTCGGGTGATCCGAGGCAAAGCCCAACCCCTTTGCAATCTTGCAGCACAGCTCGAATGGGACGTCGAAGTTCAGCAGCCGAAACGGGTTCTCCTTCAACATCGCGATGGTTTTCTCACGCCAAACCGCCGAAAGCGTTTCAGCCAGCTTTACCGGCAGATGGTGATCAGCAAGCCAGTTGATAGCTGCCATGTAGGCATCGCTTGGGAATTCCAGTAGCAGTGGGCCGATGGACCGACTCGGAACCCCAGCCTCCAAAAGCGAGCTAATGTCCCGTTCCTCGATGATCTCGATCAAGCGAGGATTGCGGGCCAGGCGACCAGCCTTGACCTCCCCAATGCCCTTCACGTTTCTCTGGAGCCACGTTTCCAGCAAGCGAGTGTTTGGCTTTACGAACCGAGCTGTATGGGCTTCGAGATGATCCTCGATGATTGTGTATCCGCCGGCCGTGAACGTTGTCTGTGCCGTCGGCCCGTCGACTTCCCACAAGGAACCAACCTTGGCAGCATCCTTGCAGGCTTCTGGCAGCGAAACAGAGAGGCTATTCGCCACGTGTATGACGCTGCCATCAGCTGCGATGCGCATGGCGGTGACAGAGCCATTTCGACGCCTCTTCGATACCTGGATGAGCATGGGTCAGCGGAAGTCTTTCGTCGTCTCCAAGAAGGCATCTCTCGCCGACTTGAAATGCTTCACCTCTTCGAGTTCACGGCGCAATTGTCGGTTCTCCTCTTGCAAGCTTGCGATCCGCTGCAACAGCTTCGAATTCGACGTCGCTGTGCGCTTCATTCGATCATTGGCTCTTTCCCTCGCGGCGCTTTCCTCAGCGATGGATTTGGATAGGGCTGGATGTTGCGAACCCCATCGAACGTCGAGTTCTTCGACGAGTTGTTTGATGGCGGGGTTCTGTCCAAATGAACGTCTGTTGAAGCCAAGCTCAGTGGCAACCTCCTTGCGGTTTAGCTTACCCCGACGAATATAGTCCGCATGATCACCCCGCGCTTCCCGCTCAGAGACCCATGCAACGAAGCGAGCAAAGTTCTCGCTCCCTAATTGCCGACCGCTAGACATTATTCCGCCACCTTCATCTGGAACTTGGTCCTCAACTGATCTTTAAGCCTGCTGATCTCTTCGTATGCTTCAACAAGCTTCCCTTGTAGTCGCTCTACATCCTCATCCAACTTGGCGTTATTTTCGAGAAGACGATTGTTCTGTTGGAATAGCGAAACATAGGAATGGTTCTGGGACGCTAGGCGATCGGCCATGTTTTGCTCGAACGCCGCTTTGGCATATTCCGAAAGCTTTATCTGCTCGAGCTTACGATACTTTTCAAGCAGGGCCGAGTAGGCGGCCTTTCTCTCAGTTGCTGAGGGCCTAGCGTTGCTCAAACTCCGGGCCTTGATCGCGGCCTCCAAGCGCGTGTTCAGCGACCCTATGAACTCTACAGTGCGCAGAACATCTCGCCGATCCTTATTTCTGAGGTGTCCCTCGTTGAGCCCCGCTGCTTTGTTGAGAGTTGCGGCGACCAATTTCCACTCCTTGATTTTGACTGTGCGTCCGGGCTTCAATCCCCGGGTGAATGCCAGCTTCTTCTCGAACGCTACGAGTGCGACATCCACAATGCTTTTGTAGCTTTGCGCAACATCAGCATCATAATACCAGAGAGGCGGGCGAGCTTTGTCAGGCAGCTGAGGAGAGAAATCGAGATCAAAATCTTCCATTTCAAGGTCAGACATCCACCTTCTCCATTTTTCTCACCAGAGCCTCCAGAGCCCTAAGAGTCTTTTGAGCGCCATCAACGAACAGTGGGCCGATCAGATCATTGCCTTGCCATTCCTGAGCCTCCGCTCGGTAGGTCGCAAGACGTCGTTTTAATGTCAGGAAGTGAGGATCATCCTTGTTGTCAGTTTGTTTTATTATGCAACTATTTACACACCCTACGCAGCTATCTACATCAGCCGTTTGGGTTCTTGGAATACCCGCTTCGTCACGGCAATTCGCGAGTTGTTTTGTGTTCTCAGTCAAAACACATAAACCATATTCATGAGGGGTGACAATCGGCTCGCCAACATGCTCTTCTATAATCTGCCTAATGGTTGCATCACGCGCACTCTTATCGTGCATCTCGACTAAACCAATATTGTCCGCTTGCCTCGTGAGGAATTCACCCAGCTGCCCATGGAGGGTGGCAGCACCATCTACGTATCGACTGACGAGTTCAAAAATCTGGCGCCTACCAAGGTGCTGATACTCCGACAGCTCGACCTTATTATGCGTGTAGACTCCAGTCATTTTCGACCCGAAATGGTGCCGGTAATGATCGCGGATAAGTGGCATAATATTTCCATCGAAACGGCGCATGGCAAACTCGGCCCAAGCATGGCGGAATCCATGAGCTGTTACGTGCGGGCAGTAGTTACGGACATCATCACCCTGTCCCTCAAGAAAAATCTCGTAGAAGGAATTAACCTGCATCGTAACGTTAATAGCGTTTTTATTCAGAGAGTATACCGGCTGGTTCTGCGAGTTGAAACTATACCTAAAGTAGGAGAAAAGCTCTTTCCTCCTCTCGCAGGTCAAGCCGACGCCACCTAGACCATCCAGGACATCGATAAAATCGGCGACAGCAGCCGAAACATGCCGATCCGTAACGACCCCATGGTTGGTTTTTTCGATGTTCGACGCGAAGATATAGTCCGCCCCCTTTTTCTCGAACGCGTCGCGTGCCATTCCGCTCGCTTCACTATGTCGGATACCAGTCAAAATAAGAATCGCCAAATAACATGCTGTAAGAAGATGGTCCCCCTTTCGGGTAATTGAACTCTTAATTGAATGTGTGCCAATCGAGAATGGGATTGATGGAAGGGGAAGCTGATCTCTCGACTTCACGTTCGGGTAACACTTGCAAAGCTCCTCGAAGAACACTTGATCTACAGACCAAGCCTTTAATCGGCTGCCATAGCATGTGCTCCGTTCACCAAAATTTGAGAAAAATTGGCCAGCGGTCTTCCAACTAGGAAGCCTTCCCTCTTCGCGAAGCCTTCGTTCCGTTTGAAACCACGCGAGGACGTATTTGGTCTCATCCGATTTTATCAGCTGGAAACAATAACCTAGGACAGCCAAAGCAATTTCGAAAGGAACGATCGAAAAACTTCCGCCAGCCCGCCAATCTGCGTAGCTTTCGCCGGCATCTCTCACCCATACTGAGCAAAGGTCTTCCCAACGCCCACTTAGATTAGACGCCGGTAAGTACTGCTCAGGCACCAAACGGTGCTCCGCGTACCGCAAATCATACATCCACGCAAGTAGACGAATTCTACTGAACACCGTGGGCCCCCGAGCAATCGAACCATCGATATTGTGTATCACGAGCTCTATAAGTTCACTCTCACAGAGATCAGCTAGCAGTCGCCCCTGAAACTTACTGTTCATGAAATGAAATACTGAGGCAATGTTACCATAGGTAGAACTCATGCTTCTGGGACTCTGCACAGTCGCAAAGCCATCATCCACCCCTTCACAACGCAAGAACACAATATTCTTTGCGACCAGCTGCTGCCAGCTTCGAAGCTCCCCGAAACGACTCCTAAAGTCAATTTTCACTACCTCGCCCGAATCGACGTGATGAATAAACCAAATATCGTCGAAATACTTACCTGGGTTCTTGGCGTAACAAGAAGAGTCAATGAGAGGAGCACCGTCAGACGAACTAGCAGCATCTATCATTCCACGATCCATGAGTTCCCCCCTTCCGATATCGGTGCATGTGGTATCCTGCGTTCCAAATGCCCATATTTTTCAGATGCATCTTTCAGACTGACAGCACTGAAGCGCTTCAGGAGCAACTCAAGAAAGTTAAGCTTTGCCCACGCATTGATAGCCTTGTCGAGGTCTTGGGTGGCAAAAAGACCCTCTAACTCTCCCTCGATATGGCGCACCTCTTCCATCATCATGCGAGCCGTGAGACCGGAATCGAAGAGATAAATCATTCCATCCTTTTTAATCAAACCGCTTTTTTCGACAATAAATTTCTCTGCCTTTGCGGCCGCTAGGATTGTTTCGGGAGGAGCTTCGAGACTACTTCCCCGCAAGCCTATAAAATCCACTAAAGCAGAAACTGAAAACGGGCTTGTTCTCTCCTCCCATTCACCAATAATATCATGTGAAATACTGGCCATTTCCTCTGACACGGCGGCGGCAAACGCCCTGCCCTTCCTCAGCTTCACTTTATCTCTCGACCGCGCCCGATAGATTTCCTCACGGGTCTTCAATGTATGAAATTCATTCTGCGCTTGTCGTGAGAGTTCATCTGGATCTTCACTGTAATAGGACTTCAGCAGCGTAGTGGATTTAATGAATCCTCCTCGTTTTGCTTCTTCCGCATATACATGCGACTGAGCAATTGCCGAAGGAAGCAGCGCTTTAGCCGTACGCCTTTCGACGTCACCAAAATTAAACGCTCTGCCATTCTGACGTTTGACTTGAACGACGCTTAAGTATATCTGTTTAACTACAATTAAGTTTGCGTCTGACAAACCGTACTCGATCAGCCCTTCCGAGTGATCGGAAAAAGCCAAATGATAGAAATTCCAGGTGGAGCTAAAACGGGAAGTCTGCGGTTTATAGGGTGATATCATCGCTTCAGAAACGACATTCCCCAATGGGCGCTGATCATAGTCCCACAGATATGCTTTAAGCGCTCGACCCATCCTTGTATTCTTCTTAATACAAACGTTCTCTGCCTTACCACTCCGCCCCTTGAAGCTTCTAATCCAAATTCCTGTCGCATCTTCATCAATTTGCGCCCGTTTGAGGCGAACCGTGTTAGACAACTGAATTCTTCGTGATGCCAACAGCCAGACAAGGCACGTCTCTTCTTCCAAACTGGGGCCTAAGAAGTCGAGAAGTGAAAGCATTAATCTGGACATAATGGAGAAATTCTTCCCTCCATTTTCCCAAACAGACCATTGAGATTTCGGGTATGAACATGACGCAGTGACTTTTAAAAGCTGGTCTGCGAAACCCTTCGCTCCATTTTTGGCCAAATTCACTGCGGATGAAAAACGTTCGAAATGTATTGACTTCCGCCATTGGGACATTGCGATTGCATTGAGAAACGCATCATCCATAGCCACCAGAATCTCGATGTTAATACCCAAGATTTCGAACCACTCATTCTCCCATTTCAGAACTCTGGGTGAGTACGCTTGTGTTCTTTCAATCTTCCTGAGCCGTTCCACGCCGATCCGCGTCACCGCATCGCAGATCTTAGCATATAGCTCTGGATGCTCGTTCCGAAGTCGCTTTCGAACATCTGACCATTTTCGGATAAACGCAGATGCATAATCAGTAACAGCATCGATGTACTGCTCATTCGTATAGTTAAGACTATCGCCGAATACATCTTCGAGAGACCTGGTCGGGTATCTTTCTACCGCTCTTAGGTTTGGCCAATAGCCGCTATCGAGGGCTTTTGCCCCCTTCCCCCCGATAAGGGTTCTGATCTCGCGCTTCACTTTTAGATCATCGCTCTTATCGGCGGCTTTATTGAACAGCCTCTTGGCGTCGTCCATGCTTGCCTTGATGCTGTATTCTGATGTCAACTCAGACTTTAAACGCTTGAGTAGCGCTCTTCCAAAATAACGCCTGTCTGATTCTTCACCGCTGACCGCTACCTTCACTATATATTCAAATGCTCTTTTATAACTTGGCACACGGGAAGCTGTGATGCCCGATTCTGGGGAATTTATGACTGCAATCATCGGCCCGATATATCGGTGGCATCGTAGTTGGGCAGGGACGCCAACCTCTTGAACCACGCCGAGGCTATCTACACCAATCCGTGCCACCCCCTTCAATGTGCCTGGTACATTCTGGACGTTGCTACGGTATTCTGCAGCATAGTCGCTCTCTTCTTCAGTAAGGCCTCCACGAATTAAACGCGCTTCCGCAAATGAAGATCGATTAGTCATTCAAACTCCTCCGTCACGTAGCGGACTTGGCTGGCATCAGATGTTTGATCGACCATTTTGGCATTCTGTTCTTCAGCGTTGCCATGGAGAAGGATTTCGAAGTTGATGTATATATTCGTGGTGTCGAGACTTTCATGCCCTAACCTCTCTCTAAGCTGCTCATAGTTTTCGTTCAAAGCGCGAAGCCTATTCGCAAGGTTAGTCGCGTAGGTATGTCTCAATCCGTGGAATGTCCGTGTCCGGCTATGCCGTATCCACATATCGAGATTGGGAGTGTTCGCATTCCCATTCAATAGTATGGCGTCCTTGCAAGACTTATAAATTTTTGACGGATATGACGTGCTTAATCTTATGTCGCGCGCCGACCCAAACGCAATATCGCCCGACACATGAAAGGTATTAACATAGCGGAGGATATCCTTCGCCAAGGCAGTTGGGAAAGCAATCTTCCGTACCTTTCCGGAACCCCGCCCCTTACCAATGATTGCGTATAAAAATTCGTTTCTCTGGCTGCTTTCAGCTTTCTTCAGCTCACTCCTAATTCTTGGAATACTGAAGTTGTCGGGATCAACGATTTCAGCGCCGCGGCAACCGGTCTCGTAGGCTACGCGAAGTATGAGTTCATCTCGCCTTCTTAGCCTCGCGTTCTTTTTAACAACGTAACCAGAGAGGGTTTCGAAGTCTTTATAGGAAAGGTATTTCGCGTAAAGGCCAAACGGATCGAGTGAATTCTTTGTTCCGGCCGCCAGATTCACTTCCTCTTGCAGACTATGATTTATGTATTCCGATACCTCTATAGCCTTCTCAATGAACCCCAGATGCTCCATCGCCCTATAGAACTTTGCGATGAACCCGTGATAGTGTTCAACGGTAGTCGCTTCTAATCGCTTCTCTTGAAAGAGATGTTTGTCTAAGTATGCTTCGAGAAAGAACGCATCGACTTGGAGAGGCTCTATCCCTTTGCTTTTGGCAAAGTTCAGGAAATTTGCGACTTGGTGAGCCAGTTGATCATAGCCTCTCGGCTTCCGGTAGTATTCATTCATGAGCCAGATAGACGCAGGGAAGTAGGGTGCGAGCGTATCACCGTCTCGGATCATCTTGACGGTTCTCACCATGCCTTGGTGTTCGACTTCGCAAGTGACAACCTCAAATCCGCTCATACTGCTCCTGATGATGATCTGCAGGCTGTGGGCAGGTAGTTAATTCACCATTCAATATTACATTTTGCCGTAAAAATATACCCCGTCGTCGAAACGACCCTCAAAACGCTGGTTTGGGTATTTTTTTGCTTTGGTCTATAGAGTTAAATATGAAATCAGGTTGTAATGCGAATCCCCCGATTTGTCGTATTGCGCGGCCCGCCGCATGAGGCGTTTCGACAGCCCCGCCTGGTCGAGCGGCGCATCGCCTTTCCACGCCGTGACCTGCTCGATCAGGTTGAGCAGCGCCCGCCCGTCGCCATCGGCCATCTCTAAAAGCGCCTCGCGCGCCTCGGGCTGCAACGGCAGGGGCTTGCCCAACTCGCGCTCCGCCCGCTGCGCCAATCGCTCCAGATCGGTGAGCGGCAGGCGTTCCAGCACCAGCACCTGCGCGCGGGACAACACAGCGGCGTTCAATTCGAAACTCGGGTTCTCGGTGGTGGCACCGACCAGAAGGATCGTGCCATCCTCCATATGCGGCAAGAACCCATCTTGCTGCGCCTTGTTGAAACGGTGGATTTCGTCGACGAACAAAAGCGTCCCCTGCCCCTGCCGCCGCCGCATTTTGGCCGCGTCGAAAACCTTGCGCAGTTCCGGCACGCCCGAGAAAATCGCGCTGATCTGCACGAAATGCAGATCGGTTTCATCCGCCAGAAGCCGCGCGATGGTGGTCTTGCCCACGCCGGGCGGCCCCCAGAAGATCAGCGAAGACAGCGCGCCCGCGGCCAACATCACCGACAGCGGCGCATCGGGGCCAAGCACTTTTTCTTGCCCAATCACCTCGGACAGCGCGCGCGGCCGCAACCGATCCGCCAAGGGGCGGTGCCCGGCCTCTGCCGCTGGGTCGCCGTCACCAAATAGATCCGCCACGCTACCCCCTGAACCGCAGAGCGACACGCCGGTCGCCGCGCTGAATAACCATCTGCATGCGCCGCACCTCGCCCGATAACAGGGCAACCAAGGTGCGGGTCTCAGCCACCTCTACCCCATTCACAGACAAGATCACATCACCGTCCCGGAGCCCGACGCGCGCGCCAAAGCGGCCGCCATCCATCACCACGACGCCGCTGCTCTCCAGCGGCAGGTTAAGCTCGGAAATTACCGCCGGATTGATCCGCGCGGCCCGCAACCCCGGCAAAAGGCTCCGCGCACCCAGCGTAACCTCGGCGCGGTCGGGTTCATCCGGCGCGGCGATCAGCGCCACGGTCATCTCTTGCGGCACCCCATCGCGCATCACGCCGATCCGCGCAGAATGGCCCAGACCGGCGACTGACATGCGGTAGATCATCTCGGACGGGGTATTCACCGCTTGGCCATCCACGCTGACGATAACATCCCCGACCCGCAGCCCCGCCGCGTTAAAAGGACTGGCGGCATGCAGCCCTGACACAATGATCCCCCCGGGCCGATCCAACCCCAAAGGCCCCGCCATATCTGCATCCACCGGCTGACCCGCCAATCCCGCCCAAGGCCGGTTGAACACCGCCTCCCCTGCGCGCGCCTGTTCGACAAAGGCCGCGACCAGATCGGCGGGGATGGCAAAGCCGATGCCGTTGCTGCCGCCTGAGCGGGTCAGGATCGAGGTGTTCACTCCAATCAGCCGCCCCTGCATGTCGATCAGCGCGCCTCCGGAGTTGCCGGGGTTAATCGGCGCATCGGTCTGAATGAAATAACCTTGCCCGCCATTATTCGCCGCGCCGGACCGGGCGAGGCCCGAGACGATGCCGCTCGAAACGGTCTGGCCCACACCGAAAGGGTTGCCGATAGCCAAGGTAAGTTCGCCCACCTCGACCGCATCACTGTCGCGCAATTCAAGGAACGGCAGGTCTTCTGCACCCTCCAGTTTGAGAATCGCCAGATCGCTGTCAGCATCCCCCAAAAGCACATGGGCGTTGAATTCGCGGCGGTCGTTCAGCACCACGCGAATATCGGTCGCGGTGCCGACGACATGGTAGTTGGACACGACAATGCCATCCGCCGAAAGAATCACCCCTGAACCAAGTGAGTTCTGCACCCGGGGCCGTTCTGAAAAAGGATCACGGAAAAACCGCTCAAAAAACGGATCGCGTTGAAGCGGTGTGCGCTGCGGCTCGGTCATAATGCGGGCGTAGATGTTGACCACAGCGGGCGTGGCTTGTTTGACCAGCGGCACGAAACTTAGCTGCATCTGGGCGGCGGAACTGGGCACCTGCTGCGCGGCCAGAGGGGCGGCAAGCAGCATTAGGATCATCGCGAAATATCTCATGCCCTCAGATATGCGCAGTCGGTTTGGCTGCTGCAACTCCCATTTGGAAGAAGCCTGAAATATCCCTGCCCCAACGAAAAAGCCCCGCCAAATGGCAGGGCTTTCCATTCCGCAATCTGCGAAATCTTATTCTGCGGCGTCTTCTTCGGCCAGACGCGCTTTGTCTGCGGCGCCTTTGGCGTCGCGGTCGCGGTCGACGAATTCGATGATCGCCATCGGCGCCATGTCACCATAGCGGAAGCCAGCTTTCAGAACGCGGACGTAACCACCTTGGCGGTCTTTGTAGCGCGGGCCGAGGATGTCGAACAGTTTCGCGACATACTGGTCTTCTTTCAGCTTGGCGGCGGCCTGACGGCGGGCGTGCAGATCGCCACGTTTGGCCAGCGTGATCATCTTTTCGATGATCGGCTTCAGTTCCTTGGCTTTCGGCAAGGTTGTTTTGATTTGCTCATGCTCGATGAGCGAGCCTGCCATGTTCGAGAACAGCGCCTTGCGGTGTTCATGTGTACGGTTCAGGCGGCGGTATCCACGTGCGTGACGCATTGTCTTACTCCAATCGTGATGCCCTCTACGGGCGGTTTTGCTTTGTCTGGCCCGCGATGCGTGTCAGGGGCTCTCCTTGGGGCGTGCGCCCGGTCGTAACGGTGCCCGATTTCTTTTGAAGAAATCGGCCCGGAAACTTTAAAAGTTTCCGGGTCCGTGTCTCTTAGAACGAATCCTCGAACTTCTTGGCGAGGTCTTCGATGTTTTCTGGCGGCCAGTCTTCGACATCCATGCCAAGGTGCAGGCCCATGCCCGACAGCACTTCCTTGATCTCGTTCAAGGACTTGCGGCCAAAGTTCGGCGTGCGCAGCATTTCGGCTTCGGTCTTCTGGATCAGATCGCCGATATAGACGATGTTGTCGTTCTTCAGGCAGTTTGCCGAACGTACGGACAGTTCCAACTCGTCGACTTTCTTGAGCAACAGCGGGTTGAACTCAAGACCATCGTCGTCGTCCTGACGGGACGCCGATTCCGGCTCGTCAAAGTTGACGAAGATGCCCAGCTGGTCCTGCAGGATGCGCGCGGCAAAGGCCACGGCGTCATCCGGCGTGATGGACCCGTCTGTTTCCACTTTCATGGTCAGCTTGTCATAGTCCAGCACCTGCCCCTCACGGGTGGGCTGCACGTCATAGGAAACCTTCTTGACCGGCGAATAGATCGCGTCGATCGGGATCAGACCGATGGGCGCATCCTCAGGCTTGTTCTTGTCGGCAGAGACATAGCCCTTGCCGGTGTTGACGGTCAGCTCCATGTAGACATCTGCACCATCGTCGAGGTGGCAGATCACATGCTCGCGGTTCAGAATCTCGATACCGGCGGATTCGGAGATGTCACCGGCGGTCACAACGCCCGGACCTTTGGCAGAGATCGACAGGCGCTTGGGGCCTTCGACTTCCATGCGCAGGCTGACGCCTTTGAGGTTCAGGATGATGTCGGTCACGTCTTCGCGCACACCGGCCACGGAGGAAAACTCGTGCAGCACGTTGTCGATCTGCACAGATGTGATCGCCGCGCCCTGCAGCGAAGACATCAGCACGCGGCGCAGCGCGTTGCCGAGGGTCAGGCCAAAGCCCCGTTCCAGCGGTTCGGCCATGACGGTCGCCTGACGTGCGGGGTCGTTGCCCGGCTTGACGTCAAGCTGTTGCGGCTTGATCAATTCAGCCCAATTCTTGTGGATCATGCGTCCCTCCATCCTTGTTTGTGCCTCATGTCCAAATGACACAAACGCTCGAGGTTTCTGAAAAGCGGTATGGGGCCGCACGCAAGGCGCGACCCCATGTAAAACAGTCCCGGCTTAAACGCGGCGGCGTTTGGGCGGGCGGCAGCCGTTGTGGGCCATCGGGGTCACATCACGGATCGAAGTGATGTTGAAACCGGCAGCCGCCAAAGCGCGGAGTGCGGATTCACGACCCGAACCGGGGCCCTGAACTTCGACTTCCAGCGTCTTGACACCGTGATCCTGCGCCTTGCGGCCAGCATCTTCTGCGGCCATCTGAGCGGCATAGGGTGTCGATTTACGTGACCCTTTGAAGCCCATGGTGCCAGCGGAGGACCAGGAAATTGCGTTGCCTTGAACATCCGAGATCAGGATCTTGGTGTTGTTAAAGCTCGAGTTCACATGCGCCACGCCTGCGGCGATGTTCTTGGAGACCTTACGCTTGGTCTTTGTCTTATCGCGTGCCATTGATCAGACCCTCCCTTATTTCTTCTTGCCAGCAATGGCCTTAGCGGGGCCTTTGCGGGTGCGAGCATTGGTGTGGGTACGCTGACCACGGACGGGCAGGTTACGACGGTGGCGCAGGCCACGGTAGCAACCAAGGTCCATCAGACGCTTGATGTTCATCTGCGTATCACGACGCAGGTCGCCTTCGACGGTGTAGTTGGCGTCGATGTGCTCACGCACGGCCAGAACTTCGGCGTCGGACAGTTCGTTAACGCGACGGGTCGCGTCGATGCCAACGGCTTCGCAGATGGCTTTGGCGGAGGAGGTGCCAATACCGGTGATATAGGTGAGGGCGATTGGAACCCGCTTTGCAGTCGGGATGTTTACGCCGGCAATACGTGCCACGTTAGCTATTCCTTTTCGTTGCGGGTCCGTCGTTCCAGACCCTTTTTTCACAACACAAGCCCGAGGCGTTTGGGCCATCGGGCTGAGGCTGATCAGGTGATCTTACGGGGCTGGGCGGAACCCTTGCCGCAATTTGATTCTCTTGCGAGATAGGGGTGACTATGAGGTTTTGCGCAGGGCGTCAAGCCTTGCACAAAACTCCCGTAGGATCGGCGGCGCGGAGCGAAAGGCAGCGTCGCCCCTGCCCCCACCGCCGGGAAATCACTTGTCGAGAATCTGCGCGATGGCGCCGCGGACTTCTTCGATCTGACCCAGACCCTTCACACCGCTGAGCATCTCTTTGGCGTAGTAATAGCCGATCAGCGGAGAGGTCTGTTTGTAGTAGGCCATCAGACGGGTTTTGAGGCTTTCCTCATTGTCGTCCGCGCGGCGCTTGAACTCGGTCCCGCCGCAGTTGCTGCATTTCCCATCTTCGGGGATCGGCTTGGTCAGGTCGTTGTAAACCTCGCCGCAGGACGCACAGGTCGAGCGTGCGGTGATGCGGGCGACCAGTGCCTCATCGTCGACCTTCATCTCGATCACGGCGTCGAGGGTCTGGCCCTCTTGCTGCATCAAATCGGCCAGCGCGTCGGCCTGCGCCAGCGTGCGGGGGAAACCGTCAAAAATAAAGCCGCCATGCTCGGCTTTGTCGGTAAGCTTTTCGCGGATCAGGCCGATGACGATCTCATCGGTGACCAGCGCGCCGCGGTCCATGACATCGGCCACGATCTTGCCCATCTCCGTGCCGCTGTCCTTGGCTTCACGCAGCATGTCGCCGGTGGAGAGCTGAACCATGTTGCGAGTCTCGACCAGATGACGTGCCTGGGTGCCTTTGCCTGCGCCCGGAGGCCCGAGTAGGATAATATTCATCGACGTACGGGGCTCCGTTTCTTGCGTGTACCTTTGCCTTTGCCCGCGCCTTTGCCGCGCAGCTGAGACTTCTCAAGCAGACCTTCATACTGGTGCGCCAGCAGATGGCTTTGAACCTGTTGGATCGTATCCATGGTGACCGAGACGACGATCAGCACCGAGGTGCCACCGAAGTAGAAGGGAATGGCGAACTGGCCGCGCAGAATCTCGGGCAGAACACAGACCGCCGCCAGATAGGCCGAGCCGAGAACGAGGATGCGGTTGACCACATACTCCAGATACTCGGAGGTGCGCTTGCCAGGGCGGATGCCGGGGACAAAGCCGTTCTGGTTCTTCAGGTTGTCGGCCACGTCATCAGGTTTGAAGCTGACGTTGAAGGTATAAAAATAGGCAAAGAAGACGATCATCGCCACGAAGAACAGCAGGTAAAGCGGCTGGCCGGGGCCAAAGTTCGCCAGAAGCCAGGACATCACCGGGCTGGTGGAATTGCCCGAAAACGTGCTGACGGTGACCGGCAGAAGCAGCAAAGAAGAGGCGAAGATCGCCGGGATCACGCCCGCCGGGTTCACCTTTACCGGCAGGTGGCTGGTGCCGCCGTCATACATCTTCATCCCGACCTGACGGCGGGGGTATTGGATGTGAATCTTCCGCAGCGCGCGCTCCATGAAGACCACGAACATGATCGTCGCAATCACCATGACCAGCACACCCACGATCACCGCAGGGCTGATCGCACCGGAGCGGCCCGAAGCGAAGAACTGCGCGATGGCGGCAGGAACCTCGGCGATGATGCCGACGAAGATGATCAGCGAGATGCCATTGCCGATGCCGCGTGCGGTGATCTGCTCACCCAGCCACATCAGGAACATGGTGCCGCCGACGAGGGTAATCATACAGGCGGCGATGAAGCTAAAGCCCATCTGCCCATCGGCCACGATGTCACCAGCCTGAAGGCTGACCGCAAGACCGTAGGACTGCAGGGTCGCCAGCGCCACGGTGCCGTAGCGCGTGTACTGGTTGATCTTCTTGCGCCCCTGTTCGCCCTCTTTCTTCAACTGTTCCAGCGCCGGGACCATGGAGGTCAGCAACTGAACGATGATCGAGGCCGAAATATAGGGCATGATGCCCAGAGCGAAGATACCCATCCGGCCAAGCGCGCCGCCGGTGAACATCGACACCATGCCGCCGATGCCTTGGCCCGCGCTCTCCATAAAGTCACGCAGTGCGCCGCCGTCGATGCCGGGCACCGGGATAAAGGTGCCAAGGCGGTAAACGATAAGCAGCCCGAGTGTGAACAGGATCCGATTGCGCAGGTCTGTTGCCTTGCCCAATGCGGCCCAGCTCGTGTTCGCGGCCATGTTTTCGACGGCAGATACCATGAGGGGTCTCTTCTTTTGTTGCGAAAACGCCGCCCGGGCCGTTTTCCGGCGGGCGGCGTTCGGGAAAACTTGAGGATATGTAAGCGGCTGGCGCGCCGCTCACAAGCCTTAAGGCCGCTTTACTCGGATGCCTCGGCCGCCTTGGGGGCGGTCACGGTCACCTTGCCGCCTGCCTTCTCGACCGCCTCGATGGCGGACTTGGAGGCGCCAGCGACGTTCAGGTCGATCTTGGAGGTGATGTCACCCTTGGCCAGAACGCGGATACCGTCCAGCTCACGACGGACCAGACCGGACGCGATCAGGGCGGCACCGTCGATGGTGTTGCCGGCGTCGAGCTTCTTGGCGTCGATGAATTTCTGGATCAGGCCCAGGTTCACGACAGCGAAAGACTTGCGGTTCGGCTTGTTGAAGCCACGCTTGGGCAGACGCTGGTAGATTGGCATCTGGCCGCCTTCGTAGCCGTTGATGCTGACACCGGAACGGGATTTTTGACCCTTGATACCACGGCCACCCATTTTACCCTTGCCGGAGCCGGGGCCACGGCCAACGCGCATACGCTTCTTGGTTGCGCCTTCGTTGTCGGAAAGTTCGTGCAGTTTCATGTCGCTTCTCCTTTTGCCGGAAATGGCCCCCAGCGACGGGAGTGGCCAAACGCGGCGTTGCGATTCCATTGCGACCCAACACGGGCCACCGGGGGCGTATAGGGGATGGCGGGAGGCGTGACAAGGGGGTGGGTAAACGCAGGTAGGTCGTCATCCTCCCCCTACCTGCGCAATCCGTTTGCTTAATGGCAGTGGTATGGCTCTGACCCAGCATGGCAGCATTGACCGGGCGGTGAAGATTTCCGGCATCCGCCGCCATGCGAAGGAACTTCGGAGGTATAGGGTGTGGCTCTTTGCGTGTGAGCTGACGCGAAGGATGGCATGCCGAACGTCGCAATAATGAGTACAAAAACTGAAAAGGCTTTCATCGTTTATCCAATACGTTAACGCCCCCGCAAAAATCTACGAGGCCACTCAACGGTAAATGTTAACTAAATATTAACAAGTGTACAAAATCCCGTTGTTACGGCAGCAGTGATAGCCTCATGGTTCCGTAAGACGCGATGAAGGCGTCCAACATCACTCCGACACATCGGTCCGGAACAGTACGTGAAGCCGCAAATAGCAAAACGCCCCGCAGTTCCCTGCGAGGCGTTTTCGTAGAGTGGTCCCCCACCCTACCGCTGAACCAAAGTTCAGCCTTTCTCTTCGACGATCTCAACCATATGCGAGACCTTGTTGATCATGCCGCGGACGGAAGGTGTATCTTCCAGCTCACGGGTACGACCCATTTTGTTCAGACCCAGGCCAACCAAAGTTGCCTTTTGCTTGGCGGGGCGGCGGATCGGCGAGCCGACCTGCTTGATTACGAGTGTCTTGGCCATGCTTATGCCTCCTCAGCCACTTGTGCGGAGGACTCTACGTTGTCTTCACGCTTGGGCAGAATGTCAGCCACTTTCTTGCCGCGACGCTGCGCGACGGAACGGGGCGATTGCTCTTTCTTCAGACCGTCCAGAGTGGCGCGGATCATGTTGTAGGGGTTCTGCGAACCAACCGATTTGGACACAACGTCTTTCACGCCCAGCATCTCGAACACGGCACGCATCGGACCACCGGCGATGATACCGGTACCTTCAGGTGCTGTACGCATGATAACGCGGCCTGCGCCGTGGCGACCATGCATGTCGTGGTGCAGGGTGCGGCCTTCGCGCAGTTGAACGCGGATCATCTGACGCTTGGCTTGCTCAGTCGCCTTGCGGATGGCCTCGGGTACTTCTTTCGCTTTACCCTTACCAAAGCCGACGCGGCCTTTCTGATCGCCCACGACTACAAGTGCGGCAAAGCCGAAACGCTTACCACCCTTAACGGTCTTGGACACGCGGTTGATCGCGACCAGACGGTCAGCGAATTCCGGGGTCTCGTCGCGCTGGTTGCGGCGGTTGCCCCCACGGTTGTCATCTCTTGCCATCTGGCATCTTCCTTTTTCTGTGGCCCTGAGGCCCTTAGGATCAATCCTGGTGAGCCCTTGGCCCCCGGATCATCGAGAGGGCCAACCCGGCCCTCTTCGCAGGAAAGCTATGCGCAGGGCATAGCTTCCATATGAAAGCGGGTGCGTGGTTGCCCACGCACCGCACAATCAGATCTTCAAACCGCCTTCACGCGCGGCGTCGGCCAGAGCCTTCACCTTGCCGTGGAAGAGGAAGCCGCCACGGTCGAAGTATGCTTCTTCGACGCCAGCTTTCTTGGCACGTTCGGCAATCGCGGCACCGACCTTGGTCGCTGCTTCGATGTTGTTCTTGCCGAAAACGCCCAGATCCTTTTCCATCGAGGAAGCGGAAGCCAGTGTCACGCCGTTCACATCGTCGATCAGCTGAGCCGAGATGTTTTTGGACGAACGGTGTACCGACAGGCGAAGACGCCCGGCGTTCACTTTGCGGAGTTTGTTCCGAACGCGCATGCGGCGTTTCAGGAACAGCTGTCTTTTGGTGTTTGCCATCTTTCCGTTCCTTACTTCTTCTTGCCTTCTTTGCGGAACACGAACTCACCCTTATAGCGGATGCCTTTGCCCTTATAGGGCTCGGGCTTGCGCCATGCGCGGATGTTCGCGGCGACCTGACCAACAAGCTGTTCGTCAATGCCTTCCACAACGATTTCGGTCTGCTTCGGTGCCGTTACGGTGACGCCTTCGGGCGCAACGTAGTCAACATCGTGGCTGAGGCCGAGGTTCAGTTTCAGCGTGTTGCCATTGACGGCCGCACGATAACCAACACCCTGGATTTCCAGCTCCTTCTTGAAGCCCTCGGTGACGCCGGTCACGAGGTTTTCAATCATGGTGCGGGACATGCCCCACTGCTGACGTGCGCGCTTGGACTTGCCACGCGGTGTCACAGAGATTGCATCGTCTTCGACCGTCAGGGTCACGTCGTCAGTTGCGCGGAAGCTGCGGGTGCCCTTGGGGCCCTTCACTTCGATCGTCTGACCGCTCACCGATGCCGAGACGCCCGAAGGCATGGCGACTGGTTTCTTACCAATACGAGACATTGTCTTCTCCTTAGAATACGGTGCAGAGCACTTCGCCGCCAACATTGGCAGAGCGTGCAGATGCGTCCGACATCACACCTTTGGAGGTGGAGACAATCGACACGCCGAGGCCCTGACGGACAACGGGGATGTCATTGACGGCCATGTAGACGCGACGACCGGGTTTGGAAACCCGCTTCAGTTCACGAATAACAGGTTCGCCTTCGTAGTATTTGAGGCTGATCTCGATGGCGGGGTGGCCATCGGCGCCCGTGACTTTTTCGTAGCCGCGGATGTAGCCTTCGTCGGCCAGCACGTCCAAGACCCATGCACGCAGCTTGGAAGCCGGTGTGGAGACGGTGGATTTGCCGCGCAGCGAAGAGTTACGGATGCGTGTCAGCATATCTGCGATAGGATCGTTCATCTGATGCGCTCCTTACCAGCTCGACTTGACCATGCCGGGGATTTGGCCCGAAGAGCCGAGGTCCCGCAGCGCGATCCGCGAAATTTTCAGTTTACGATAGTAGGCGTGCGGGCGGCCCGTCAGCTGGCAACGGTTGTGCAGACGCACAGCAGAGCTGTTGCGCGGCAGTTTCGCCAGTTTCAGGGAAGCGCGGAAACGCTCTTCCATCGGTTTGCTTTCGTCGCTCACGATCTCTTTCAGAGCCGCGCGCTTCTCAGCGTACTTTTTGACCAGTGCTTCGCGCTTCTTTTCGCGCTCAATCATGGATTTCTTAGCCATTTCTAATCCTTCCCGCGCTTATGAATTGAAGGGCATGTTGAAAGCTTTCAACAGCGCCTTGGCTTCAGCGTCGGTTTTCGCCGTGGTGGCGATCACGATGTCCATACCCCAAGTCTCGTCAACTTTGTCGAAGTCGATTTCGGGGAACACGATATGCTCTTTCATGCCCATGGCGTAGTTGCCACGGCCGTCAAAGCTCTTGCCCGAGATGCCGCGGAAGTCACGGATACGGGGCATTGCGATCGTGATCAGACGATCAAGGAATTCGTACATGCGGTCGCCACGCAGGGTAACTTTCGCACCCAAAGGCATGTCTTCACGCACGCGGAAACCAGCGATGGATTTCTTGGCCACGGTTGTCAGAGCCTTCTGGCCTGCAATCGCGGTCAGGTCTTCCTGAGCCGACTTGGCTTTTTTGCTGTCGCGCACGGCTTCGGCACCGCAGCCGATGTTCAGAACGATCTTGTCCAGCTTGGGGATCATCATGTCGTTCTTGTAGCCGAATTCCTCTTTCAGGGCGGCGCGGATCTTCTCGCGGTATTCGGCCTGAAGGCGGGGTGTGTAGGTTGCGGTATCAAGCATCGATCACGTCCCCCGTGGTCTTGGCAAAGCGCACTTTTTTGTCGCCTTCGATTTTGAAACCTACGCGTGTGGCTTTGCCATTGGCATCCACCAGTGCGAGGTTGCTCAGGTCGATCGGCATCGCCTTGGGGATGCGGCCGCCCTGAGATGTCTGTGTCTGGCGCGTTGCGCGGATGGCGATTTTCACGCCGTCAACGATGGCCTTGTTCGACTTGGGGTCAACAGACGAGATGGTGCCCGTCTTGCCCTTGTCCTTGCCGGACAGGACGATGACCTTGTCACCTTTGCGAAGTTTAGCAGCCATGATTACAGCACCTCCGGAGCGAGCGAGATGATTTTCATGAAGTTCTTCGCACGCAGCTCACGAACAACCGGCCCGAAGATACGGGTGCCGACAGGCTCGTTGTTGTTATTCAGGATAACAGCAGCGTTGCGGTCGAAGCGGATGGCGGTGCCATCTTCACGACGAACTTCTTTGGCAGTGCGAACGACAACGGCCTTACGGACGTCGCCTTTTTTCACACGACCGCGCGGGATGGCTTCCTTGACCGAGACGACAATGATGTCGCCGACGGATGCGTATTTACGCTTGGAACCACCCAAGACCTTGATGCACTGAACACGGCGCGCGCCGCTGTTGTCAGCAACATCCAGGTTGGTCTGCATCTGGATCATTTGGTTTCTCCCGACCTTCTGGGGGGCGATGCGGCCCTCATCCCAGGGTTTCGTTTAAGGGGCTCAGGCTTCGGTTTTGTCCGAAGTCAGAACTTCCCAACGTTTGGTTTTCGACTTGGGGGCACATTCGATGATGCGAACGCTGTCGCCCACCTTGAACGTGTTGTTCTCATCGTGAGCCCGGTACTTCTTGGACTTACGGATGGTCTTCTTCAGAACCGGATGCGTAAAGCGGCGCTCTACGGAAACGGAAACTGTTTGTGCGTTGGCGTCCGATGTCACGGTGCCTGTAAGGATACGCTTGGGCATGTTTCAGGCTCCTATTATTCGGCTGCCGCAGCAGCGGCTTTCTGGTTCAGCACGGTGTGGACACGGGCCACGTCACGCTTAACAGTCTTCAGACGTGCGGGGTTTTCCAACTGGCCGGTGGCCTGCTGGAAACGCAAGTTGAAGGATTCTTTTTTCAGGTTCACAAGTTCGTCGCGGAGCTGGTCCGGCGTCTTGTCATGCAGTTCGCTGGCTTTCACGGCCTCTTCCTTTCAACATCACCAGTAGGCCCCTGTCAGGGTGACCATGATTCTGGTGGAGTTCATGATGAAAGGTGCCAATACGCGCTGAGGTCGCACATGGCAACCCCCGATGGCCCGGCGCCTGTGAATTAGGCGGGAAAGACGCTGGCGATAGGAACATGTTCCGCATAAGAAGGGCCTATGTCAAACATCAAATCGCTTTTCGCCACCCGCCTCTATCACGCCGCCCTGTCGGACCATGGCAAACCCATCGACACCGATGAGCTCGCCGCCTCTTGTTTCTCGATCGCCGAGGATGATGAGGCCGGGCAGGACTGGTGCGAAGAGAACGGCTATGCGGGCTACACCTCTTATGCGTCGCTGGACGACCTGCCCTACCGCTTTCCGATCTTCAAGGATCTGGTCGCGGTGCTGGACAAACATGTGACCGCCTTTGCCAAGGATCTCGACTTCGATCTGGGCGAGCGCAAGCTGGTGCTAGACTCCCTGTGGCTGAACATCCTGCCCGAAGGCGGCATCCACACCTCGCATATCCACCCCCACTCCGTGATCTCTGGCACGACCTATGTGACCATGCCCGAAGGCGCCAGCGCGATCCGTTTCGAGGATCCGCGCCTGCCCATGATGATGGCGGCGCCGGGCCGGGTGAAAGATGCCCGCGAAGAGCTGCGCCCTTTCATCTATGTCGCGCCCGAAGCTGGCGATGTGCTGCTGTGGGAAAGCTGGCTGCGCCATGAGGTGCCGATGAACATGATCGAAGAAGACCGCGCTTCGGTCTCGTTCAACTACAACTGGGCCTGACCGATGGCCGAGGACGTGAGCGCCCTCCCCCTGTCGGACCTGACAATCGACGCCGAGACCCGCCCGCCCCTGCCCGACATGGGCGTCGTCACCGAGGCACAGCGACAAGCTGGGCGGCACCTTGCGGCGATCCACCGTCACTACCTCAGCGATCTATCACAAATCGCTCAGGTGATGACCCGCATTGAGGCCGGTGACGCGCCCCCGGCTGAGCTTGCACATATCGTCCTGCATAGCCAGATGGCCCAGAATTTCGCCGCCGCCGGGACGCTCTGCGGTCAGCAATGCTGGGCGTTGACGATGCACCACAATATCGAAGAACAAAGCATTTTCCCGCAGCTGCACGCCCGCGGCTCTGAACCCGTACGTGCAATCGTGGACCGGCTGCGGGCCGAACATGAGGTCGTTCACGCGCTTCTCGAACGGCTGGGCGCGGCGGCGGGCGGATTGTCCGAGGCACCAAGCTCAGAACAATTCGCCGAAACCCGCGCGATATTCGACCAACTGGTCGCAGTGGTGCGCTCGCATTTCAAATTCGAAGAAACCGCCTTGGCCGAGGCATTGGGCGTCTATCAGGTCGACATCTGAGGCACCGCCCGGCGGCTATTTCAGCGTCTTCGCCGCCTCTTCTTGCGCCTTGACCGCTGCCTTCTCTTCCTTGGTCAGCTTGTTGCCCCACTGATTGTTGCTGAGCCCGAGATCACTGGGCATCGGCTTGGTCTTGCCCTTCTTCACCTCTCCGCCCTTGTCGAGAAACGCTTTGATGAGGTCTTCGTCGGTGTTCGGCTTTGGGACGTGCTTCATCGGGCTGGGCCTTTCCTGTGGCATGGGGTTAAGCAAAGGCTACCTAGATTAAAGCGCATTGGCCAGCGTTGCAGGTGCTGCTTGCCCCGCCTGCCCGATTGGTGAACATTCAACCTCTAGCTTTATTTGAGTATCCCCTGCCGATGTTTGTCCCGTTCCTTTTGCTCTTTATATCCCTCGCTTTTACAACCGCAGCCGCATCCACGCCGGGCTATGGGGACTTCAGCCTGCTCGGCGCGCTTTGCGTTATCGCCAGTGCGATCCTTCTGCTGCGGTCTTTCCGCGGCGCGCGGCAGCAGCGGACAAAATGGATCATCGTCGACGGCTCCAACGTCATGCATTGGAAGACCGGCGCGCCGAACATGAATGCGGTCCGGGACGTTGTGGATGAGTTGCGCACGAGGGGCTATTCCCCCGGCGTCGTGTTTGACGCCAACGCGGGCTATCTGCTCGCGGGTCGCTATCAACATGACAAGGCGCTGAGCAAACAACTCGACCTGCCGGTGGACCGGGTGATGGTCGTCCCAAAGGGCACGTCCGCGGACCCCTATATACTCCAATCCGCCCGAGACTACGGCGGGCAGGTCGTCAGCCGCGATCAGTTCCGCGATTGGGCGGAGGCCCATCCCGAAATCGCTGAGCCGGGGCACCTGATCAAAGGCGGCTACCGGGATGGGAAACTCTGGCTCGACCTTGAGACCGACGCGCTGGTCTGACAAAGCAAAACCCCCGCCGAACACTCGACGGGGGTTTTATGTCTTTCAGCAACCCCATGCGGGGCGACGGGCTTACCAGTCCTCGCGGACGACAACCCGGGTCTTGATCGGCAGTTTCATGGCTGCCAGACGCAGGGCTTCGCGTGCCACGTCTTCACCGACACCGTCGATTTCGAACATGATGCGGCCCGGCTTAACCTTGGCTGCCCAGAAGTCGACGGAACCTTTACCTTTACCCATACGAACTTCGACGGGCTTGGAGGTGACCGGTACGTCCGGGAAGATGCGGATCCAGACACGGCCCTGACGCTTCATGTGACGCGTCATGGCGCGGCGTGCCGCTTCGATTTGACGGGCTGTAACCCGCTCCGGCTGCAGTGCCTTCAGGCCGTAGGTGCCAAAGTTCAGGTCAGACCCGCCCTTTGCCAGACCCTTGATCGAGCCCTTAAACTGCTTGCGGAATTTAGTACGCTTTGGTTGAAGCATTTCTCATTCCCCCTTAGCGACGACCGCCGGCACCGCGAGGTGCTGGGCCGTCTTGGAGTTCCTGTGCCTTACGGTCACGCGCGGCGGGGTCGTGTTCCATGATCTCGCCTTTGAAGATCCATGTCTTGATCCCGATGATGCCGTAAGCGGTGGCCGCTTCGACATGTGCGTAATCGATGTCGGCACGCAATGTGTGCAGCGGCACGCGACCCTCACGGTACCATTCGGTACGCGCGATTTCGGCCCCACCAAGACGACCCGCGAGATTCACGCGGATGCCCAGTGCGCCCATGCGCATGGCGTTCTGCACGGCACGTTTCATGGCGCGGCGGAAAGACACCCGGCGCTCCAGCTGCTGTGCAATGCTCTCACCAACAAGGTGTGCGTCCAGCTCGGGCTTGCGAACTTCAACGATGTTGAGGTGCAGTTCCGACTTGGTCATCTTGGCGATCTTCTGGCGCAGCGTCTCGATGTCCGCGCCTTTCTTGCCGATGATAACACCAGGGCGTGCTGTGTGGATCGTAACGCGGCACTTTTTGTGCGGACGTTCGATGATCACACGAGCGATACCGGCCTGGTGGCACTCTTTCTTGATGAAGTCGCGGATTGCGAGATCTTCGAGCAGAAGATCACCGTAATCTTTGGTGTCGGCGTACCAGCGGCTATCCCAGGTGCGGTTCACCTGAAGACGCATACCGATCGGATTGACTTTGTTACCCATCAGGCTTGCTCCTCAACTTGACGCACTTTGATCGTGATCTCGGCAAACGGCTTGATGATCTTGCCGAACCGGCCACGGGCACGCGGGCGACCGCGCTTCATGGTCAGGTTCTTACCGACATAGGCCTCGGCCACGATGAGCTCATCGACGTCCAGGTTGTGGTTGTTCTCGGCGTTGGCAATCGCGGACTGAAGGCATTTCTTCACGTCCTGCGCGACCCGCTTCTTGGAGAAGGTGAGGTCTGTCAACGCTTTGTCCACGGACTTGCCACGGATCAAAGCTGCAACCAGGTTCAGTTTCTGCGGGCTGGTGCGAAGCATGCGCAGTTTTGCCATTGCTTCGTTGTCTGCCACGCGGCGGGGATTCTTATCCTTGCTCATGGCTTATTTCCGCTTCGCTTTTTTGTCGGCGGCATGACCGTAGTAGGTCCGAGTCGGGGAGTACTCACCGAACTTCTGACCGATCATGTCTTCGCTGACGTTAACAGGGATGTGCTTATGACCGTTGTACACGCCAAACGTCAGACCCACGAACTGGGGCAGGATCGTGCTGCGGCGCGACCAGATCTTGATCACTTCGTTACGGCCGCCCTCGCGGGAAGCCTCTGCCTTTTTGAGGACATAAGAGTCAACAAAAGGACCTTTCCATACTGAACGAGCCATTGATTAACGCCCCTTCTTCTTGGCGTGACGCGAGCGGATGATAAGCTTGCTGGACGCTTTGTTCTTGTTGCGGGTCTTGGCACCCTTCGTCGGCTTACCCCAAGGAGTAACCGGGTGACGACCACCAGAGGTCCGGCCTTCACCACCGCCGTGCGGGTGGTCGATCGGGTTCATCACCACACCACGTACAGAAGGACGGATGCCCTTGTGACGCATGCGGCCCGCTTTACCGTAGTTCTGGTTGGAGTTGTCGGGGTTAGACACAGCACCAACGGTGGCCATGCATTCCTGACGCACGAGACGCAGCTCGCCGCTGCTCAGACGGATCTGAGCGTAGCCACCGTCACGACCCACGAACTGGGCGTAGGTGCCGGCGGCACGTGCGATCTGACCGCCCTTGCCGGGCTTCATCTCGATGTTGTGAACGATCGTACCGATTGGCATGCCCGAGAAAGGCATCGCGTTACCGGGTTTGATGTCCACTTTGGCGCCGGCGATGATTTTGTCGCCGATGGCCAGACGCTGGGGGGCCAGGATGTAGGCCTGCTCGCCGTCTTCGTACTGGATCAGTGCGATGAAAGCGGTCCGGTTGGGGTCATATTCGATCCGCGCGACAACAGCGGACATGTCCAGCTTGTTACGCTTGAAATCAACGATACGGTAAAGGCGCTTTGCACCACCACCTGTACGACGCATTGTGATTCGTCCGGTGTTGTTCCGACCGCCAGATTTGGTCAAACCCTGAGTAAGGGCTTTGACCGGGCGGCCTTTCCACAGCTCCGAACGGTCGATCAGTACCAGTCCACGCTGGCCTGGCGTCGTCGGTTTGTACGACTTGAGTGCCATGTTCTCTGTCTTCCGTTTGCTTGGCACGCATTCACCGAGATGAAAGCGCGTTGGTTGTAGGGCCCCGAAGGTCCCCTGTAGGAGTGGTGGATGGGCTTAAATCTCTTGCGAGGCAGGCATCCCAACCACCGGGATCGTTCAAATAGCCAAACCCCGGACGAATCCGGGGCTTGAGCCGATGTGGCGACCTAGCAGGTTCAATTCTGCCCGTCCAGTGGGCATGGCGAAATTCCTCTCCCACTGCCCGCACAAAAGAAAAGAAGGCGCCGAAGCGCCTTCTTCCGTAGGTTTACCGATTACCCAAAGCGGGTATTAGTCAAGGCCAATGCTCTCGGCCAGACGCATACCGGGGTCAAGGATTTCAACTTCTGCTTCGTTGAATTCCGGCATGCTTTCCAGACGCTCTTCAGTGACGCCGGGGACGATCACTTCGTCTTCACGCATGATCAGCTTCTCAACCGGAATGGCGACTTCGTTTTCGCCCATCCCAAGGAAACCGCCAACGCCGATGATCGCAACAACAGTGTCGCCACGGACGCCGATAAAGTCGATCTCGCCAACGTCTTCACCGGTTTCGGTGGCGACGCTGCGGCCGGTCAGTTCTTCGGCGGTCAGGTTAAAGATCGGCAGACGCTGCACGTTCTCCTGATAGCGGGTGCGGTCTTCTTCGGCCATATTGCCTTGCTCGTCAGCGTTGAAGTCTTCCATCAGCACGCGGGCTTGCTCTTGCTCGACGTTGATCTCGGCGCCTTCGGCACCTTCAACGTTGACCTGCGGCGCTTCGGCTTCTTCGACGACGACATTCGCGTCTTCACCCTGCTGCACGTTCACGTTGGCTTCTTCCTGCTCAACAGCGACGCGGGCCTCTTCGGATTCAGCCACGTTCACATTGGCTTCGGCCTGCTCAACCGTCACGCGCGGCTCGGCTTCTTCGATGGTCACTTTCGGCTCGGGACGCACGAATTTCACGACGGGTTCGGGCTGCTCCAGGTCAACGATCGGCTCACCTGTTTCCACATCGACCTGCGGCTTGGGAACCTGCACGGTCACGACCGGCTCAGGGATGCGCACGGTCACCTGCGGCTGTGCCTGCTCAACGGTGATGATCGGCGCCTGCTGCTGCACGCGAACAGTCGGCTCGGGCACAGCGACGGTCACTTCGGGCTGGCCCTGCTCAACCGTTACCACGGGAGCGTCCTGCGAAACGTTTACGTCGGGCTCGGGCACGGTCACGTCAACTTCGGCGTCTTCCTGCTCGACAACCACTTGGCCGCCGGCCACATTGGCGGTCGCGGCTGCGTCACCTTCAACTTCGACTTCAGCTTCTGCTTCCATCTCGGCTTCGGCGTTGCGCTCAATGGTCTCTTCGACTTTGTCTGTCGCGTCCTGCGCCAGAACCGGAGCGGCTGCGAAAAGGGCAACGGCGGATACGCCGGCCATGAGTGTTTTGGTATAGATCATTAGGTCTCTCCCGTATTCGTTTAAGATAGTTGGGGCGCCCAGCACCCCGTCTTCCACGGTGAGACAACCGGCAGCTTTCTGCTCTGTTCCAAGAAAATTGATAGCCTTTTTTCGGAACTTTTTATGGGTCGCCACATGATTGAAGCAGGCCTCGACGGGATCGCGCATGGGTAATGCCTCCCCCTAAAAATGCAAAAACCCCGCCGGAGCGGGGGTCTTGCATCAGCGATATGTTAGGGCTTAAGCGGCGCGGCGCGCCTGTGCGAAGGATAACAGGCGCTTGCTCTTTTCATCCCACAGATGCAGCCGCGCATTGGCGAGGCTTTCGCGAATGGTCATGCGGTTCCCCTCGGCCAAGGCCACATGGTCACGCAGCACTTCCGGCAGGCGATAGAACGGGATGCGGCTGTAAAGGTGGTGCACATGGTGAATGCCGATATTGGCACTCAGCCACTGCAAGGGCCGGGGCAGGATGTAATGCGACGAGCCGTGAAAGGCCGCGTCATGCAAATCCCAGGCTTCGTTCTCTTCCCAATGGGTCGTCTCGAACTGGTGCTGCACATAGAACAGCCACATGCCCGCCGTGGCCGCCAACAGGGTGCTGGGGACGAAGATAAGCAGAATGGGCATGATCCCCCCAAAATAGAAGATCACCGCAAGTGCTGCGAGGATCGTCAGGTTGGTGCCCATCGCGCTCAGCCAATAACGGGTTTGCGCCATCAGCCCCAGCGGGACGCGGTTCTGCACGAAAAACAGGTAGCTCGGCCCAAGACCAAAAAGCACGACCGGATTGCGGTAGAGACGGTACTGCAACCGCCCAAGCAGCCCAAGCTCGCGATACTCTGCAACGGTGAGCGTGTGAATGTCGCCAATCCCGCGACGGCCAAGATTCCCGGCCGAGGAATGGTGAATCGAATGGGTTCGGCGCCAAACGTCATAGGGCGTCAGTGTCAGCACCCCCAGGACGCGGCCCACCCAATCGCTGGTGCGACGGCTGCTGAAAAAGGCCGCATGGCCGCAGTCATGCTGAATCGCAAAGAGGCGCAGCAGGAAGCCTGCATTCACCAGCGAAATGCCAAGTGTCAGCCAGCCACTGATCGACAACGCCCACCAAGCCAGTGCCCAGAGAAGGACAAACGGCCCAAGCGTGATCGCCAGTTCAAAACTGCTTCGCCAAGTGCTTGGCTCGCGGTAGCGGGCCAGCACGCGCACCCAGTCGCGCGCGTTCGACACGTCCGCAGACGCGCCGGAGGTAGATTTTTCGTGGGACATAGAGCTGCTTTTTATCGTTGCTTCATGCCTTGTAAAGGAAAGCGCGCAGCAAGCAACTTATCCGTTGAGTATTAACGCGGGGTTTCCGCTCACGCGGCAAATAACTGTCGAGATAGGTCGCCTTGCTGGCCCCGAGTGATTGATCCTATCGGCCTCCACGCCTACGCTTGCGCATGACTTTGCCCGACCTGCCCTTTCAAACCGACGCCGTAACCCGCGCCTTCGCCGACTTTCCAGATAAGGTACGCCCCGGCCTCTTGGAAGTACGGCACCTCATCTTCGAAGTCGCGGCGACCGAGAATGTGGGACCCATCGATGAAACCCTGAAATGGGGTCAGCCCGCCTATCTCACATCCGAAAGCAAATCCGGCACGACCCTGCGCATTGGCGCGCCAAAGTCTGGCGGTTACGCAGTCTTCGTGCACTGCCAGACAACCATAATTTCAGACGCCCGTGCGGTCTTCGGAGATGCCTTCACCTATGACGGCAATCGCGCTGTCCTCTTTGATGCAGAGACCGAGGTCGCCAATACGCCCCTGGCCCTTTTGATCGCCCAGGCGCTGACCTACCACCGTCGAAACGAAAAAGGCCCCCGCTGAGCGGAGGCCTTTTCTAAATGTCGGTACCGAAAGCTTACAGCCCGGTGGAGACGTCGATTGTGTTGCCCTCTTCGAGCGTCACATAAGCCTTTTTCACGTCTTTACGGCGGCCCATCTGGCCCCGGAAACGCTTGACCTTGCCTTTGGTGATGGACGTGTTCACGGCCTTCACCTTGACGTTAAAGAGCGCCTCAACGGCCTCTTTGATCATCGGCTTGTTGCTTTCGATCGCCACTTCGAAAACGACAGCGTTCTGTTCGGACGCCATGGTTGCTTTCTCGGTGATGATCGGCTTGCGGATCACGTCGTAGTGTTCATGCTTGGCGCTCATTTCAGGCGTGCCTCCAATGCTTCGATCCCCGCTTTGGTGATCACCAGAGTGTCACGCTTGAGGATGTCATAGACGTTTGCGCCCATCGACGGCAGGACATCCAGCCCTTCGATGTTGCGCGCGGCCTGTGCGAAGTTCTCGTTGACCGAAGCGCCATCGATGACCAGCGCGCGCTTCCAGCCCAGGTTCGACACCTGTTTGGCCAGAGCGGCTGTTTTGCCTTCGGATGTGGCTTCGTCGATGATGACCAAGGAACCGGCTTTTGCTTTGGCGCTCAGCGCGTGGCGCAGGCCCAGCTTGCGGAACTTTTTGGTCAGCTCGTGGCCGTGGCTACGCGGGGTCGGACCCTTGTAGATACCACCCTTACGGAAGATCGGCGCGTTACGGTCACCGTGGCGTGCGCCGCCGGTGCCTTTTTGGCGATAGATCTTCTTGGTCGAGTAGCTGGTCTCGGACCGGGTCTTGACCTTGTGCGTACCCTGCTGCGCGTTGTTGCGCTGCCAGCGCACGACGCGGTGCAGGATGTCGGCACGCGGCTCAAGGCCGAACAGTGCTTCGTCCAGGTCTACGGACCCGGCTTTGCCACCGTCGAGTTTGATGACATCGAGTTTCATGCGTCACCTTCCTTCTTGTCAGCGTCGGCATCGGAATTATCGGCATCCGAACCTTCAGCTGCGATTTCAGCTTCAGCGGCCTTCAGCGCTTCGGCTTCCTGTGCGGCTTGCTCTTCGGCCAAACGCTTGGCTTCGGCTTCTGCCTCTGCTGCGGCTGCGGCGGCTGCCTCTTCGGCGGCTTTCGCGGCTTCTTCAGCGGCGGATTTCAGAGCGGCGGGCAGAATCGCGTCTTCGGGGAACGGCTTTTTGACCGCATCCTTGACGGTGACCCAGCCACCTTTGGAGCCAGGAACGGCGCCTTTGACCATGATCAGGCCACGCGCACTGTCGGTCTTGACGACTTCGAGGTTCTGCGTGGTAACACGGGCAGCGCCCATGTGACCGGCCATTTTCTTACCTTTGAAAACCTTGCCGGGATCCTGACACTGGCCTGTGGAGCCGTGCGAACGGTGGCTGATGGAGACACCGTGTGTCGCCCGCAGACCGCCGAAGTTGTGACGCTTCATCGCACCGGCAAAACCTTTACCGATCGAAGTGCCTGCAACGTCAACGTACTGACCCGCGAAGTAATGGTCCGCGATGATTTCCTCACCAACGTCCAGCATCGCGTCCGCATCGACGCGGAACTCAGCAACCTTGCGCTTGGGTTCCACTTTCGCAGCTGCGAAATGGCCACGCATGGCTTGGCTTGTGCGTTTGGCTTTCGCCGAACCGGCACCCAGCTGAACGGCGGTGTAGCCGTCACGGTCTGCGGTGCGCTGTGCGACAACCTGAAGCTTGTCCAACTGAAGAACGGTCACAGGAATCTGCTTGCCGTCTTCCATGAACAGCCGGGTCATGCCGACTTTTTTTGCAATAACGCCTGAGCGCAACATATGATTACCCTCCCGGCTTACGATTGCAGCTTGATCTCGACATCCACGCCAGCAGCGAGGTCGAGCTTCATCAGCGCGTCCACGGTCTGGGGGGTCGGATCAATGATATCCAGCAGACGCTTGTGCGTGCGGATTTCGAACTGGTCACGGGATTTCTTGTCAACGTGGGGACCACGAAGAACGGTGAATTTCTCGATTTTGTTCGGCAGCGGAATGGGACCGCGAACCGAAGCGCCTGTGCGCTTGGCGGTGCTGACGATTTCCTGAGTGGAGGCATCGAGCACCCGGTAGTCAAACGCCTTGAGGCGAATGCGGATGTTCTGGCTTTGAACGGCCATATGCATATCCCTTGTTTTGGGATTCTAACGGATTGGAGGAAGCAGGCTCATCCGGCCCCCTCATCGCGCCTTGGTATTAAATCAAACGGGGCGCGTCTAACGCACCCCGGTTCAATGGGCGTCCTATAGGGGGAATCGCAACAGGTGGCAAGAGGGTTCTAAAAACCCCCGTGTTTTTAGAACCAGTGCGCAAAGTCACGCCGGCCACGGCGTGACAGCGCACCCCGCCAACGTTCAATCACCACCGAAAACCACACTTAGCTTTCCCGTTTCACCGAAGCGTCCCAAAAAGCCCCCTCCCCCACAAAAGCAAAAGGCCGCAGCAAACGCTGCGGCCTTTCAAATCTCTCAGACGTCAGGCCCGAAGGCCCGCCCAAAATCACTCAGTGATTTTGGAAACAACGCCGGCGCCAACCGTACGGCCACCTTCGCGGATCGCGAAGCGCAGGCCGTTTTCCATGGCGATCGGTGCAATCAGCTCAACGCCGAAGGACACGTTGTCGCCGGGCATGACCATCTCGGTGCCTTCTGCCAGCTGAACGGTGCCGGTCACGTCAGTTGTACGGAAGTAGAACTGCGGACGGTAGTTCGCGAAGAACGGCGTGTGACGGCCACCTTCCTCTTTGGTGAGGATGTAGGCTTCGGCTTCGAACTTGGTGTGCGGGTTCACGGAACCGGGCTTGCAGAGAACCTGACCGCGCTCAACGCCGTCACGCTCAACGCCACGCAGCAGCGCGCCGATGTTGTCGCCAGCTTCACCACGGTCCAGCAGCTTGCGGAACATTTCCACACCGGTGCAGGTGGTTTTCTTGGTGTCGCGGATGCCGACGATTTCAATCTCGTCGCCAACGTTGATCACGCCACGCTCAACACGGCCGGTCACAACGGTACCACGACCAGAGATCGAGAACACGTCTTCGACGGGCATCAGGAACGGCTGGTCAACAGCACGCTCTGGTGTCGGGATGTAGTTGTCGACTTCTTCCATCAGCTTGCGGATTGCATTTTCGCCGATGTTTTCGTCACGGCCTTCCATCGCCGCCAGAGCGGAACCAGGCACAACGGGGATGTCGTCGCCGGGGTAGTCGTAGGAAGACAGCAGCTCGCGGATTTCCATCTCAACCAGCTCAAGCAGCTCTTCGTCGTCGACCTGGTCAACTTTGTTCATGAAGACGACCATGGCGGGGATGCCAACCTGACGGCCGAGCAGGATGTGCTCGCGGGTCTGGGGCATCGGGCCGTCGGCCGCGTTCACAACCAAGATAGCGCCGTCCATCTGAGCGGCACCGGTGATCATGTTTTTCACATAGTCAGCGTGGCCGGGGCAGTCGACGTGGGCGTAGTGACGTGCTTCGGTCTCATACTCGACGTGTGCGGTCGAGATGGTGATGCCGCGGGCCTTCTCTTCGGGCGCGCCGTCGATCTGGTCGTACGCTTGGAAGTCACCGAAGTATTTGGTGATCGCCGCGGTCAGCGTGGTTTTACCGTGGTCAACGTGGCCGATTGTGCCGATGTTGACGTGTGGCTTGTTACGTTCAAACTTTGCCTTTGCCATGGTGTTGGCTCCTTTAGATGTTGGGTGGTGGGCTTAAAAACCCACCCTACAGATTGGGTAGGGCGGGGTTCACCCCGCCATCCCGGTTATGCAAATTTGGCCTGAATCTCGTCGGAGATGTTCTGCGGCACAGGCTCGTAGTGGTCGAACTGCATGGTGAAGTTCGCACGACCGGAAGACATCGAACGCAGAGTGTTGATGTAGCCGAACATGTTGGCCAGCGGCACGAAGGCGTCGATCGCGATGGCGTTGCCGCGCGTGTCTTGACCCTGCACCTGACCCCGACGGGATGTCAGGTCACCGATGATGCCACCGGTGTACTCTTCCGGTGTCACAACTTCGACCTTCATGATCGGTTCCAGCAGCTTTGCGCCAGCTTTCTTCATGCCTTCGCGCATACCCATACGGGCAGCGATTTCGAAGGCCAGAACGCTGGAGTCAACGTCGTGGAACTTACCGTCGATCAGGGCAACCTTGAAGTCGATGACCGGGAAGCCCGCCAGCGGACCGGAGTCCAGAACCGATTTGATACCCTTTTCCACGCCCGGGATGTATTCCTTGGGAATGGCACCACCGACGATGCGGCTCTCAAAGGAGTAACCTTCGCCCGGCTCGGTCGGCATCAGGATCATCTTAACTTCACCGAACTGACCCGAACCACCCGACTGTTTCTTGTGGGTGTAGGTGATCTCGGCTTCGCGGCTGATCGTCTCACGGTATGCCACCTGCGGTGCACCGATGTTCGCTTCAACTTTGAATTCGCGCTTCAGACGGTCCACCAGAATGTCGAGGTGAAGTTCGCCCATGCCCTTCATGATGGTCTGACCGGATTCCAGATCGGTTTCGACGCGGAAAGAGGGGTCTTCGGCGGCCAAACGGGCCAGACCTGCAGACATTTTCTCTTGGTCGGCCTTGGTCTTTGGCTCAACCGCGATCTCGATGACCGGATCGGGGAAGGTCATGGTTTCCAGAACCACCGGATCATTGGCGGCACAAAGCGTGTCACCTGTGGTGGTGTCTTTCAGACCGGCAAGCGCGATGATGTCACCCGCAAAGGCTTCTTCGATCTCTTCGCGGTTGATCGAGTGCATCATCATCATACGACCGACGCGCTCTTTCTTACCTTTGGTCGAGTTCAAGAGGGTATCGCCCTTCTTGAGCACGCCCGAATAAACGCGGGTGAAAGTCAGCGAGCCAACAAAGGGGTCGTTCATGATTTTGAACGCAAGGCCAGAGAACGCCATGTCATCATCCGCACGACGCGGGATGTTACGTGTTTCTGTCTCATCGCCCGGCTTGAAGCCCATGTAATCGACAACGTCCAGCGGGCTGGGCAGATAGTCGATCACGGCGTTAAGCAGCGGCTGAACACCCTTGTTCTTGAAGGCAGAGCCGCAAAGAACAGGGATGAATTTGATCGCCAGAGTGCCCTTACGGATCAGCGCGCGCAGGGTGTCGACGTCCGGCTCAGCACCGTCCATCAGGTAGTTTTCCATCGCCTCATCGTCCATCTCGACCGCGGTCTCGATGAGCTTGGCACGCCATTCGTCAGCGGACTCTTTCAGGCTGTCACGGATCTCGCGCTGTTCCCAGCCGGCACCCAGATCTTCACCGGACCAGACCCATTCCTTCATTGTGACGAGGTCAACGAGACCTTCAAGCTCGTTCTCGGCGCCAATTGGGATCTGGATCGGAGCAGGTGTGGCACCTGTACGGTCTTTGATCATCTTCACGCAGTTGAAGAAGTCAGCGCCGATTTTGTCCATCTTGTTGACGAACACGATGCGCGGCACCTTGTAGCGGTCAGCCTGACGCCACACGGTTTCGGTCTGCGGCTCAACACCGGCGTTGGCGTCAAGAACGGCAACCGCGCCGTCGAGAACGGCCAGCGAACGCTCAACTTCGATGGTGAAGTCAACGTGGCCGGGGGTGTCGATGATGTTCATCCGGAACTTGGTGTCAGATGTCGCATCGGCTGTGGGCTCTTCCTGGCGCTGCCAGAACGTGGTGGTCGCGGCGGATGTAATGGTGATCCCGCGTTCCTGCTCTTGCTCCATCCAGTCCATCGTTGCGGCGCCGTCATGCACCTCACCGATGTTGTGGCTTTTGCCGGTGTAGAACAGGATGCGTTCGGAACAGGTGGTTTTGCCGGCATCGATGTGAGCCATGATGCCGAAGTTGCGGTAGCGTTGGAGCGGATAGTCGCGTGCCATGGGGCTGCTTCCTCGAAAATATCAGTACGAACAGATCGCGCCCGAAACCGGGCGCGACGTTGAAATTACCAGCGGTAGTGGCTGAACGCTTTGTTGGCGTCGGCCATCTTGTGCGTATCTTCGCGCTTTTTAACGGCAGTACCACGGGACTGGACAGCGTCCATCAGTTCGCCTGCAAGACGCTCTTCCATGGTGTTTTCGTTGCGGGCGCGCGCGGCTTTGATCAACCAGCGGATCGCCAGCGCCTGACGGCGCTCGGGGCGCACTTCGACTGGCACCTGATAGGTGGCACCACCAACGCGACGCGAACGAACTTCGACGGACGGCTGGATGTTTTCAAGTGCTTCGTGGAACACTTCGATCGGGGCGCGCTTGATCTTGTCTTCGACGCGGGTCATCGCGTTGTAGACGATGCGCTCGGCGACAGATTTCTTGCCGTCGATCATCAGGTTGTTCATGAATTTGGTGAGAACCAGATCGCCGTATTTGGCGTCTGGCAGGACTTCGCGTTTTTCAGCGGCGTGGCGGCGTGACATGTCAGTGTCTTCCTCTTGGCGGGTGGTGGGGCCATGCCCCACCCAACATCGAATGGATTGGTGGGGGCATGCCCCACCACTGCGAGATTACTTCGGACGCTTCGCGCCGTACTTGGAGCGGCGCTGCTTCCGGTCCTTGACACCTTGGGTATCGAGAACACCGCGCAGGATGTGGTAACGCACACCCGGAAGGTCTTTTACACGACCGCCGCGGATCAGAACCACGGAGTGTTCCTGAAGGTTGTGGCTCTCGCCCGGGATGTAAGAGATGACTTCGAAACCATTGGTCAGGCGCACTTTGGCAACCTTACGCATGGCCGAGTTCGGCTTCTTGGGTGTTGTTGTGTAAACCCGTGTGCAGACGCCGCGCTTTTGCGGGCACTCCTGCAGGTGCATGGATTTCGAACGTTTGACTTTCGGCTGCCGCGGCTTGCGGATCAGCTGTTGGATCGTTGGCATTCCGGATATATCCCCGTATCGCTCAGATTTTGTACACGGGGGATCCCCCATGCGGCTAAATTCGGTTACTTCGTGCGTCCACAAAGCAAAATGACCGCAACGTTCCCGTACCGAGGAAAACGACGCGGTGGGTTAACAGAGGATCGGGCCAGTAGTAGGCCGGATCGTGACCACTTGAGTTATGAGTTCGGATTGGCAGAGCGGCCTCCACCCCCGAGATAGCGGGCGTATAGGACGTTGCGCGGGGGCTGTCAACAGCAGGGCCCGTCCCGGCGCTGTCCAGAGCAGAGGATCGCGTGCTCTGGATGCGCCATGTGGCCCCTTCCCTCGCAGAGCCCCCTTGCCAGCGGCTGCCCCCTGTCGCCATATTCGTCGAAGTTTTCCTTGAGGGGCAATACCATGCAAGCCATCGGCCTGTGCCGTTTTTCTTACCCCGCCCTTGGGGGATTTCAGGTGGGGCACGACACCACCGAGGAACGTATCGCCTACCTCTATGACGACGCCCGGCTTGAGGAGCGCTTCCGCTTGCTTGAGGCCGTCGCCCTGCCCTGCCTCAAAGCACAGTCAGACCCGGATTTCTCAATGATCTTCGTGATCGGCGACCAGTTCCCGGACCACCACGCACGCCGCCTCGAATCGCTCCTCGCCGACCTGCCGCAAGCGGTGATCCACCGCGAGCCGCCCCGCCAGCACCGCGAGGTGATGAAAGAGGTGCTGAACGCCGCGCGGATCAACCCCAAAGAGCCCTGCCTGCAATTCCGCTATGACGATGACGATGCGGTCTCGGTCGATTTCATTGCCCGGCTGCGGCGTACGGTTGAGGACAGCGCGGGGCTTTTGACGGGTCAACGCTCGGTCGCTTTCGACTGGCCCAAAGGGTATATCGCGGAGTTCGGGCAGGGCGGCATCCGCGCGGCGGAAGTGTTTCGCCCCCTCAATGTGGCGGCCTTGGCGATGTATGTGAAAGGCGGAAGCCCGGTCACGATCATGAACTTCGCCCATGAGAAACTGCCGCGCTTCATGCCCTACGTCAGCCTGCCCGACGCGGCGATGTTCGTGCGCAGCCACAACGGATCGAACGATTCGCGCCAAGGGCTTGCGCGCCATGTGGACGTGGCCCCGCTGGATGCCGAAGGCGAAGCGCTGTTTCGAACGCGCTTTGCCATCGACAACGATCAAGTACGGCGTGTCTTCTCGGCCTGAACCTTCAGCTTCCGCTCGCGGTAGAGGGTAAAGACCCCTGTGGCCACGACAATGCCGGCGCCGACCAGCGTCAAGACACCCGGCCATTCCCCAAAGACCGCCCAGCCCAGCAGCAGCGCCCAAAGCAGGCCAGTATAGCGAAACGGCGCGACAAATCCGATATCGCCGACCCGCATGACTTGGATCGAAAAGAAATAGCCGCCCAACACAAAGACCCCGGAGCCGCCGATCAGCGCCGCCACCGACGGGGTCACCGGCGCCCATGGTCCGCTGAGGGATGCCAGCCCCGCCGCCGTCATCACCGACAGCGCGGTCACCAAGGTGACGGTCATGGAAGGCACCGCAGGCGACAAGGCGCGGGTCGACAGGTCACGGACCGTCACGCAAAGCACCGCTATCAAGACGTAGATCGACCAAATGTTGAACCCTTCCGCGCCCGGCTTCACGATCAGCAGGACACCGCAGAAACCGATCCCGATCGCCACCAACCGCCGCCAGCCCACCGCCTGCCGAAACACCAACGCGGCGGCCAGCGTCACCGAAAGCGGCACCACCTGAAGGATGGCGGTCACATTGGCCAAAGGCATGTTGAACAGCGCGGTGAGAAAGAAATAAGCCGCTGCAATCTCGGCCACCGAGCGCAGGCCAATCACCCGCCAATCCCGCGGCTGGAGCCGGAAATCAATCCGGCCAAGCTGGCGGCTGAGGGCCAAGATCAGGACCGAGGTCGTCACCCCCCGCAGGAACAAAAGCTGAAACAGCGGCAGGGCCCCGTCGGTCATTTTCAGCAGCGTGTCGTTAAACGTGAAACAGGCCATCGAGGCAATCATCAGCAGCGCGCCGATGGTATTGGGGGACATGGAAGCGCTCCGGGAAAAAACCGCGCGGCTTATATCGATGCCGCTCCCGAATGACTGGCAGCGGGCGCGGGAGCTGTCAAGAACGGGCGGCTATGCAGGACAGCGGCTTGCGCCCCTCAAATGCGGCATGGCGGCTGCGTAAGACGGGTGCCCAGCAGTTGCCCGGCCTTACTGGTTGGACGCCTGCGCCACCGGCTGTTGCTGACTGGCCAACAGGTTCCGAACCGTGCTGCGCAGCAACCCCGGCTCGACAGGCTTTTGCATCACCGTCGCGGCCAGATTGCGAAAGGCGTCATAAACCTCAAGATCGCGGGTGCGGCCGCTGAGGAAGATAATAGGCGTTCCGGCGATGGCGGGGTTTTCGCCAAAGCGGTGCGCCAATTCCAAACCGCCCATATCGGGCATGGAGATATCACTGATGATCAAATCGGGCTTCAGGTCATTCACCACCGCCAGCGCATCGCGGGCGTTCAGGCAAGAGACAAAGGTCAGCGATCTGTCGTCGGAAAAGATCATCTTTACCAATTCCAGAATGATCGGATCATCGTCGATATGTAGAATGCGAGACGTCATCTGAAGAACCTTACGACGGTTAAGCTTTCGCAAACCTATTGCGACTATGTGGCGGATGTAAGGCTACGGCGGCAAATTCCCGGCCATCTCGCTGGCAATGTGCAATCAATGCTGCGGCACCGCGCATTAAAAAGCCCCCGCAGCTTTCACTGCGGGGGCTTTTGATTGTCAGGTCAGAGCGGCGATCAATCGCGGCTCTCGTCGTCGCCGACCGGCGTGTTGAATACATCACCACCAACGATGTCGTCATCCGCAGAGGCCGCAGGTGCTGCCAGTGCGGCGGCGGCTTCGGCCTCTTCGCGGCGCGCTTCGATCACGACGTTGTCGCGGTCTGTCGCCACTTTGCGCATCTGCTGGGTCGCCCCACCAGTGCCCGCCGGGATCAGACGGCCCACGATGACGTTCTCTTTCAGACCGACCAGTTTGTCCCGCTTGCCCTGAACCGAAGCTTCGGTCAGCACGCGCGTTGTTTCCTGGAAGGACGCGGCAGAGATGAAGCTGCGGGTCTGCAGCGACGCCTTGGTGATGCCCAGCAGGATCGGTTCGCCCTTGGCAGGACGGCCACCCTTCGACAGGGCCTTTTCGTTGGCCTGATCGAATTCCTGCTTGTCGACGTGTTCACCCTTGAGCAGCGTGGTGTCGCCGCTTTCCTGGATTTCCCACTTCTGCAGCATTTGACGCACGATGACTTCGATGTGTTTGTCGTTAATCTTCACACCCTGCAGGCGGTAAACGTCCTGCACTTCGTCAATCATGTATTCAGCCAGAGCTTCGACGCCCATGATCGCCAGAATGTCGTGCGGCGCGGGGTTGCCGTCCATGATGTAGTCACCCTTCTGCACGAAGTCGCCTTCGGCAACGGGGATGTGTTTCCCCTTGGGTACCATGTATTCAACCTTCACGTCCGGATCATCCGAGCTTTCGATCGCGATGCGGCGCTTGTTCTTGTAGTCCTTGCCGAAGCGCACATAGCCGTCGATTTCCGCGATGATGGCGTGGTCTTTGGGGCGACGTGCCTCAAAGAGTTCGGCAACACGCGGCAGACCACCGGTAATGTCCTTGGTCTTGGCACCTTCACGCGGGATACGCGCGATGATGTCACCGGCCTGAACCTCGGTCTGGTCCTCAACGGACAGAACCGCATCCACCGACATCGGATAGGTAACCGGGTTGCCCGCATCGTTGCGGACCGGTTCGCCATCTTCACCCACCAAGATGATCTCGGGCTTAAGCTCGTTGCCCTTGGGGGCCGCGCGCCAGTCGATCACGATCTTCTGAGTCATGCCGGTTGCTTCGTCGGTGTCTTCTTTGACCGCGATGCCCGAAACAAGGTCGACGTATTTGGTCATACCAGGTTTTTCGGCGATGATCGGCAGGGTGTAGGGATCCCATTCGAACAGCTTGTCGCCGCGTGCCACGCTGTCGCCTTCCTTGACGTGAAGCTTGGTGCCGTAGCCGATCTTGTGGCTGGCGCGCTCATCGCCGTTCTCATCGACGATCGACAGTTTCATGTTCCGGCCCATGACGAGCATTTCACCGGCGCTGTTTTCAAGCGTCTGCGCATTGTCGAACACGATTTTGCCGGACTGGCTGGCCTCGAGGAAGGACTGCTGACCACCCTGAGCAACGCCGCCGATGTGGAAGGTCCGCATCGTCAGCTGAGTACCGGGTTCACCAATCGACTGGGCCGCGATGATGCCGACAGCCTCACCTTGGTTAACCAGCGTACCGCGTGCAAGGTCACGGCCATAGCACATGGCGCAGACACCCTCTTCGGCATCACAGGTAAGTGGGCTGCGGATCCGTGCGGACTGCACCCCGGCTTCGTCGATGGCATCCGACATGCGCTCGTCGATCAACGAGCCTGCGGGCACCAGAACATCCTCGGTGCCGGGCACCAGAATATCATCCGCCGCAACACGGCCCAGCAAACGCTCGGCCAGCGAGGAGACAACCTCACCGTCGTTAACCGCTGCTTCAGCCGTAATCGCAGTCTCAGTACCACAGTCATGCTGACGCACGATGCAGTCTTGCGCCACGTCCACCAGACGGCGTGTCAGGTAGCCGGAGTTCGCTGTTTTCAAAGCAGTATCCGACAGACCTTTCCGCGCACCGTGGGTCGAGTTGAAGTACTCAAGAACGGTCAGACCTTCTTTAAAGTTCGAGATGATCGGCGTCTCGATGATGTCGCCATTCGGCTTCGCCATCAGGCCGCGCATCCCGCCCAGCTGTTTCATCTGCGTGACCGAGCCACGGGCACCGGAGTGGGCCATCATGTAGACCGAGTTCGGCTCTTTTTCGGAACCATTCTCGTGGTACGTGGTGGCCGAGATGGAGCCCATCATCGCGTCCGTGACCTTGTCGTTACACTTCGACCATGCATCGACGACTTTGTTGTACTTTTCGCCCTGAGTGATCAGGCCGTCCATGTACTGCTGTTCAAAGTCCTTCACCTGCTCGCGGGTCTCTTCAACCAGCGGCCATTTGGAGTCTGGGATCAGCATGTCGTCTTTGCCGAAGGAGATGCCCGCTTTGAAAGCTTCGCGGAAACCCATCGTCATGATCTGGTCACAGAAGATGACCGACTCTTTCTGACCGCAATAACGGTAGACGGTGTCGATGACCTGCTGCACTTCTTTCTTCCGCAGCAGACGGTTGACCAGATCAAACGGTGCTTTGGCGTTCAGCGGCAGCAAGGCGCCAAGACGTACACGACCGGGGGTCGTGTCAAAGCGCATCATCACTTCGTTGCCTTCGGCGTCGATCTGTTTGATCCGGGCTTTAATCTTGGTGTGCAGGTGAACCGCACCGGCGTCGAGGGCGTGCTGCACCTCATCAACCGAACCAAAGACCATGCCTTCGCCAACCATGCCTTTACGCTCAAGGGTCGTGTAGTAGAGACCCAAGATCATATCCTGCGATGGCACGATGATCGGGGCGCCGTTTGCAGGCGACAGAACGTTGTTCGTGGACATCATCAGAACACGCGCTTCCAACTGGGCTTCCAGCGAGAGCGGCACGTGAACGGCCATCTGGTCACCGTCGAAGTCAGCGTTAAAGGCCGAGCAGACCAGCGGGTGAAGCTGGATCGCTTTACCTTCGATCAACACGGGCTCGAACGCCTGAATGCCAAGACGGTGAAGCGTCGGCGCGCGGTTGAGCATGACGGGGTGTTCACGGATCACCTCATCAAGGATGTCCCAAACTTCGGGACGCTCTTTTTCGACCAGTTTCTTCGCCTGTTTCACGGTGGAGGACAGACCTTTGGCCTCCAGACGCGAGTAGATGAACGGCTTGAACAGCTCCAAGGCCATCTTCTTGGGCAGACCACATTGGTGCAGCTTCAACTCAGGACCGGTCACAATGACCGAACGGCCCGAGAAGTCGACGCGCTTACCCAAAAGGTTCTGACGGAAGCGACCCTGCTTGCCTTTCAGCATGTCCGAGAGCGACTTCAGCGGGCGCTTGTTGGCACCGGTGATGACGCGACCACGGCGGCCGTTGTCGAACAGAGCGTCGACGGATTCCTGCAGCATCCGCTTTTCGTTGCGGACGATGATGTCAGGCGCGCGCAGCTCGATCAGACGCTTCAGACGGTTGTTCCGGTTGATCACGCGGCGGTACAGGTCGTTGAGGTCGGAGGTCGCGAAGCGGCCACCATCCAGCGGCACCAGCGGGCGCAGTTCTGGCGGGATCACCGGGATCACGGTCATGACCATCCACTCAGGACGGTTGCCCGACTCGAGGAAGGACTCAACCACTTTCAGACGCTTGATGATCTTCTTAGGCTTCAGCTCGCCTGTCGCCTCTTTCAGATCGGCGCGCAGGGTCTCGGCTTCGGCTTCCAGATCGATGGCGGCCAGCATTTCGCGGATCGCTTCGGCACCGATGTTGGCGGTGAAAGCGTCCATGCCATAGGCGTCTTGGGCGTCCATGTATTCTTCTTCGGTCATCATCTGACCGTATTGAAGATCGGTAAGGCCCGGCTCGATCACCACGTAGTTCTCGAAGTAGAGAACACGTTCCAGATCACGCAGTGTCATGTCCAGCATCAGGCCGATGCGCGAGGGCAGCGACTTGAGGAACCAGATGTGCGCGACTGGCGACGCCAGTTCGATGTGGCCCATACGCTCACGGCGGACCTTTTGCAGCGTGACTTCGACACCACATTTCTCGCAGACAACGCCGCGATACTTCATCCGCTTATATTTGCCGCAAAGGCATTCGTAGTCTTTGATCGGGCCAAAGATACGCGCGCAGAACAGGCCGTCACGCTCGGGCTTGAACGTCCGGTAGTTGATGGTTTCCGGCTTTTTGATCTCACCGAAGGACCAGCTGAGGATCCGCTCGGGCGAGGCCAAAGAGACCTTGATTTCGTCAAACGCTTTTTGCGGCGTCAGCGGGTTGAACGGGTTGTTTGTCAGTTCCTGGTTCATTTTCAAATCCTTGAAAGGGGTGCGTTGGGAGGGACCGGACCCGTTTTCTTTTGAAGAAAACGGGCCGGGATTCTTAAAAAATCCCGTTTACCGCGTCACTCATCCTCCTCCGCATCCAGGAGTTCCATATTCAGGCCGAGGCCGCGCACTTCCTTGACGAGAACGTTAAAGCTCTCTGGAATGCCCGCTTCGAAGTTATCCTCGCCCTTGACGATGCTTTCATAGACCTTGGTCCGGCCCGCGACGTCGTCCGACTTGACGGTCAGCATTTCCTGCAATGTGTAAGCGGCGCCGTAAGCTTCAAGAGCCCAGACTTCCATCTCACCAAAGCGCTGGCCACCGAACTGTGCCTTACCACCCAGCGGCTGCTGTGTGACGAGGGAGTACGGCCCTGTCGAACGTGCGTGGATTTTGTCGTCCACCAGGTGGTGCAGCTTGAGCAGGTACTTGACGCCGACAGTCACGGGGCGGGCAAACTGCTCACCTGTACGACCATCGAACAGCACCGACTGACCGGAGGTGTCGAACCCAGCACGCTTGAGGCTGTCGTTCACGTCCGCTTCCTTGGCACCGTCAAAGACCGGCGTGGCAATTGGCACGCCGCGGCGCACGTTGTCGGCCACTTCAAGAAGCGTGTCCTCGTCCATGCCGGTGATGCCCTCTTCGTAGACATCATCGCCATAAGCCAGCTGCATTGCTTCACGCACAGGTGTCAGATCGCCGGAACGCTTATACTCTTGCAGCGCCTCGTCGATGTTGATGCCCAGACCGCGTGCGGCCCAGCCCATGTGTGTCTCAAGAATCTGACCGACGTTCATCCGGCTAGGAACACCCAGAGGGTTAAGGCAGAAGTCGACCGGGGTACCATCGGCGAGGAACGGCATGTCCTCCATTGGCACCACTTTCGAGATCACACCCTTGTTCCCGTGACGACCGGCCATCTTGTCGCCCGGCTGCAGCTTACGCTTCACCGCCACGAACACTTTGACCATCTTCATCACACCCGGGGGCAGATCGTCACCACGACGTACTTTCTCGACCTTATCCTCGAAACGTGCATCCAAGGTCCGTTTCTGGATCTCGTACTGCTCGTTCAGGGCTTCGACGATCTTCGCGTCATCCTCGTCCTCAAGGGCCAGCTGCCACCACTGACCACGGGTCAGAGTTTCCAGCAGTTCCTCGGTGATCTGGCTGTTCGCCTTCACGCCTTTCGGGCCTTTGACGGCGATTTTGCCAAGGATCATGTCCTTGAGACGCGCGTAGATGTTGCGGTCGAGGATCGCCAGCTCGTCGTCCCGGTCACGGGCCAGACGTTCGACTTCCTCACGCTCGATCTGCAGCGCACGCTCGTCTTTCTCGACACCGTGACGGTTGAAGACGCGCACTTCGACAACGGTGCCGAAATCGCCTGGCTTCACACGCAACGAGGTGTCGCGCACGTCAGAGGCTTTCTCACCGAAAATGGCGCGCAGAAGCTTTTCTTCCGGCGTCATCGGGCTTTCGCCCTTCGGGGTGATCTTACCCACAAGGATGTCGCCCGGCTCTACGTCCGCACCGATGTACACGATACCGGCTTCGTCGAGGTTGCGCAGAGCTTCCTCGCCGACGTTGGGAATGTCGCGGGTGATTTCTTCTGGCCCAAGCTTCGTGTCACGCGCGGCGACTTCGAATTCCTCGATGTGGATCGAGGTGAAGACGTCATCACGGGAAATCCGCTCGGAGATCAGGATGGAGTCTTCGTAGTTGTAGCCATTCCACGGCATGAAGGCGACGACGACGTTCTTGCCGAGCGCCAGTTCCCCCATATCGGTCGACGGGCCATCTGCGATGACCTGACCTTTCGTGACCTTCTCGCCCACTTTCACCAGCGGGCGCTGGTTGATGCAGGTGTTCTGGTTCGAGCGCTGGAATTTGCGCATGCGGTAGATGTCCACACCCGCGTCGCCCAGCTCAAGGTCTTCGGTGGCCCGGATCACGATACGGGAAGCATCGACTTGGTCGATGATACCCGCGCGGCGTGCCGTGTAGGCCGCCCCGGAATCGCGTGCCACAACTTCTTCGATGCCGGTGCCGACGAGCGGCGCCTCAGCTTGCAGAAGCGGAACCGCCTGACGTTGCATGTTCGAGCCCATGAGAGCGCGGTTGGCGTCGTCGTTTTCGAGGAACGGGATCAACGAAGCAGCGACCGAGACCAACTGCTTGGGCGAAACGTCGATTAGGTCCACGTTTTCCGTCGGGGCCAACGTGTAGTCACCGGACTGACGGGTCGAGACCAGTTCGTTGACGAACTTCATGTTCTCGTCGAGGTTGGCGTTCGCCTGAGCCACGGTGTGGCGCATTTCCTCGGTTGCGGACATGTAGTGCACTTCGTCGGTGACGGTGCTGTCCTTGACCACGCGGTAAGGCGTTTCGATGAAGCCGTATTTGTTCACGCGGGCAAAAGTGGCCAGCGAGTTGATCAGACCAATGTTCGGCCCTTCCGGCGTTTCAATCGGGCACATCCGACCATAGTGGGTCGGGTGAACGTCGCGCACTTCAAAGCCCGCACGCTCACGTGTCAAACCGCCAGGCCCAAGCGCCGAGAGGCGACGCTTGTGCGTCACTTCGGACAGCGGGTTGGTTTGGTCCATAAACTGCGACAGCTGCGACGAGCCGAAGAATTCACGCACCGCAGCCGCGGCTGGCTTAGCGTTGATCAGGTCTTGCGGCATCACCGTGTCGATCTCGACGGAGGACATCCGCTCTTTGATCGCACGCTCCATGCGCAGCAGGCCGACGCGGTACTGGTTTTCCATTAGTTCGCCGACGGAACGCACACGACGGTTGCCGAGGTGGTCAATGTCGTCGATGTCGCCACGGCCATCGCGCAGGTCAACCAGCGCTTTGATACAAGCGACAATGTCGTCACGGTCCAGCGTGCGCTGTGTGTCGGGCTTATCAAGCGCCAAACGCATGTTCATTTTCACGCGGCCAACAGCCGAGAGGTCATAGCGTTCGCTATCAAAGAACAACGTGTCAAAGAGCGCAGACGCGGCCTCAACGGTGGGCGGCTCGCCCGGGCGCATGACGCGGTAGATGTCCATGAGCGCGGTGTCGCGGTTCATGTTCTTGTCCATCGCCATGGTGTTGCGCATGTAGGGGCCGACGTTGACGTTGTCGATGTCCAACAACGGAATCTCGGTGATGCCCGCGTCGATCAGCTCCTTCGCGGTGCCGCCGATCAGGGTGCCGTCTTTGTCGTATTCCAGCGTCAACTCGTCACCGGCTTCGACGTAGATCGCACCGGTTTCTTCGTTGATGATGTCACGCGCGACGAACTTGCCAACGATGTGATCGAAAGGCAGCAGCAGGTCTTTGACCTTGCCTTCGTCGAGCAGCTTTTTGACGGCGCGAGGCGTGACCTTTTTGGTCGCTTCGAACAGGATTTCACCTGTCGCTGCATCCACCAGATCATAGGTCGGACGGGTGCCGCGCACGCGGTCGGGGAAGAAGGGTGCAACCCAGCCCTTGTTCTTCTCAAGCGTGTAGGTGACCGTCTTGTAGTAGGCGTTCATGATCGCCTCTTGGTCCAGCCCGAGGGCATAGAGCAAGGTCGTCACAGGCAGTTTGCGGCGGCGGTCGATCCGGGCAAAGACGATGTCTTTGGCGTCGAATTCAAAGTCCAGCCAGGAACCGCGGTAGGGGATGATGCGGCAAGCGAAGAGGAGCTTACCCGAAGAGTGGGTTTTGCCCTTGTCGTGGTCAAAGAACACGCCCGGGGAGCGGTGCATCTGGGATACGATCACACGCTCGGTGCCGTTCACGACGAAAGTGCCGTTCGGCGTCATCAGGGGCATGTCGCCCATGAACACGTCTTGTTCTTTGATGTCTTTGACCGACTTGGCGCCGGTGTCTTCGTCTACATCAAACACGATGAGGCGCAGCGTCACCTTGAGTGGCGCGCTGTAGGTCATGTCACGCTGCTGACATTCCTCAACATCGTATTTCGGTTTTTCCAGCTCGTACTTGACGTATTCAAGCACGGAGGTCTCATTGAAATCTTTGATCGGGAAAACCGACTGGAAAACACCTGTGATACCTTCACCATCGGTGGGGGTCTCGGCGTCGCCGGAATTCAAGAACAGATCGTAAGAGGATTTCTGAACCTCGATGAGGTTCGGCATCTCCAGCACTTCGCGGATTTTGCCGTAATATTTACGCAGACGTTTCTGGCCAAGGAAGGATTGTGCCATGTGTCGTGTCACCTTTCGTGTCTCTTGCCGAGCGCATCAACCACCGGGGCCGTGGTGCGCGCCCATAAGAGCGGAAAATCCGGGTCAATTCTTGGAATGCGTCCCACTGCATCCCTTCCGACCATGGACCTCTCCAGAGAAATACTCCGCCGGACGGAACATTCGTCAAAACAGGTCAGGCTGGACAGGAAAACTCCCGTCCAGCCCTTGTTCATGCGTGGTGCACGTTGCCGCGCACCTCTGGCTTAGGCCAGCTCGACTTCGGCGCCAGCTGCTTCCAGCTTGCCTTTGATCTCTTCGGCTTCGGCTTTGTCGACGCCTTCTTTGATCTTGCCACCGGCTTCGACCAGGTCTTTGGCTTCTTTCAGGCCGAGACCTGTGATGCCGCGGACTTCCTTGATCACGTTGATCTTGGATGCGCCGGCGTTCTTCAGAACGACGTCGAATTCGGTCTTTTCTTCTTCGGCAGCGCCGCCATCAGCAGGACCAGCCATCATCACTGCGCCGCCAGCGGCGGGCTCGATGCCGTACTCGTCTTTGAGGATGGTTTTCAGTTCTTGTGCTTCAAGCAGAGTCAGACCAACGATGTCTTCTGCCAGTTTTTTCAGATCAGCCATGTTTAGCTCTTTCCGTTACGATATGTGTGTTCCAACGCGCGTGTTCAACCCGAGCGCCGGCTTGACGATATGCCTTACGCAGCCGCCTTGTCCTCGATCGTGGACAAGATGGATGCGATGTTGCTTGCAGGTGCGCCAATGGCCCCGGCGATGTTCGAAGCAGGTGCGCCGAGCATGCCCGCGATGGTGGAGATAAGCTCCTCCCGCGAAGGCATTTTCGACACGGCTTCGACACCAGCGGCGTCCAACGCGTTCTCACCCATGGAACCACCAAGGATCACCAGCTTTGGGTTTTCCTTGGAGAATTCCTGAGCAACCTTGGCCGCAGCCACAGGATCCTCAGAATAGGTCAGAACGGTCATACCCGTCAGAAGGTCAGCGATGCTTTCGCATGGCTTGCCCTCAAGGGCGATCTTGGCGAGCCTGTTTTTGGCAACACGCACGGCCCCACCGGCAGCGCGTGCGCGCGCCCGAAGGTCCTGCATTTCGGCAACTGTCAAACCGACGTAGTGGCTAACCACAACGACGCCAGAGCTTTCAAAGATCTGGCCGAGTTCGTCGACCAGCTGTTCTTTTTGTGCTCTATCCACAGTTTCACTCCAAATTTGGGGGTTGCCCCCCGGCTCAGTTCAGGATGCGATCTTTTGCATCCCATTCGGGTCCAATGTCAGGGTCCCGGCCAAAACCGCCCGAGGGCAGAATTTTTCCGGTTTCCCATCTCAGGAAGGAATTATTCAGGCCAAGGCCCAAACCCTCCGTCTCGGACAGACGCGCGGACCGATCTTTTGGTCCTTGCGTATCTGACGGCCGAAGCCGCCAAATCTCGGGTCGTAAGGTGGGAGGCTGGCCCCCACCCCACTGGATCACTCGGCGGTTGCGTTCTCGACAGCGACCGACACGCCCGGGCCCATTGTGGAGCTCAGGTTGATCTTTTTCATATATGTGCCTTTGGCACCGGCAGGCTTGGCTTTGGACACCGCGCCAACAAAAGCACGGATGTTTTCGGCCAGCTTGGCTTCGTCGAAGGACAGTTTGCCAACGCCTGCGTGGACGACACCGCCCTTTTCGGCTTTGAACTGAACTTCACCGCCCTTGGCCGCTTTCACGGCGTCGGCGACATCCATGGTCACGGTGCCAACCTTGGGGTTCGGCATCAGGTTACGGGGGCCAAGCACTTTACCCAGACGGCCAACGATCGGCATCATGTCGGGTGTCGCGATGCAACGATCAAAGTCGATCTTGCCGGACTGCACGGTTTCCATCAGGTCTTCTGCACCAACGATATCTGCGCCAGCCTTTTCGGCTTCTTCAGCTTTCGCGCCACGGGCGAAGACAGCAACGCGCATGGTTTTGCCGGTGCCGTTGGGCAGGCCGACAACACCGCGGACCATCTGGTCTGCGTGGCGTGGGTCAACACCGAGGTTCATCGCGATCTCGATGGTTTCGTCAAACTTTGCGTTTGCGCTTGCTTTGATGAGGCTTACCGCTTCTTCAACGGTGATCTCTTCTTTACCAGCAAAGGCTTCACGGGCGGCGCGGGTGCGTTTTCCAAGTTTTGCCATCTTACTTCACCTCGATGCCCATGGACCGGGCAGAGCCCAGAATGATCTTCATCGCCGCTTCCACGTCGTTCGCGGACAGGTCGGCGGCTTTTGCTTCTGCGATCTCGCGCAGCTGCTTGGTGGTCACGGTGCCGACGGTTTCACGGCTCGGCGTTTTCGCGCCGGAATTCACCTTGGCAGCTTTTTTCAGGTAGTAGGACGCCGGGGGCGTCTTGATGTCCATGGTGAAGGACTTGTCCTGATAGTAGCTGATCACGGTGGGGCACGGTGCGCCCGGCTCCAGGTCTGCGGTCTTGGCGTTGAACGCCTTGCAGAATTCCATGATGTTGATGCCGCGCTGACCGAGAGCCGGACCAACGGGCGGGGACGGGTTTGCTTGACCCGCTTTAACTTGCAACTTCATCGTACCGACGAGTTTCTTGGCCATCTGACCATTCTCCTTTCAACACCCTTGGGGCGCGCCCCGCGGGATCTTCGTTGCGTGGTCCGGGTTGGGCGCCGCGGCGCCCTTGCCTCCCACAATGACCGACGCCCTCAGGCGCCGGGATGGCGGGGCGAACCCCGCCTCACGCTCAGATCTGCTTGTTGACCTGAGTGAATTCCAATTCGACCGGGGTTTCCCGGCCAAAGATCGAGACCGATACCTTGAGGCGCTGGTTGTCCTCGTCGACCTCTTCGATCATGCCGTCGAAGTCTTCGAACGGACCGTCGGCAACCTTGACCTTTTCGCCGATCTCGAAGTGGATCAGCGTGCGTGGAGCTTCTTCGCCTTCCTGCACGCGACCCAAGATCGCCTGAACCTCGGCATCGCGCATCGGCATCGGGCGGCCTTGCGGGCCCAAGAAACCGGTGACGCGGTTGATCGAGTTGATCAGGTGATAGCCCGCGTCGGACATTTCCATATGCACCAGCACATAGCCGGGCATGAAGCGACGCTCGGTGGTCACCTTCTTGCCGCGCCGGACCTCGATCACCTCTTCGGTGGGCACCAGCACTTCGTCAATCTGGTCTTCAAGTTCCTGCTCGGCCACGGACGCGCGGATCTGCTCGGCGATCTTCTTTTCGAAGTTCGACAGGACACTGACCGAATACCACCGTTTTGCCATCTGAACTCTGGTCCCTGTCTTGCCATGCGGGCTGCCCCGGCATGTAAATTCGTCAATCACACGGAGCCTCGGCCCCGCAACATCTGAACAAAAAATCGGCGCGCAACTCGAATCGCCGCACGCCCCTTTTCAGGTCAGGTCTGCGCAATAGCCCGCGCAGACGCAGGTTTCAAGGGTGTAAAGATAAATTCACCCGAGCGGGCGATGCTTAGCCGAACATCCCAAGGATCTGCTGTAGACCGCCGCGGATCAGGATATCTACGATCGCAAAGAAAACCGCCGTCAGCGCGGCAAGGATAAAGACCATCACAGTGGTCAGCATCACTTCGCGCTTGGTCGGCCAAACAACCTTGGCAACTTCGGTACGAACCTGCTGGATGAACTGAAGCGGATTGGTGGTGGCCATGACATCTTTCCTTGTTGCCCGATTGGGCGGATGTAACGGGTCCGCCCCCTAGTTTCAAGACACCATCGCGTCCGGCCTAGGCTTCGGAGTTGCGCAGACTGTCAAACCGGCGATCGAGGGCCTCATCATGGCGGGTGTCAGCCGCTGCCATTTCGCCAAAGTCCGGCAGATAAAGCCCGTCGACCGTCCCTTCGGGAAAGCGATCAAGCACCGCATCCCATTTCATCGCGAAAGCATCCAAACGTGCATGAAGCGCCGCCGCCCGGTCCGGCCGCCGCGCGGCATACCAGCGCCCAAGCGTCAATGCCCGCCCCCAAAACCCGTCATAACCAAGGGCGAGAAAGACCCCCAGCGTGACAAACACCGCGATGAAAACCACGCCCAGTACTAACCAAGGCCGCAGAATCACAGCGAGCGCAAGCAGGCTCAGCATCACCGCCCGAGGCGACGGCCGTTTCTTAGGTATCTTGAGCGGCAAACGTTTTTCGGATTTGGCTTTGGCAACCTCCGGCTCCGGCAGCTCGGGAAAGGCATTGCGTCCGGACTGCCGATGTTTGGCGGTGGGCTCCGGTGTGTCCATCCCGGTGCCCGCATGCCCCTCCGCCATCACGTTTCGGATCGCAGACAGCGCGGTGGGGTCCAATTCAGATGCTGACGAAGGGGCAACCTTATCTGTGGGGGTCATCTTATCGATCTCTTTAGACAGTTGCGAAAGAGTTACCGATCTATTGCGCCCCCTGCAGGGCGGAAAATGGACAGTTCTTAGGCATAGTGGTTTTGCCCCCCCCAAAGACAAAACCGCCGCAGCTTTATAGCTGCGGCGGTTTTGTTATTTTTCTCATCGTCGAGAGATACTGTTTTATCAGGAACTTATTAGGTTTGGCGATGACCTACTCTCCCACGTCTTAAGACGCAGTACCATCGGCGCTACGGCACTTAACGGCTGGGTTCGGGATGGGACCAGGTGTTTTGCTCGCGCTATGATCACCAAACCAAATAAACTCCTGATAAAGCGCTCTGCGCGTTGCGACGCAGAGCGTGTTCCAAGTCATGTACAACTGATTGTATGTGTATGCTTTTGATTGATAAGTTGAAGTCTTGCTTCTACTGGATCAAATCAAGCCTATCGAGCAATTAGTACCAGTCAACTGAACGTGTTACCACGCTTACATCTCTGGCCTATCGACGAGGTGGTCTACCTCGGCTCTCAGGGATACCTTGTTTTGAGGGGGGCTTCCCGCTTAGATGCCTTCAGCGGTTATCCTGTCCGATCATAGCTACCCAGCACTGCTATTGGCATAACAACTGGTCCACCAGTGGATCGTTCACCCCGGTCCTCTCGTACTAGGGGCAACTCCTCTCAAGTATCCTACACCCACGGAAGATAGGGACCGAACTGTCTCACGACGTTCTAAACCCAGCTCACGTACCTCTTTAAACGGCGAACAGCCGTACCCTTGGGACCTGCTCCAGCCCCAGGATGAGATGAGCCGACATCGAGGTGCCAAACACTGCCGTCGATATGGACTCTTGGGCAGTATCAGCCTGTTATCCCCGGCGTACCTTTTATCCGTTGAGCGATGGCCCTCCCACTTGGGACCACCGGATCACTATGGCCGTCTTTCGACTCTGCTCGACTTGTCAGTCTCGCAGTCAGGCTGGCTTCTGCCATTGCACTCAACGAGCGATTTCCGACCGCTCTGAGCCAACCTTCGCGCGCCTCCGTTACGATTTAGGAGGCGACCGCCCCAGTCAAACTACCCGCCACACAGGGTCCCGGAACCGGATAACGGTCCGCGGTTAGACATCAAGCAGAACAAGGGTGGTATCTCAAGGGAGGCTCCACCGAGACTGGCGTCTCGGTTTCAAAGCCCACCACCTATCCTGCACATGTTCGGCCTAATGCCAGTGTGAAGCTGTAGTAAAGGTGCACGGGGTCTTTCCGTCTAACCGCGGGTAACCGGCATCTTGACCGGTAATTCAATTTCGCTGAGTCTATGTTGGAGACAGCGGGGAAGTCGTTACGCCATTCGTGCAGGTCGGAACTTACCCGACAAGGAATTTCGCTACCTTAGGACCGTTATAGTTACGGCCGCCGTTTACCTGGGCTTCAATTCAGAGCTCTCACCCCTCCTTTTAACCTTCAGGCACCGGGCAGGCGTCAGACCCTATACGTCGTCTTGCGACTTCGCAGAGCCCTGTGTTTTTAATAAACAGTCGCCACCCCCTGGTTTGTGCCCCCAGCCTCTAGTTGCCTAGAAACCGGGCCTCCTTCTCGCGAACTTACGGAGGTATTTTGCCGAGTTCCTTCAACATAGTTCTCTCAAGCGCCTTGGTATTCTCTACCTGTCCACCTGTGTCGGTTTAGGGTACGATCTAGCGATGGAGCTATTTCCAGGGACCTCTAAGCAGCCCATTCAATCCGATAAGGATGAACTACCCTCGAGATCCGTCACTTCCATCTGGCCCAGGAATATTAACCTGGTTCCCATCGACTACGCCTTTCGGCCTCGCCTTAGGGGTCGGCTTACCCTGCTCAGATTAGCTTTAAGCAGGAACCCTTGGACTTTCGGCGAGAGTGTCTCTCACACTCTTTGTCGCTACTCATGTCATCATTCTCACTAGTGATCTCTCCACCGGATCGCTCACGCGCCAGCTTCACAGAAAGCTCCTTGTGTCCAATCCTACCTAAGTAGGTAAGGACACATGGAACTATGTCACACTACGCTCTGCTACCATGCAATAAATGCATCCTCAGCTTCGGCTCATGGCTTGAGCCCCGTTACATCTTCGCCGCAAGACAACTTATTTAGACCAGTGAGCTGTTACGCTATCTTTAAAGGATGGCTGCTTCTAAGCCAACCTCCTGGTTGTTTTGGTCGTCTCACCTGCTTTCCCACTTAGCCATGAATTAGGGGCCTTAGCTGGAGGTTAGGGTTGTTTCCCTCTTCACGACGGACGTTAGCATTCGCCGTGTGTCTGCCGACTAGTACTCCTCGGTATTCGGAGTTTGGTTAGGATCAGTAAGCCTGTGGGGCCCCATTACCCATCCAGTGCTCTACCCCCGAGGGTATTCGGTCGACGCTCTACCTAAATAGATTTCGCAGAGAACCAGCTATCTCCGAGTTTGATTGGCCTTTCACCCCTAGGCACAGCTCATCCCGATCTTTTTCAACAGATGTGGGTTCGGTCCTCCAATAAGTGTTACCTTATCTTCAACCTGGCCATGCCTAGATCACTCGGTTTCGGGTCTGATCCCACGAACTCAACGCCCTATTAAGACTCGCTTTCGCTACGCCTACACCTAACGGCTTAAGCTTGCTCGTGAGACCAAGTCGATGACCCATTATACAAAAGGTACGCTGTCAGGACGCAAGGTCCCTCCAACTGTTTGTAGGCGTTCGGTTTCAGGTACTGTTTCACTCCCCTCGTCGGGGTGCTTTTCACCTTTCCCTCACGGTACTGGTTCACTATCGGTCAGTAAGGAGTACTTAGCCTTCGAAGGTGGTCCTCCGATCTTCAGACAGAATTTCACGTGTTCCGCCCTACTTAATACGTCCAATCATGCTTCTTATACGGGACTATCACCCACTTTGGTTGCGCATTCCAACGCATTCTAACCACACTCATGGCTCGGCTGGTCCCCGTTCGCTCGCCGCTACTAGGGGAGTATCATATTGATTTCCTTTCCTCCGGGTACTTAGATGTTTCAGTTCCCCGGGTTTGCCTTTTTAAGCCTATATATTCAGCCTAAAAATACCTGGTTTACCAAGTTATTAGCTGCACCGAAGTGCAGTAATAACAAAGTATCAGGTGGGTTGCCCCATTCAGAAATCCATGGATCAAAGCTTATTCTCAGCTCCCCATGGCTTATCGCAGAGTATCACGTCTTTCATCGCCTCTTACTGCCAAGGCATTCACCAAACGCCCTTTTCGCGCTTGATTTGATCCAGAAAAAGCAAGACTTAGCGTCTCGCGCGAAGATCAGAAGCTGGTAAGAAACTGATCCTCTTTATCCTGTATCAAAAGCATACTTTTACCCGCCCAGACTA